>SHUD01000008.1 GCA_009697505.1 Bryobacterales bacterium
GGCTTCCCTCTGTTGACCAGATCGTCGAAAAACCTTGGAGGGCCGCTTGCACTTGAGCGCCGTCTGGGCTTCGCCCAGGGAGACATCCAGGCTGCCGTACTTGCCATATTGACATCAAATGGGCCAGCGGAAACTCCGGTGGGAATGTGAAGTACAATTGAAACTGACAGTTACCGACAGAGCTAATATTTTCCTTATGCATTGCTAAGAGATTTCAAAGTACTTGCTCCTGTGGTTAGGCATGTCATTTGATCAGTTTGGCTATTTGCCGGACAAGCTTAGGAAGAACACTATGTCTCAGCGCATCCTGACCGCATTCTCGTTGGTGATGGTCGCCTTTTGCCTGCTAATTGTTAACAAAGCTGAATCTCAGGTCAATACCGCCGACATCCTCGGCACCGTGTCGGATCCGGGTGGGGCGGTTATTCCCGGCGTGAAGATCACGGTCACCAATATGGCGACCAACGACACGAAGACGACGACGACGTCGGCTTCCGGTGACTTTGTGGTCAACCTGCTGCCTTCCGGGCAGTACACCGTTACGGCGGAGGCGCCTAGCTTCAAGAAAACCACGGCCACCTTCAGCGTTTCGGCCGGCGACCGCGCGCGCCATGACATGAAATTGGAAGTGGGCAACGTGACCGAGGTCGTGGAAGTGGTCGCGCAGAGCCCGGCCCTGCAGACCGACTCGGCGACGCTGTCGACGGTAATCGCGGCGCAATCGGTGCAGGATCTGCCGTTGAACGGACGGAACTTCGTCACGCTGGTACAGAGCACAGTGGGCGTGGCCCCCGGACCCGCCAATTCGATTCTGAGCGGCACCCGCCCCGACGACCGCCGCCAGACCGGTAACGTGAGCGCCAACGGCCAGAACGAAATTTTCAACAACAACCTCGTCGACGGCATGGATAACAACGACCGGGAGCACTTTCTGATCATGTTGCGCCCCTCCATCGACATGATCCAGGAAGTCAAGGTTGACACCAACAGCTACCCGGCCGAAGTGGGCCGCGCGGGCGGCGCGGTGGTGAACTTGCTGACCAAATCGGGGTCTAACGATTTCCACGGCGGTCTTTATGAGTTCCTCCGCAACGACAAGCTGAACGCGAACGACTTCTTCGCCAACAAAGCGGGTGTTGTCCGTCCCATATACCGCCAGAATCAGTTTGGCGGCTCGCTCGGCGGGCGCATCAAGAAGGACAAGACCTTCTTCTTTGGCGACTACGAAGCATTGAGAATTGTGCAGGGCGTTCCCACCGGGACCATCTTCACGCCCACGCGGTTTCAGATCGACAATCCTGGTAACTTCAGCGACGTCGGCGGCCCGATCATTCCGGCCTCCCAGCTTGATCCGGTGGCTCTCAAGTACTGGAAGCTGTGGCCGTATCCGAATACCGGTACGCCAGGCAGGTTGGGTGCGAACTACCTCGACAACCGTAATAAGAGCTACCGGAGCAATACCTACGATGCCCGCATTGACCACAAGTTCTCCGACCGGGATAGCATATTCGGGCGTTTTTCCTACAACCCGACCTTCAATTCGCAGCCCTCGCTGTTTCCGGATGTGACTGTAGACGGGGTCAAGGTGAGCGCGGGCGGCGGAATTTTCCCGGGACCGTCGGTGGGCGATACGCAGAGCTACATGCTGGACTTCGTCCACGTGTTCAGCCCAACAATGGTAATGGAGCTGAAGGGTGGCTTCACGCGGCTGTACATCTATACGTCATCCACGAACCAGGGGACCAACGCCAGCCAAAAGTTCGGGATGCCCGGCACCAATGTGACGGACCAGATTTCCGGTTTGGCGACGATCGACATCGTACCGATGCGTGGAACTGGCAGCAGCTTCACGCTGGGTGACGACCGTTTCGTTCCGATTCTGGACATCAATAACGTTTTTCAGGAACAGGGCTCAATCGCCTGGACCCATGGAGCCCACAACGTAAAGTTTGGCGCCAGCCTCATCCGCCGGCAACTGAACTATTACCAGAACACGTTCGGCTTGGGCTACTTCAGATTTACACAGGATCAGTTGACCGACTTGGTCAACTTTGTCCAAGGTAAGCCGGATCAAATTCAGCGCCAGATCAACGACAAGCGCCAGTACTTCCGTTTCTGGGAGCCCGCTCTGTTCGTGCAGGACGACTGGCATGCCAAGCCTTGGCTCACCCTGAATCTGGGTATGCGCTGGTCTTACTTCAGCCCGTTCACGGCAGCACAGGGGCAGCGCTCTAATTTCGACCCAGGTCTGGCCGCAGCCTGCACACCGTCCGCCTGCAACCCGTTTATCGTTGGAGCTCAGGCTGGCGTGCAGTCCTACCACACTAATTTTGAGCCGCGCTTTGGCTTTGCGATTACCACTCCGAAACAGTACGTCATTCGCGGCGGATTCGGAATGAGCCGTTTCGCTCAGGACTACGCTTCCGGCGCCGCGAACCTCTATAATCCACCGTTCATCGGCATCAACCTGGATTGCTTCCCGGGCCAGACGGGCGCCAGCGCCTGCCCGGCTGGATACGGCAGACTTTCTCAGGGTGCTCCGCCGGCTCCGGTGCCGGCCATCAACAACCGGCTGCCCGGTACGGTAGGCGCGCACGCGACGCATTACCCGCAGGCCTATATCATGCAATGGAATATGACGTTCCAGAAGCAGATTGGCGCCAACGTGTTTAGCCTCGGTTACGTCGGCCAGGTGGCGCGCCACCTGCACTGGAATCCGAATCTCAACATGCCTAACCCGGGTACATCGGGGATTCCCGGAACCTACCCGGCGCGCGTGTTCGCCGGCGTGATGCCGAACCTGGCGTCAATCAACTACTATTCGGCGCAGGGCGCTTCGGCGTATAACTCGATGCAGATGAGCTTCGAACGCCGTTATGCCAAGGGATTGACCGCCAACGTCAACTATACCTTTGCCCGCAACCTGACTAACATTCAGGACGGCGGGACCACGGGACAGATCGTGGTCGGAAGCCTACGCCCCTACGACAGAAGTTACGACTGGGGCAATTCCGATATCGGTATCAAGCACCGTATTTCTTTCCGTGCCAACTACGAACTTCCGTTCGGCAAGAATGCCAACGGCATGAAGAAATGGATCACGAGTGGCTGGCAGACCAACCTGATGGCATACGTGCAGACGGGCATTCCGTTTAGCGTGCTCAATACGGTTACTCCGTATAACTCAAACGTCAGTAACCTGATTCCCGCTGATCGTCCCAACGTCGTAGCGGGACAATCCTATGTGCCGGACAACCAAAACTACCTGAACTGGATCAACCCCTTGAAGTTCGCGGCGCCGGCGATTGGACAGATCGGTAACGAATCGCGTGCGCAGCTCTACGGTCCGCCGGCGAGGACTGCCGACGTGTCCATCTTCAAGGACTTCCCGCTTCGCGAAAAGTTGAGGCTGCAGTTCCGCGCCGAAGTTTACAACATCACGAATACGGTAAACTTCGGACAACCGAACATCAACATTACCCAGTGGAGCAGCAGAGTCACTGGTTTCAATACCGGTGCGCCGGGTGCTAATCCGGTGCCCGGCGCCGGCGGGTTCGGGCAGATCCTCGGTTCGAACATTTCGATGAATCCGCGGCAGTATCAGTTCGCGCTGAAGCTGATCTTCTAAACCTTGAAACCTTGCGCACAACGGACTGACGCCTGTGCGCAAGTTAAGTTAGCGTTGTTACATCTAGGGCCCGGTTCTTGGAACAGGGCCGGGCCCTTTGTTTTTGGGAATAATGTTCGATATTGTGTAGCAGAGGAGAACGGGATGCCATCGGTACCTAAAACTGCCAGAAGCTGGTTTGGTGTGTTGTCCGTATGGGCGATTGTGGGGCTGTTGTTGTTGATGCCAGGTTCCACGATCTTAGGTCAGAAGGGGCAGTCTCCACAGGTGGCCGCGGTGTTGGCGAAGTGCCAGCAGTGTCACGGCGAAACGGCACAGATGTCGCACTTCAGCGTCGTCAGCCGGGATGCGCTGCTCAAGGGCGGCGACCACGGCCCAGCGGTTGTGCCCGGCAACTCCGCCGAGAGTCTTCTTTATAAGCGCATCACCGGGCAAATGAAGCCGGCGATGCCGATGGCTCCGCTGCCTCCGCTGAGCCCCGAAGAAATCGCCGCAGTCAAAGAGTGGATCGACGCGGGTGCGCCGATGGCGGATGCGCCGAAGCCGATGGAAGTCACCAACAAAGCCGATGACAGCTCGCTGCTGAAGTTCGGGAGCTATTCGGAAAGACCCGTTACGGATACGGACCGGAAATATTGGGCGTTCCAGAAGCCGGTCCGCGCCGCCGTGCCGAAGCTGGCGGATGATCGCTGGAACCACAATCCCATCGACGCGTTCGTGAAAGCCAAGCAGGAAGAAAAAGGTTTGCAGGCCGCGCCGCCAGCCGACAAACGGACTTTAATCCGCAGGGCCTATCTGGATCTGACCGGATTGCTGCCGCCTCCGGCTGAAGTGGATGCGTTCGTCAACGATTCTTCGCCGAACGCTTACGAGAAAATCGTGGACAAGCTACTGGCTTCGCCGCACTACGGCGAGCGCTGGGCGCGCTTGTGGCTCGACGTAGCCCGTTATGCCGACAGCACCGGCTACGAGTACGATTACGATTACGAAGACGCCTGGCGCTATCGCGATTACGTGATCAAGGCGTTCAACGAAGACAAGCCTTACAACCGGTTCGTCATTGAACAATTGGCCGGCGATGAAATCGACAATCCGACCTTTGACAGCAAGACGGCGACCGGCTTCGTGCGCCTGGGACCCCGCGTTCTGGACCGCGATCTGGAGAATCCGAACTACCGGTTCGATTACATGGACGACATGGCGCGCACCGCGATGCAGGGCTTTCAGGCGCTGACCATCAACTGCGCGCGCTGCCACGATCACAAGTTCGATCCGATCACGCGCCGCGACTATTACAAGACGCTGGCCGTCTTTAACACGTTCGTGGAATATGAACATCCGCTGGTGTCTTCCGATGAGTGGTCGAAGTACGAGAAGACCGCCAGCGATATTAACGGCAAGATCAAGGCCGTCACGCAGCAAATCGCTGGAATTGAAGCGCCTTACCGGAAGGATCTGTTCCAGGCGATGCTGGCGAAGCTGCCGGCCGACATTCAGGAAGCCTTCAAGACCCCCGAAGACAAGCGCACGCCGGGGCAAAGGCTGCTGGTCGCTCAGGTGTCCACGATTCGCGCCACGGGCGATGAGGATGGCGATTACCGCGCCAAGATCAAACTCAACAACCAGGATGAACCGAAGCGCAAGGCTCTGGAAGACCAGATTGCCGCTCTGAAGAAAGAGATTCCCGCGAAGCCGCCCGTCGCCATGGGCGTCCGCGATGGCGACTTCCGCTTCACGCCGCATGCCCCATTCCAGCCCGGAACCACGGGAAGCGTTAATTATGAGGAATTCGGATTTAAGGGCAAGTATATGCCGGCGAAGGGCGAGAGCTACACGCCGCCGCCGATCTATTTTGCCGCCACGGGCCTGGGTACTTTCGCCGACGAAATGAAGGCGCCGGTCGTCGAGCCGGGTTTCCTCACGGTGCTGAATCCCGGCCCCGCGAAGATTGCGTCTCCGCGGAACAGCGAATTCCCGACCAGCGGGCGGCGCAGGGGCTTGGCCGAGTTCATTGCGTCTCCGGAAAACCCCCTCACCGCGCGCGTGATGGTCAACCGGATCTGGTATCAGCACTTCGGGCAGGGGATTGTTTCGACGCCCAACAACTTCGGCAAGATGGGCACGCAGCCCTCCAATCAGGTGCTGCTCGATTGGCTGGCCACCGAATTTGTCCGCCAGGGCTGGAGCGTAAAGCAGATGCACCGGCTGATCATGAATTCGGAGACGTATAAGATGGCGTCGGCTTTCTATAACGACGAGAGCCTCGCCAAAGACTCCACCGACACGTTCCTGTGGCGGTTCCCGGTGAAACGCCTGGAGGCGGAGATCATTCGCGATGCGATTCTTTCGGCCAGCGGCGACCTGAATCTGGAAGCCGGCGGTCCGGCGTTCTTCCCGCCGGTACCCAAGGCCCTGGTGAGCGGAGCTTCGATCAAAGGCAAGTTTCCGGTCACCAAGGACGAACCTTCCACCTGGCGGCGCAGCATCTACGCTACCGTCAAACGCAATCTGAAGTACCCGATGTTTGAGGTTTTCGATCAATCCAACCCGAGCCTCAGTTGCGAACGGCGCGATGTGACCACCGTGCCCACGCAGGCGTTGACGCTGTTCAACAATGAGTCGTTCATTGTCCAGTCCCAGCATCTGGCGGCCCGCGCGCGGAAGGAAGCCGGGGCCGATCCGGCGGCGGGGATCAAGCAGATCTACCGGATCGCTTATAGCCGGGAAGCTTCCGCCAAGGAACTGCAACAGGCGGTGGATTTCGTGAAGGAACGCAGCGAGGCGGCCAGTAAAGCGGGCGGGAATAGCAGTGTGCTTTCGCTGAGTCCGCTGGCGGAATTCGCGCACGTGGTGCTGAATTCCAACGAGTTCGTGTATATCAACTAGGAGCGGCCATGAAACAACACGAAGGCAACGAAGCTAACGGCGAATGTACCGGAATGAGCCGGAAGCGTTTCATTTCCCGGCGCGACCTCCTGCAGCAGACCGGCGAGGGCATGGGCGGCCTCGCGCTGGCCTATCTGCTGAGCCGGAACGGACTGCTGGCGGAACCGGCGGAATCGAAGAACCTTTCCTGCACCGGCTCGGCCGGCGTTAAGGATTCTCCGTTCCTGCCCAAACCCGCGCACTTCAAGCCGCGCGCCAAGTCGGTCATCTCTTTGTTCATGTGCGGCGGCGTGAGCCAGGTCGATACGTTCGACTATAAGCCGATGCTGGAGAAATATCACGGCAAGCCGCTCGAAGGCAAAGGCGAGGTGACCGTTCGCCAGGGCTATCCGGGCCCTCTGATGAAGAGCCCGTACCAGTTCAAGCAGCACGGCAAGTCGGGCAAATACGTTTCTGAACTGTTCCCCAACATCGGCGGAGTGGTCGACGACATCGCGTTCATCCATTCCGCGCAAGGCCGCTCGGTGGACCATACGCTGTCGAGCTACGAATGGAACACCGGCTCGATCATCGCCGGCTTCCCCAGCGTCGGCTCCTGGGTGACCTACGGCCTGGGCAGCGAGAATCAGAACCTGCCGGCGTTCGTGGTGATTCAGGATCCGCGCGGCGGACCGTTCACCGGAGCTTCGCAGTGGAGCGCGGGCTTCCTGCCGGCCTCCTATCAGGGAACCATGTTCCGGGCGCTCGGCGACCCGATTTTGGACTTGCATCCGCCGACGGGATCGATGTCGCTCGAACAGCAGCGCGCCGAGCTGGACCAGTTGGAGCGCATGAACCAGAATTACGTCGAGTCGCATCCGGGAATCAGCGAGCTCACCGCGCGTATCAGCTCCTATGAGCTGGCCTTCCGCATGCAGGGCTGCGCGCCCGAAGCCATCGACATCGATTCCGAGAGCGATGAGACCAAACGTCTGTACGGTCTCGACAACAAGGTCAGTGAACCGTTCGGCCGGCAGTGCCTGATGGCGCGCAGGCTTGTCGAGCGCGGCGTGCGCATGGTCCAGCTCTGGAACGGCGCGGTGGTGAACCAGAATATTGACACCTGGGACGCGCACAACAATATCGTCGAGAACCACGGCAAGCACGCCTTGGAAGTGGACAAGCCCATCGCGGGCCTGATCACGGATCTGAAGCGCCGCGGGTTGCTCGACGAGACTCTGGTCTACTGGCATTCCGAATTCGGCCGCATGCCACTGTCGCAGAAGGGCGTGGGCCGCGACCACAATCCAGGAGCCATGACGGTGTGGATGGCCGGCGCGGGAATCAAGGGCGGCCAGACCATTGGGGCGTCGGACGAATTCGGCTGGAAGGCCGAACAGCAGATCATCGGCGCGCACGATTTGCACGCGACCTTACTGCACCTGATCGGCATGGATCACAAGCGGCTGACGTTCTTCTACAACGGCCGCAATATGCGCTTGACCGACGTGGCCGGAGAACTGATACCGCAGATCGTTGGCTAGAAGGTTCGTAAAATCCGGGACGGCAATCGCGCGGCAGTGGTGTGCCCGGGTAACAGACCGGGCATGAGGAGTCAAAACAAGTTATGTTGTTCAGAATGCTCTTGGGCGTTACCGCCTCGGTCGGGCTGTTGGCCGCCCAGAACGTGCAAAATCAGGCGTTGACGGGCGAAGCGGCGCGCAGCGCGGAGATCGCGCAGAAGAACCCTTTTGCGAGCGAGGCCGATGTCCAGCAAGGTGGAGTTCTGTTCCAGGTGCAATGCGCGGTTTGTCACGGCGCGCGCGGGGAAGGCGGCCGCGGGGCGGATTTGACCGTCGGCATTTACCGCATGGGCGGTTCCGACCCGGAATTATTCCGCACCATTCGCAGCGGCATTCCGGGTTCGGAAATGCCGGCGTCACGCTTTGCCGATGACGACATCTGGAAAGTCGCCGGTTTTGTACAGCGCCTGGGTTCGCGCGGCATGGCCGAGAAAGCTCCGGGCGACGCTGCCGCAGGCAAGGAACTCTACGCCAAGAACGGCTGCGCGGGTTGCCATCGCATCGGCGATCAGGGCCTGGACCTGGGGCCGGATCTGACCAACGTCGGCCGCCGCCGCGGACTGGTCTTTCTGGAAGAATCGCTGGTGAAACCGAACGCCATTGTCGCCAACAATTTTCGAGCGGTGCAGTTGGTCACCAAGTCGGGTCAGAACGTGAGTGGTATCCGCCTTAACGAAGACGATCTGTCCATCCAGGTGCGGGATATGAGCGGGAATCTGCGCTCCGTCATGAAGGACGGCTTGAAAGAAGTCAAGCGCGACAAACCATCCCTGATGCCTTCCTACGAACGGCTCAGCAAGACCGATTTGGCCAACCTGGTGGCGTACTTGAATTCCCTGAAGGGAGAATGATGATGCAAGCTACGAAAAGGATGAAGTGGGGCGTGCGCCTGGCGGGCGCCACGTTTGCCGCAGCGGCCGTCTGGAGCCTGAGCGGCCAGGGACTCCCGATTACCAGTGACCGGTTGCTAAAGGCTTCCGAGGACCAGGGCAACTGGTTGATGTACTCGCGCACGTACAATAGCTGGCGGTTCAGCGGATTGAATCAGATCAACGCGTCGAACGTCAAGAACCTCAAGGTCAAGTGGCTGTTTCAGGGCCACCATATCGAAAAATTCGAAACCACGCCGCTGGTGGTCAACGGCGTCATGTACCTGACGCGGCCGGAAAACGCGATCCACGCGCTGGACGCCGCGACGGGCCGCCAGTTGTGGAGCTATGAGTACCGCAATCCGCCGCGCACGTTTAACTGCTGCGGCAAAGTCAACCGCGGACTCGCGATCCTGGACAATACGCTGTTCATGAACACGCTGGACATGCACGTGATCGCGGTGGACGCGCGCTCCGGCCGCGAGTTGTGGAAGACCAAGATGTACGATTACACGGCCGCCGCGGGCTACGCGGCTCCGGGCGCTCCGCTGATCGTAAAAGATAAGTTGATTGTCGGCATGGCGGGTGGCGAACGCGGCGTCAGCGGCTTCCTGGACGCCTACGATCCCAAGACCGGCAAGCTCCTCTGGCGTTTCCACACCATTCCGCAACCGGGCGAACCCAACTTCGGCACCTGGGACGGTGATTCCTGGAAGACCGGCGGCGCGACCACTTGGAATAACGGTTCCTACGATCCGGAAACCAACACATTGTTCTGGGGCACCAGCAACCCGTGGCCGGATTACAATGACGACTTCCGCAAGGGCGACAATCTTTATTCGTGTTCGGTGCTGGCGCTGGATCCGGATACTGGAAAGCTGAAGTGGCACTTCCAGTTCACTCCGCATGACCTGCACGATTGGGATTCCACGCAGATTCCCATCCTGCTCGACACGCAGTTCCGCGGAGTGAACACCAAGGCCCTGGCCTGGGCCAACCGTAACGGCTTCTATTACCTGCTGGACCGCACGACCGGGAAATTCCTCATGGCCAAATCGTTCGTGAAGCAGACCTGGGCCAAGGGCTTCGATGACAACGGACGTCCGGAAGTGTTCCCTGGCCAGGAGCCGACTCCGGAAGGAAACGATCATACGTGGCCGGGAGTTGACGGCGCCGCCAACTGGATGTCGCATAGCTACAGCCCGCTGACCAAGCTGCTGTACGTGTTCGCGCGTGAAGAGCACCGCATCTTCTCGAAGAACGCCGTGCCGCATCCGACCACGGAGACTCCGGACCGTCCGCAGGCGGCCGGTACGCTCCCCAACGCGGGCGCCTATGATCCCGGTTTGGGCGGAGCCCGGACGCAGCAGGTGGGCGCGGTGGAGGATAGCTTTGGCAAGGTCATCGCCGTCGATCCGGGCACTGGCAACATCAAGTGGGAACACAAGGTCCTGACGCCGCCCTGGGGAGGCGTGATGGCGACCGGCGGCAATCTGGTGTTCGGCGGAACTCTGGAAGGCATGATCTTCGCGCTGAACGCCAGCACCGGCGAGCGGCTGTGGACGTTCTCCTCCAACGGTCCGGTCTTTGCGTCGCCGATCAGCTTCCTGGCCAACGGCAAGCAGATGGTGTCTATCCCGGCCGGAGACGTGATTGTTACCTTTGGCTTGGAGTAGCGTTGGGAGTGCCGCCCGAGCGCTGTTGCGGTGCAGCGGTGACTCTGCCGCTCCGTTACCGTCGCGGTTCGGCGGCGAATCCGGCGCCAATGGTAAGCAGACCAACCCACTGAACCGCGCGCGTCAGCAAGCGGTGGTCGGACTCGCGCTGCTCGTCCCCGCCGTCCTTTCCGCGGCGGGCAATCCTGCCGCCGGAAAAGCGCTGTTTGAAGGGAAGGGCGGCTGCTTGAACTGCCATTCAATCGATGGCCACGGCGGTAGCGTGGGTCCGGAGCTCGACAAGATAGGGCTCATGCGCTCCCAGGAGTTGCTGCGTCTGGCGCTGGTGGATCCCAGCGCCGAGGTCTACAAGGAATACCTGACGGTTGTCGTAACCACCAAGCGCGGGCAAAAGGTCGAAGGGGTCGCTCTTAATGAGGACGATCTCTCCGTGCAAATCCGCGATGCTCAAGGGAATCCACGCTCTTTTCTCAAAGATGACTTGAGAAGCGTACGGCGGGAGAACCGGTCGCTGATGCCGTCCGCCGCGGGTAAGATGTCCGCAACGGAGTTGGACGACGTCATCGCCCACCTGCACCGGTTACGCGGACCCGCGCCCCCCATCGGCCCGCGGACGCGCGAACCGCATCGCGCCTACTCGGAGATCGGGTTCCTCGATCGCATCGGCCGTGACGAGGAGGAGCGGCCGGATACGCTGGTCAATTCGCTGGAAATCCGCGCCGGGGCAACGGTCGCCGAGATTGGTTCGGGTACTGGGTATTTCACCTGGCGGCTGGCCCGCGCAGTAGGGAATTCTGGCAAGGTCTACGCGGTGGACATCGCGCAGGACCGCCTGGACCGCACGGCGGCGTCCGTGGCCAAGCACGCATCCGGCAACGTGCAAACGGTATTGGGAGCGGAGAGCGATCCGCACTTGCCGGAAGGCGCGTTAGATCTGGTGTTCATCGGGAACGCATATCACGAGTTTTCGAATCCGGAAGCCGTGCTGGCGGCCATCAAGCGGTCGCTCAAAGCGGACGGGCGCCTGGTGATTGTCGAATACGCGGAAGGCTACTCATTCAGCGAGCGGGATCGGTCTCCGCGCATGAGCATCGACCAGATCCGTTCGGAAATCGAAGCGGCGGGGTTTGAAATCGACCGCGTGCTGGAAGGCGCACGGCTCCTGCACACGGTAACATTCACGAAGGCCGGGAACTAGCCCGCAGGCGCGAACGCGCTACTGCGCCTTTACAAACAACACGCAAACCGGCTTGGGAACCTGGATCGGCTCGCCGGTGGGCGTCAGCCTTCCGGTCGTCTGGTCGACCTTGAACGGAACAACTGTGTCTGAATTCTGATTGGCGGCAAACAGATACTCGCCCGTGGGATCCAGCGAGAAATTGCGCGGCGTCTTGCCTAGTGTGGACGCATGCTGAACGGGCGTGAGGAAACCCGTACGTTGATCGACCGAGAACACGGCGATGCTGTCGTGGCCGCGGTTGGAGACGTAGACGAAGCGCCCTTTGCGGTCGATCTGAATTTCCGCCGTCGCGTTGCGCCCGGTGAAATCCGCGGGACTCGCGGGGACTTCCTGAATCTCCTTCAGGTGTCCGCCGTCGACTGCAAATGCCGTCACGGCCGGGCGGCTCTCGTCATTGGTATACAGAAACTTTCCGCTTGGATGAAACGCCAGATGACGCGGCGCGGTGCCGGGCTTCACCGATACAAACGGCGGATCGGACGGCGTCAGCGTGCTCTTCGCGGCGTCCAGGCTATACGAGCGCACCTGATCGAGCCCGACTTCGCCGACGAACGCGTGCTGGTTATCCGGAGAAACAATCACGCCGTGCGAATGGGGTCCGTTCACCTGGTGGACGCTCTTGCCCCGGTGTTCGAAATACGTGGTGGGCTCACTGAGTCTGCCGTCGGCCTCGATGCGGTAACCGGCGATGTTGCCGCCGGTATAGGAGACCTGGAGCAGAGTCTTTGCGGTGCGATCGACGGTCAAGTTCGTGGGCATCTCACCCTTCGAAGTCACCTTATTGAGAAACGTCAGCTTGCCGGTCTTGTTGTCGATTGCAAACGCGCTGACGGTGTCGCCTTGCTTGTCGCGCTCATCGCCCTTCCAGTTGACTGCATACAAGTAGCGGCCATTCGGCGCGGCCACGATAAAGGCTGGATTGGGCGTTTCCGCCATCAGTCCGAGCGAGGTGAGTTTCCCGGTTGCGGGCTGAAAGCGATAGGCGTAGATCCCGCGCGAGTTGGTATCCGTGTAGGTGCCGAAGTAGACGAGGTACTCGTCTTTCGCAGCGGCAGGGAGGAGCGTTGCTCCGAAACCTGCTGCTGTGGCTTGGAGAAAAGAGCGTCGCTTCATGGCAACTCTCTACGGCCTCCGCGGCACTGGCAGCGCCTGGCGCGTGAGGAACGCCATCAGATCCTGGAACTCCTCCTTGGTCAGACGCTTGTCGTAGTCAGTCGGCATCAGGCTGGTGGGGACGTAGTAAACTTCCTTCAGCTTGTCGCGGTCCAGCAGGTACAACTGGTTGTCGGAGCCAAAAACCTGCAACGAAAAGCTGTCTTCGTTGCGGAGGACACCCTGGAGCACCTTACCGTCGGCCATCGTAATACGGACGGGCTGATAGCTGGCCAGCGGAGTCAGCGCGGAATCGTGCGTGCCGCCATCGGTCGCCACGCGGTGCTGGGCTTTGGTGAGCGCGGCCACAAGCGAGCTGTACTTGCGGATGGCGGCGACGTCGGAGAGGTCGGGGCCGACGAGACCGCCTTTGCCGCGGATCATGTGGCAGGTGCCGCACTGGCCCTTGTTCCAGAAAATCTCCTCGCCATGCGCTACGTTGCCCCGGGCGGGAGTGTCCTTGGCGGTTCCGCGCAGGCCGCGAATGTAGGCCGCGATTTTCCAGGCGTCATTTTCAGAGACGCGGTTGGGCGGCATCATGGTGCCGGTTATCCCTTTGGTGATGGCATCGAAAATTTCGCGGTCCGTGTTGCGCGAGTAGCGCCGGGCAGGAGCGCCCAGCGCGATCGCCTTGTCCCCGGCGGCGCCGTCCGGGCCGTGGCAGGCCGTGCAGACGTCATTGTAGACTTCGCGGCCATCGGCAATCGCTTGAGAATTGCCGGCGAAGGGATTGGGATTCGGCGTGTTTGCTGAATCGGGGCGTTGCGCGAAGACCGGAATCGCCGCACCGAGCAGGCAGTAGAAGTATAGTTTCATGGTCGTCTCCTACTTGGCCGCCGCGTCTCTTATCACAGCATCGGGCAGCGCAAACGCGATGTAGTTCGCGTACGAACCGATGACGACATACTGCTTGCCGTTCACGCTATAAGTCGATGGGCCAGCGGTGATTAAGCCGCCAGTATTAAAGTGCCACAACACCTTGCCGGTCGTGGAATCGAGCGCGGTGAACTGCCCTTGTTGCTCTCCGGCAAACAGGACTCCGCCGGCGGTCGACAATAGCCCGGGACCGTAGTGCTTGGAACTGACCTGTTTGTAGCTCCACACCGTCTTGCCGGTGAGATCCAGCGCGCGCACGTGAAGCTGCCAGTTTTCCTGGTCGATGGGGCTTTCGATGTATCCCGTCCCGCTGCCGGACTGGCCCGCAGTGAAGTTGTTGCTGGCCTTGTAGGTGATGCCGCATCCTTCCTGAACGACCAAATAAAAGAGCTTCGTATCGGGGCTGTACGCAGGCGACGGCCAGTTGGTGGCTCCGGCGGTGGAAGGGCAAACCCGGCTTCCTTCGACCGTTGGCGCGCTGCCGGCAACGACGATGGGACGTCCGTCTTCGGTCAGGCCGCGCGACCAGGTCAACTGGCTGACGAACGGCGTGCCCTGCAGGAACTTGCCATTGGTGCGGTCCAGAATGTAGAAGTAGCCATTGCGATTGGCCTGGATGAGCAGCTTGCGCATCTGACCTTTGAACATGGCGTCGATCAGTACCGGTGTTTCTTCGGAATCCCAGTCATGGACATCATGCGGCGTGTTCTGGAAATACCACTTCATCTTGCCGGTGTCGATATCCAGAGCCACGATGCAATCGGTGAAGAGGTTATCGCCGGGGCGGATCTCGCCGACGAAATCGACGCCCGGCTGCCCGGTGCCCCAATACAGTATGTTCAGCTCCGCATCGAAGCTGCCGGTAGCCCAGATCGGGCCGCCACCGAGTTTCCAGGAATCGCCCTCCCAGGTTTCGACGCCCTTCTCGCCGGGCTTGGGGATGACGTTCCAGGTCCAGGCATATTTGCCGGTTTCCGCGTCGAACGCCTGCACCCAGCCGCCGCTTTTTCCGCTGCCGCCGACGATGACTTTTCCTTTGGCGATCAGGGGAGCCGCGCCCAACATGCGATAGCCTTCTCCCACGGTCTTGGATTCCCAGATCAGGTTGCCGGTCTTGGCGTCCAGGGCGATCAGAGCGGAGTCCACGGTACCGATGTAAATCTTGCCGTTGTAGACGGCCACGCCGCGCTGCCAGCCCTTGGTAAAAGGCTGCCGCATATACTGCCAGATGAGGCGTCCCGTGCGCGCGTCCAGCGCTTCCACGCGATTCCACTGCGAGATATACATGACGCCGTCGACCACAATCGGCACGGCTTCCAGATCCACCGCGCCGGTCATGTGGTAGATCCACTCGGCCTTCAGGTTGGCGACGTTGCCGGTGTCGATCTGCTTCAGCAGACTGTGCCGCTGGGAATCGTAGGTCCCGTTGTAATGCAGCCAGTTGTTGGGATTCGGCTTGATTAGATCCTGGTAGTTTTGCGCTCCGGCCGAGCAGGCAAAGGCACAGGAAAAAGAAGCGGCGAGCAGCGCCCGGCGCACCGATGAAATCATCGTTTTTACTCCGTTCGTGGTGAGTTTAGCACGGCGTGCACGGGCCTCCCGGTGCGCTGTTATCTCGTGGCCTATCTCACCTTGCACGCGAAATTCGCGGCGTCGTCGGTGCTGCCGGCGCCCTTATAGACCGCCACTTGCGGATACGGACAGAGCGGGCGCGTACGATCCATTTTGCTGTCGATGTAACGCGATGCCTGAATCGACTCGGGCGCCTTCGACTTCTCCACCCAGTGCTCCAGCGCCGTGATGGGGTCGAAGCGATCCGTACCGTCGCCGCCCCGGCAATGCCTCATTCCGGGAACCATGAACAGGCGGTAGGAGTCATTTACTTTCGCGGCACCGCCCAGAGTATCCACCACGCTCTTGTAATAGTTCACGCTGTTTCCGGGCGCGATCAGGTTGTCGCTCCAACCGTGATATTGGATGAGCTTGCCGCCATGGCCGAAGAACGGCTTAAGATTCGTGCTCATCCCATTCCGGGCCTCGGTTTCACGGTCGAGCAGCGCCAGATCGCTATCGAAGTTGAACGTCTTGTAGTCCCAGTTGGGGTCTTTGAACACGCCGTTGCGCAAACCCGTCAACGTGAGTTCGGGAGGCTTGGCGCTGGCGGCGAAGCCCCAGCCTTTCTCACTGCCCGGCTCGAAGCCCGGGAAAATCCGCTCTTTGGTCCGGGGATTCATAACCGGGCTGTAGATCTTGCGCACGCTGTCGACTTGCGCCGCCGTCAGGCAGTCCGCGCCCTTGCAGAGCATGACGCCGGGATCAAACTTGCAGAGCGTGGGATCTTCCAGCACGCCGTCCTTCACGCCGTCTTTTGCGTCGCACGTATTGAGAACAGCTTTCTGAATCACGGGGAACTTCGCGGGCGGAACGAAGCTGGCCTCATCTTTGTGCACCGTCTGCGCCACCCACAGGATCTGCGCGGCTTGGCGCGGATTAATGGCCGGCGCCCCGGCGATCACGCCGTCAAAGTCGCCCGGATAGCGCTGGATGTCTTCGAGCCCCTGGCGTCCGCCAGTGGAACAGCCGTTCCAATAGGAATACTTCGCATTCCGCGAATAGTATCCCGCGACGATGGCCTTGGACTTCAGCACCATTTCGTGGACCGCGCGGTATCCGAAGTCGATCACTTTTTCCGGGTGGCCCAGCGCGTAGCTGCCGTCATCGCCCTTGCCTTCGTGACCCGTGTCGGTGGAGGCAACCGCATAGCCCATCGTGAGCGGCTGACCCATCTTGTGATAGTAGATCTGCCCGGCTTGTCCGCCATTGCCGATGGCCATGAACTTGCCGTTCCACTTGTCCAGCGGAGGCAGCCACAGTTCCATCTTGATTTCGGAATCGCTCGATGGCCGCATGGTCGCCGCCACGCGGCAGAACGCGGGGAAGTCCTTGTAGGCAACGTCACCTGGTTGCAGCGCCAGCGAGAACGAAGCGGGCGGCGCAAAGGCTCCCGCGGTGACTGGCGCGGCCATCGTGATCGTGGTTTGCGGCAGCGACAGCTTCAGCAGGCTATCGCAGGTGGATGCCGCGATTCCGTGCGTTGCCAAGGGTACAGCGGCAATGAGAAAGGCGTAGCGCGCCAGCATAAAGGACACCTCCAAATCGCGATCTAGCCCAGTATAATCGACTCCTCGTTGGTTGGTATCATAAGCGGTGGGCGTCTCTTGAGCCTGCAATTTGCCGCGCCCACCATACAGGATTCGAAATGAAACTCTTCGACGTGACCGCGTGGGAAGACTATCACTCCTTGTACTTCACTTGGGAGCAGGAGTATGAAGTCGGCAAGTCTTACACCGGCGGCGCGCCGCGCAGCCCGATTCCTTCACTTCGCCGCGAGACCTTCATCAAGTGGGGACCGGAGTGGGGCTATGGTGTGGTTCGCGCGCTCAACCCAGTGACCGGCGAAAAGGTGTGGGACTACAAGATGACGGACGTGAGCGACGCAGGCATTCTCACCACCGGCAGCGACCTGTTGTTCTCCGGTAACCGTGAAGGCTACTTCTTCGCGCTGGACGCCAAGACCGGCAAGGAACTGTGGAAGCGCTATCTGGGACTCCAGGTGGCCAATTCGCCGATCACCTATACGACCGATGGCCAGCAGTACCTGACGGTTTCCGCCGGACACGCTCTGTTCACTTTTGGCTTGCCGCGTACGGCGGCTCCGGCAGGACGTTGACGAATGGCCGCAACTGCGCCAGCCGCAGCCGCGGCGGAATGTGAGCTACACAATATGACGATGCGCGTGACCTGGATCGCGTTGGCGTTGAGTTTTACCCTCGCCGCGCAGAATGCGCCCAAGTTCGAAGTGGATCCGTCCTGGCCCAAGGCCTTGCCGGCGGGTTGGATCAACGGACAACTGGGCGGCGTGTGCGTGGACTCGCACGACCATGTGGTCGTGGTCGACCGACGTAATATCACCAAAGAAGTAAAGGAAACTTCCCAAGCCGCGCCGTCCATCATCATGTTCGACGCTGCCGGGGCGATGGTCCGCGCCTGGGGCGACCCGAACGTGGTGCCCGATTCCATTCACGGCTGCGCCTTCGATGGCGACAACAACGTATGGGTCGGCGGCAACCACGACGGCATCCTTCAGAAATACAGCCACGACGGCAAGCTGTTGCAGCAGATTGGCACGCGCGGGCAGTTCGACTCCTCCGATGGCACCGGCAAAGGCAAACCGCTGAACGCCGCTCACGACAAGCTATACAACCCGGCGGGCCTCGCCATTGATCCCGGCAATGGCGACTTGTATGTCGCCGATGGTTACGGCAACCGCCGCATCGTCGTGTTCGACAAAAACGGAAAGTATCTGCGCCAGTGGGGCCGCCAGGCGACCAAGGAAGAGACCGATGCCGGCGCGGGCGGAGCATTTACGGAGCTGGTCCATTGCGTGGCAATGAGCAAAGCGGGGTTGATTTACGTTTGTGACCGCCAGGGCGACCGCATTCAGGTGTTCGACAAGATGGGCAAATTCCAGCGCAACATCTGGATGCGCGACGGCACTCCCACGCTGCCGGATCCGCGCGGCACGGTGTGGTGGCTCGAATTTTCCCGCGATCAAAAATATCTGTACGTCATGAACGGGCGCAGCGAGAAGGTTCATGCGATCGATCCCGAGTCCGGCAAGATTCTCTCGAGCTTCGGCCGCCCCGGCCACCAGATCGGCAACTTCACGCACGGCCATACCATGGCGGTGGATTCCAAAGGCAACCTGTACGTGGCGGAAACCGATTTTGGCCGCCGCGTGCAGCGCTTCAAGCCGGTCAATTAATGCAGCCCAGAAAATCGCCGTCGCACGCGTCATGGCCGCGGGCTGTTTTCAGTGACGCGCAGTTCTGGGTTCCGTTCGCTGTGTTTCTCGCGGGCGTGGCGATTCTAGTCTTTGTGGCCGGGTCGTAGGAGTAAAGGCATGAAGACCGGTTCGCTCCATCACATCGGCGTGTTGTGCGGGCTCGCGGCGGGAGCGTGGTTGGGCGCGGCCGAGGCTCCCACCAAACTCGTGAGCGTCGGGTTCTCGCCGTTTCTGATTTCGCTGGGCATGGTGGCGGGCGTCTTTGTGGCCCGCTGGACGCTGCCGGTTCTGGTGAAAGGCATCGCCTACTTGGCCGCCGACATCCGCAACAAGCCGCACCTGATCGTGTGGGCCATTCTGGCCGGCGCGATGTGGGCCGTCGCTAACACGCTCACGATCTTCGCGATTCGCGATGTCGGCTTGTCGATCGCCTTCCCGCTCTGGAATACCAACAGCCTGGTCGGCCTGTTTTGGGGCTGGCTGCTGTTTGGCGAGTTGCGCGGCGCGGGTAGCCGGCAGTGGCTCAAAGTGGCCGGAGGCACGCTGGCGATCGTCATCGGCGCATGCCTGCTGGCGTATTCGTCCAGCTACCAGGCAACGAACACGCGCGCGCAGACGCTGGGGATGCTGGCCGCTTTTGGCGCGAGCCTGCTGTGGGGCACCATGTATGTCCCCTACCGCAAGGCGTATCTGAGCGGGATGAATCCGCTTTCGCTGGTCACTGTTTTCACGTTCGGCGAATTGACCACCGTCTTGCTCTTAACGATTACGCTCGACGGCGGCGTGGCCCACCTGGTGAAGGGAATCAGCGACGCGCGAGCGGCGTTCTTCTGGTTGTTCCTGGGCGGCTTGTGTTGGGTGATCGGCGACATCTTTCAGCAATACGCGACGAAGTACCTGGGCATCGGCCGCGGCATTCCGCTCTCGAATACCAACCAGCTCTGGGGGCTGGCCTGGGGAGTGCTGGTCTTCGGCGAAGCCAGTTCGCGCGGAGGCCTCTTGCAATTTGCCATCATCGCGGGCTCACTGCTGATGATTGCCGGCGCGGCGGCCATCAGTTTCGCGCAGCCGTCGGTCGCCGAGCAATTCGCCTGGCGGCGTGCGACCGGGCGCGAATGCGTACGCTACGGCCTCGACGCGGATTCCATCGCGGCGAGTCTGCGCGGGGAGGATGTCCTGCAGCAGCCCGCGGCTAGCGCGCGCGTTTGGGACTTCCTGGTCGCCGCCGTGGCGATCAGCATCTTCGTTTATCTTGGAACGCTGGCGCGTTCACAGCCCATCGCGATGAATCCGTTTTGGATGAGCGTGCTGGCCGCCGGCAGCTTGGGCATGCTCATCGCCGCGGGACTCCACCTGTGGCGGCGGACCAGGTTCGTCTAGGGGCTCTCGGCAGTCTGCATGCGTTGTATAATTTAAAGAAAGTGCGCGAAGGAGGCTATTCATGCGGGAACAGATTACGCGGCGCGAGACTCTGAGACGGGGCTTGACGGCGACGGCGCTTTTGGCTCTGGCCGAGCGGGCCATCCCGGCGCTGGCGCAAAGCGATACCGACGTTCCGTTCACCGACTATCCAGCCAACTTCGCTGTCGGCGGCGACGGCAAGCCGCGGCGCACGTTCGACCATCGAACCCTCGACGGGATGATCACGCCGAAGGACAAGTTCTTCGTCATCCAGCACTACAACCAGCCTGAGATCAACCCCGACACCTACAAGTTGAAACTCACGGGCATGCTGAGGAAGCCGATGGAGCTGTCACTGGCCGACTTGCGCAAGATGCGCTCGACGGAAATGATCCTGGGTTATGAATGCTCCGGCAACCGCCCGGCGGGCTTTCAGGCGCTGTCGTCTTGTGGACGGTTCACCGGAGTGCCGCTGCGCAACGTGTTGAACGAGGCAGGAGTCGGATCGAAAGCCCGTGAGGTCGTATTCTTGGGAACCGACCGCGGCGACCAGGAAGTCGTCTTCCGTCAGCAGACCTTCAAACTGAGTCAGCAGTTCGGCCGCAGCCTGACGCTCGAAAACGCGATGAAGCCGGACCCGATCCTCGTTTACGCGCTCAATGGTGAACCGCTGACGGTTCCGCAGGGCGCGCCTTTGCGCCTGATCATGCCGGGGTATTACGGCGTTTGCAACCCCAAGTGGCTCTCGGAGATTCATTTGCAGGAAGACCGTTACCTGGGCAACTTCCAGGGCCGCTGGTACCGTTCCGTTGTCGGCGTCGGCGGCACGGGCGAGGACCTGGACCTCAACACGCAATGGATTGAGACCGAGATTACGCGCATCCATCTGAAGTCTTCCATCTCGCGCGTGAAGAAAGCCGGCAACGCGCATCAGATTCTGGGATTCGTGCTCAATGACGGGACACCTCTCCGGTCTGTCGAAGTGAAGATCGGCGAAGGACCCTGGCAGAAGGCCACGATGACTCCGGGTAGCACTAAGTATTCGTGGAAACTATTCTCCTACAACTGGGAAGGCGCCACGCCCGGCGAGCACACCATCGTGTCGCGCGTGACCGACGAAGACGGCAACGTCCAGCCGACCGTCGAGGAACTGAAGCGCAAGAAGACGTTCCTCGAGGACAACGCGCAGTTCCCGCGCAAGGTAAAGATCGGGTAAAGCGGCCTTACGCCCCAGCCTTACTTCACCAACGCGGGGAGCGTAGTGAAGGTGAAAGTGGAAGAGACGCGGATGCCCAGGGCGCCGATCTGTCCGCTGACAAATTCGATGGTGCCGCGCTTGCCCGCTGTAGTGAGGAACTTGTCACCGCCCAAAGTGAATGAGCTGTGTGCGTTGGCCGGCAGCGTCAGCCTGTCGCTGTCGATCTGGTTGCCCGCGTCGTCCCGCACAATCACTGGCACGCTCACCGGCTGCGCGGATACATTATTGACCGCGATGCCGGTCACCGTTCCGGCCGTATTGTCGAAAGCGATCAGATAACCGTTGGCGGTACGGTTTTCCAGCGGCACCACGGCCTCCTGCCCGTTGGTGTTGTAGCGGAAGATCACGAAGCCTCCCACGTTGCCGTCCGTCGTCAGTTGCGCCGCGCCGATGGTGGGCGCGGGGTCGGAAGCCGGGGCCGCGCTCCGCACCACCAGCGTGGCTCCCGCCGCCAGCGTCCGCGTCACCGAGTTCGCCACCGTGCTGGAGCCCGCGCCCGCCTGCGGAAATGCCAGCGGAATGGAGAGCGCCGCGCCAGTTCCGGTCGCGAAGAACTTCAACGTGGCCTGGTGCGCCTGGGTTCCCGTGTTGACCAGCACAAACGTGGTCTGCCAGCCGTTGCCCGTGGCGATGTGCGCGATGCTGCCGCCACTCGTGCCAATGTTGGCCAGTGCCGGAATGGTGGTCAGGGCGAACGTATTGGTCCCCGTGGACGTGACCAGCGGCGTGGTGCGAATCCCCAAGACGCTGATCTGGCCGCCGGAAGGCGTCGCGAACTCGACGGTGCCGCGCTGGTTGGCCGTAAACGGATATTGCGTGGACAGCACAAACGAGGTGTGCCCGTTGGCTTCCATCGCCAGCGTGGTTCCCGGCGCGCTGATCACTACCCCGGCGTCATCGCGGATCACCACGGGTATCGGAGCCGCCAGACTGGAAACGTTCTGCACGGCCACGCCCAGCACCACGCCGCCCGTGTTATCGAACGCCAGCAAGTACGATCCCGCGTTGCGCGTCTCCAGCGGAACCACGGCTTCCTGGGAGCCGGGAATCAGGTGGAAGATGGCGAAGCCGTCCACCGCCCCGGTACCGAATAGCTGCGCCGAACCCTCCAGGGTCGGAGGCGTCTGCGGGCCGCCGCTATTCAGGACCAGCAGTGCGTTACCGGCGATGGTCCGGTCCAGCGACGAGGCCAGCAGCGGCGTGGCAGACACCTGCGGCAGCACCAGCGGCAGAGTTAGCGTACCGCTGGGATCGCCGAACATTCTCAGCCGGGCGGTGGCCGCACTCGCCGCCTTATTCACCACTGTAAAGGTGGTTCTCCACACATTCTGCGCCGCGATGTGCGGCATCGCCCCGGCAAAGTTCAATCCCGCGATCGTTGCCGCCTGCTGCTCGATGGCAACGGGAATCCCGCCGATGATAATGGCAATGGAGCGGCCCGCTCCATTGTTGGCCGCAACCTGATAAGAAATGCCGCCATTTCCCGATCCGTTGCGGGCGCCCACGAACGAAATCCAGTCCAAGGTACTCGTGGCGCTCCACGCGCACCCCGCGGGAGCCGTGACATTGATGCTGGCGGTTCCACCTTCGGGCGGGAACACCTGTCCGCCCGGACTGAGCGATTGCACGCACGTCCCGGAGCCCTGCGGATCTTCCCAAGTGGCGCCCGCATCGATGCTTTTGAAAACTCTGCCATCCGTGGTTCCCGCGTAGAGAACGGACGAGTCCTTGGGGTCGATGGCCAGTGAACCGCCGGTGCCTGACGGAAAGCCGTTATTCATCGGCGTCCAGGAGGCTCCTCCATTGGCCGTCTTAAATACCCCGCCGGTAAAAGTCCCCGTGTAAAGGATGGAGGAATTCTTTGGATCGATCACCAGGGCCGACGCGTATCCCACCAGGTCGACGTTCGCCGGGATTCCGTTGTTCGCCGGCGCCCAGGTGGTTCCCGCGTTCGTGCTCTTGAAGACCCCTGAGTCGCGCACTCTGATATACAACGTCGACGCATTGGACGGACCGATCACCAGGGCCGTGACGCGCAAGGACGGAAGGCCCTCATTCGCGGCCGTCCAGTTCGCGCCCTTGTCCGTGCTCCGGAAGACGCCGCCCTTCATGGACGCGGCGTAGACCGTGGAAGAGTTGGTGGGATCAAACGCGAGCCCATCGAAGGTCGTTTTTGGCAGAATGGCGTTCGTCGCCGTAATCCAACTGGCGCCTCCGTCCGTGCTGCGGACCAGCCCGAATCCGCCGGCGGCAAAAAGCCCCGCATAGAGATTGGCCGGATTGCTGGGATCGATTGCCAGCGCCGCCACACCCAAAGACGTCGAAGGGATCCCATTGCCTGTGCGCACCCAGGTCGAACCCCCGTTGGTGCTCTTGTATACGCCCTGAGTTCCCACATAGACGACCGAAGGATTGGACGGATCGATCGCTACCGCCGTGACTCTCCCCGACGGAAGACCGTTGTTCGCCGGCTCCCAAGTGGCGCCTCCGTTGGTGGTTCTCAGGACCCCGTTATCAGTTGCCGCGTAGAGTGTGGATGTGTTGACGGGGTTAATCGCCAACGCGTATACGGCGTTGGGAAACTGCACCTGTCCCGACGCTTGCGCGACAAACAGGACCAGGTGCGCGCAGATGAATGCAGCAGCGCGCCCAAGAATCCCCCTGCAAGTCATCCGATGCAAATACCACCCAATGCCGTCAATCCGCCGCCCTGTAGCTTACTGAGCCCCCCGAGAGACGAGAACGAGTTCTTCTGGCTGAACCGCAAGCCAGTAACGGCCAGGTCCGCGAAAGCCGTGGAGAAGCGTATGGAACCACGCACTCCCGCCGTGGAGGGATAATTCGTTGGCAACAAGAATCCCGTATTCACAATCGAAAAGTGCGTGGCGAAATTCGCTGCGTCCACGACGTGCCCCAGACGGAGCGCGTTGCCGAAACTAAGCGAGGTGGGGAGAATCGCCAGGCTGAAGGTTTTGCTCGCAAAGGACGCCGCGCCCGTGCTGGCCTGAATTGTGAAATTCGACGTACCCACGGCGGTAGGAGTCCCGCTGAGTACGCCGTCGCTGGACAGCGTGATGCCGGCGGGCAACGTGCCGGAGGTCGCCGTCCAGATGGGGGTTGTTCCCACGGCCGCGGCCGCGAGGGTCTGCGAGTAGCCCACGCCAATTCTGCCCGCGGGCAAGGCCGCACCGGTCGAGATCCCAGGGGCCAGAGTAATGTTGCCGCGAATTTCGCCCCCTCCAAACTGAGTGGTGTGGAAGTTGATGTAGGCGCGTCCCGCCAGGATATTCGGTAGCTGCGCGGCGAGCGTGGTGTTGTTCCCTTCCGGAGCATCCCATTTCCCGCTGATGGTGCCGCCGGCACCACTGGCAAACGGCGTGATGACCACGTCACGCGGATTGTTGTCATTCAGCGGGGAGCCGAAAAATCCCCAAACCACTCCCCCGTTGGTGGCCGGAGTAACCGTCGGGCTAGCGTGAATATGCGCGGCGGTCAGATTATCGTTGGGATCGGCCGTCTGGGTGCCCGTGATATCGATGTTATTAATCGTGGCGGTAAACCTTATCGAGGTATTCGTGCTGTCGATCGCGAAGGTCGCCGTTCCAAAAGATACCGGCCTGGCCCCGCCGGTACTCAGCGTCGGGTTCGTCGGCGGGTTCTCCTGGCCATTCGTGATGCTCGCCGACAAAGAGGTCTGCGCGGATGCGCTGACGCCGGCAAGCAAGACGGCCAAGGGTAATACTAAGCACGCACGTAGTCCAAGCATGGGTAAGAATTCCTTTATGAATACGACGGACGTCGAACGTGAGTGTTGCATTCACCCGGCCCCGTTAGACTTTACATTCTAC
Source organism: Bryobacterales bacterium (assembly GCA_009697505.1). Lineage (GTDB taxonomy): Bacteria > Acidobacteriota > Terriglobia > Bryobacterales > Bryobacteraceae > Palsa-187. The sequence goes on from SHUD01000008.1 coordinate 25,243, forward strand.
GCCAAACGGCTACTAGAATCGGCATAGCCACGCCGGATTTTACATAGTTTTTACAAATGCTTAACATGTTGCCGCAAGGGCAGGCGCTGCCGGGATCGGCTGCATAAGAGAAGCCGTCAGGATGCGGTGGCGAGAAGTGTGAGTCAGACGTGTAAGCTGGTTATCTGGGTAGCGGCAAACGGAGCAAAATATGACGACGATCACTCGACGCGATTGCGCAAAAGGTCTACTGGGTCTCACGGCGTTGGCGCAGGCTTCCGGGCAAAAGGGCGCCGCGCAGGAAAGTGCCATTCCGCCGCAAGGCATTGGGCGCCGCTTCCGTCATTTGTCCTACAGCGATATCGGCGGACGGCCGGACAGCGTCCAGGTCATGCTCAACCGCCGGCACCTGTATGTCGGCCACATGTTCAGCAACGGAGTCACGATTCTGGACGCGGCGGATCCGCGCAAGGTGAAACCTGTCGGCTTCTTCACCGCTGGAGACTATACCCGCACACATCACCTTCAGGTTTCCGACGACCTGCTTCTGCTGGCCAATGGCGCGAACATCGTGGCCATGCAGTCCTACGACAACATCCGCGGTTATTTCGAGAATGCCTTGGCCGACAGCATTACCAACCGCAAGAAATTCCGGTCTGGTCTCAGCATTCATGATATTTCCCGCCCCGGCGAGATGCGAGAGATCGCCTTTCTGGAAATGCCGGGCCTGGGCATCAATCGTCTGTGGTGGGCCGGAGGACGCTACGCCGCGATTGCCGCGCATTTGGACGGTTTCACCGATCACTTTCTGTGCATGGTCGACTTGCAAAATATTACCAAGCCAGAGATTGTGGGGCGTTGGTGGATGCCCGGGATGAATCGCGCCGCGGGCGAGCCGCCGGCGCTGGCCCCGGGCCGCCGCGTGGCGTTGCATCACATGATTACCTCCGGAAATCGTGGTTATGGCGCCTGGCGAGACGGTGGCTTCACGGTTCACGATCTCAGTGACCCCGCCAAGCCGAAGCTGATTTCACACGTCAACTGGTCTCCGCCGTTTCCCGGTGGCACGCACACGCCGCTTCCCTTGCCGGGCCGGAAGCTGGCGCTGGTGGCCGACGAGGCGAACGCCGAAAAATGCGCGAAGGGGATGTTTTGTACGTTCATCGTCGATTTGCGGGCCGAGGAAAACCCGGTGCCGATTGCGACTTTGCCCACACCCAAGGAGAGGGACTTCTGCGGGTTTGGAACCTTCGGCCCGCACAACTTGCACGAGAACCGGCCGGGTACGTTTCGCAGCGAGGAGACGATTTTCGCGACCTACAACGTTGCCGGCGTCCGGGTCTTCGATATCAAAGACGCATTCGCGCCCAAGGAAATAGCCTTCTGGGCGCCTCCCACACCCAAGAAGTTGATCGATCCGCGTCCTAACATGGCGCTCGCGGCGAAGTCCGCCGACATCCTGGTCACCACCGATGGACTGGTATACGTGACCGATTGGAACGCCGGTTTAAACGTACTGCAATACGAGGGGTGAAGATAATGATGGTGAGCGCGCTAGGAATCGAACCTACAACCTACTGATGAAGAGGCCCGTTCTGTCAGGCGAACGGAACGTCGCACCTGCGCCGGGCGAATCCGCGAAAGACGAGGTTATCGCCATTACAGGGCGCAGGAAGCTCGCATGAAAGCCATCATCCACATTCAACAGGACCCACCTTGGTAAACTCGTTTCAGGAGCTAGCCATCATGAACGCGTTTGACCGAATCACCTTCGCTCAAAACATTATGGGCGGACGTGCTTGCGTCCGTGGAATGCGGATCACCGTGTCGCTTCTGGTGAACCTGATTGCCAACGGCATGACCACTTCCGAGATCCTGAAGGAATACCCAGACCTCGAAGCCGAAGACATCCAGCAAGCGCTCGCCTACGCAGCCGCCCTTGCGAACGACGAGTTCCACCCATTCGCTCCGGCTGCGGCATGAAATTCCTGGCCGACATGGGCGTTCGATCACTACGGTCATCGCCCTTCGGCATCTCGGACACGACGTAGCGCATCTCGGGGAGCAGAGTCTGCTGCGAATGGAAGATCCCGAGATCGTCGCCAGGGCGCGAACCGAAGGCCGAATTGTTCTGACCTTCGATCTCGACTTTGGCGAGATCATGGCGCTCTCCGGTAACGCGAGTCCCTCGGTGATTCTGTTTCGCCTGAGAAACCAAACGCCGCGTATCGTCACGCCCCGGCTCCTTCAGGTGATTCAAGAGTGCCAAGCTCAACTCGCGATGGCGCTTTTGTGACCGTTGAGGACCAGGGCTATCGCTTGCGGCGTTTGCCGATCGGCTAAGAAATAACGATACGCTGGTTCGGGTAATCGGCGTGGAACCGCTCATCCCAGTAAGCTCTTGTTGGGGGGCACCAGAACTGTTAGGTCTTTGAGTGGTGAGCGCGGTAGGAATCGTACCTACAACCTACTGATTAAGAGTCGCTCAAACTGATTAAGAGTCGCTCAAACCGCCGTGCTCACGATTGTTCGCCCTTGCCTAGGAGTGCGCCAAACGTTTTGCTCGCTCTGCAAGGTCTGGTCAGCACGGTCTGGTCAGCACGTCTTGTGATGATTGATGGTTTTCGTCAATTGGGAAACAATGCAGGCACCTCGGCTTGGTGGCTTGGTGGCTGCGGCCTTGACTTCGACAGGATTCGGCGGTAGCTTGGCAGTGTCAGACTAGGGAGATTTCCAATGAGAAATTGCATTCTTGTTTCCGTGAGTGCGCTGGTGCTCACGATTGTACCCGCCTGGGGTCAGGCGCCGACGGCAAAACCCAAGGCAAAGCCCGCGGCTGCCGTCTCGAAAGGGTGGTCTCTACCCCGCACGCCCGACGGCCAACCCGACCTTCAGGGAGTCTGGACCAACAACACCGTTACCCCCTTGCAGCGCCCCAAGGAACTCGGGGGGAAAGAATTTTATTCGGAAGAGGAAATGGTGGAGGTGCAAAAGCAGCAACGGGAACGCCTGGCTCTGGATGACCAGGAGGGTGAACCGGCCGCGAATCATTCCGGCGTGGAAGGCGCCCCGGCGGAGACTGTACATTACGATCACGCCCAGTATGGGTTGGACTGGCTCCAGTCCAAGATCTCCTGGAACCGGCGCACCTCGCTGATTGTGGGACCGGATGGAACCATACCGCCCTTGACCCCGGAAGCCCGCAAGAGACTGGCCGATCGCGCGGCTAAAGCAAAGGGACACGAATTTGACGGCCCGGAGAACCGGCCGCTGGGCGCGCGTTGTATCGCTCAGGCGCGCGTCGGACCGCCCCTGCTTCCCGCCCGCTACAACAGCAATCTGCAAATCGTGCAGGGTCCCGGATTCGTGGCCATTGAAGCCGAGCAGATCCACGACACGCGCATCATTCCCTTGGACGGACGTCCGCATATCGCCAAGAACATCCGCCAGTGGATGGGTGACTCTGTCGGCCGTTGGGAGGGGAATACGCTGGTGGTCGACACCACCAATTTCACGGATCAAACGCCTTTCCCCGGAGCCCAGAATTTGCACGTGGTCGAACGCTTCACGCGCGTCGACGATGAGACGATCCGTTACCAATTCACGCTAGAAGATCCCGGGATGTGGACCAGACCATGGTCCGGAGAAATGCTCATCACCAAGATGACCGGCCAGATCTACGAGTACGCCTGTAATGAAGCGAATTATGGGCTGGAGAACACCCTCCGCGGAGCTCGAGTAGGCGAGATGGAAGCCGCGAAAAAAGTAGCCAAATAGTAACTGAAGCGGAATTTCCTCGAAGGCCCGCAATCCCTCTTGCTATGAGGATGCGCTTCGCTCCTGGAAGCATCAGCCCTGGATGACAGGCCACTCGGAAGTTTGTTTTGAAAAAAGTTAGCTTCCGGATCGCCGGCCATCCGGGAGCTATCGCGGTGTCCACTTCAAAAGCATTGAGTTGCTGGCCAAGTGCGAAAAGCCGGCGTTGACCGAACCCTGCTCTACCGGGATCTGGATCAGGAAGCGGCCCAAGCCATTCTTCGGAGCGGCGCAACGTACTTAGGAGCGGAGGTGTCGCGCGCCTGGGTATCGGTGTTTGTCCCTGGCGCGGGCTGGTTCGACTTCGATCCGAAAAATGACTTGTGTCCCCGGGGGGGTCACGTCACACTGGTTGGGGCCGCAACTATGGCGACGTAGTTCCGGTTAAGGGGATCACACTCAGCGGCGGGGAACAAACTGTGGAAGTGGCGGTACGCGTCGATCCGGTGGAAATACCGCCCACGTGACTCGCCAAAAACGCTTTCCAACCTCCAAAGCTGGAAATATCGCACGCAGAAGCGACCGCGGCCGACTCGCAGAGAAAGCCCTTCACAACTTCGCCACCGTCCAGCGTCAATGACCCAAGGCCCAGCGGCGGCGGGATGAGATCGACGAATTCTCCAAATCGTTTGAGTGGCATTTGCCATAACTCGACTTCGATGGACACGCCGTTTTCCGCCACACGGACCAGCCCTGGCTTCGGCGGCATGGAGCCGGGTAACTCGTATAGCCGGTAAACCGGAGCGGTCTTGCAAGCGCGGACAAATACGGCATCGTGCTCGAGCAATTGTGTTGGCTCAGCGGTAAGCCTCGCAGGTGCGCGCCGACGACAGCGACGATCGTTTGACCGTCCGCCAGTATGCTGCGCGACGGGATGACTTCTTGGGTCGCGCCCAGGCGGAGCCCTGAAAGACGGTGCAGGCGGTCTCCCCATCGGAGCAATGAATCGTCGCTACCGCCGGGGCCGATCAGCGTTACGCCAAAGGGAAGGCCTTGCGTCGTGAACTCCGACGGAACGGATACTCCGGCGTAACCCAGCAAGTTGACGAAATTGGTGTAGTAGCCGAGATTGCTGTTCTTGACGATGGGGTCGGCCTCGACTTCAGCCACCGTGTATGTAGTGGCTACCGTGGGGAGCAGCAAGGTGTCGATCTGCTCCCACATCGGCGTGATGACTTGCTTAAGCTCCGCCAAACGATACAAGCCTTCGAACGCTTGTACGGCCGAGTACTTCGCACCGCCCTCGATGATCGAGCGCGTGACGGGCAGCATGTCTCCCGGATGCCGGGCGAGGAAATCCTTTAGCGCCGCCGTGCGCTCGGCAATCCACGGGCCTTCGTACAGTAACCGCCCAACTTCCCGGAGCGGTGCGATATCCACCGTGACTGGAGTCCCGCCCAGTTCCGCGAGATTCTCTATCGCAGCCTGAAACAATCCAGGCGTCTCCGGATCTCCGAAGAATTCGAGAGTGTCCGGCGCGGGTACGCCGAAGCGGAACGTTCTTGCCGGCACGGCCAGTGCCGCTTGGGTCAATGTTCTTGCAACCAGCGCCGCGTCTCCACACGTGAGGGCAAAGACTGACACGCAATCGAGACTGCGGCAGGCCGGGACCACGCCTTCGGTACTCACCGCGCCTGATGTTGGCTTCCACCCGACAATGTTATTTAGCGCCGCCGGAACGCGTCCCGAGCCGGCCGTATCCGTGCCGAGAGCAAAGCTGACCAGTCCTGAAGCCACTGCGACGGCGGAGCCGGAACTGGAGCCGCCTGGGATATAACGCGAATCAAACGGATTTCGGGGCACTCCGTAGGGCGAACGGACGCCGGCCAGACCCGTCGCAAATTGATCGAGATTGGTCTTGCCAATGAACATCGCACCGGCGTCCAGAAGGGTTTGAACCGCCTTCGCCGACCGCATGGCCGTGTACGCAAACGCCGGACAACCCGCAGTGGTGACGAAGCCCTCGACATCGATGTTGTCTTTGACCGCGAACGGGATGGCGTAGAGCGGCAAGTAAGGATCTGCCGCCTCCAGCTCTTCCGCTCGTCGCAATGCTTCCGTGAGCGGCGTCCGGCAGATCCAGACGTGATCCTCGCCGGCTGCCGCGATCCGTTCATAGATTGCCTCAATCACAGTTCGCGGGCGCAATTGCTTCGCGCGATAGAGCGAGAGCAATGCTGCCACCCGGAGCGACAAATGACTCATGCAACACTCGTGGCAGGGCGCGGCGGCACTCTCCGTAAAGGAAAGTAACCGCCGCCGCACGCCGTTTTGCCCGCTGTTACTGAGAATGCGGCTCCGCGAGAGCAATCCGGCTGGGGAGGGAACTTACTTCTTGTCGATGCCCGACTGCAAACCGAGGAACAACCTCCTGCCGTCGGCAAAAGTGACGTTCTTGCCCACGCCCTTTGTGGATCCGTCCTTAGCCTGGTAGCCCTCGACCACGATCTCGGCGCCTGGCGGCAGAGATTCCTTCGTGAAGCCCAGCCGGTACAGGTTGTTGGGGCTGCCGCCTTCAATCATCCAGGTGACCGCCTTACCGTCGTCGCCTTTCACCTCCATGTGGATCCAGGAGTGCGGATTCGTCACTTCCCACTTGACCACGGTTCCCTTCAGCTTCAGGGGCTTATTGGCGTCGAATTCCGCCGCAAACGCGTGATGCCCCCACACCGGTACCGCGGCCGCCAGCAGGCCCAATCCCGCAATCATGACCAATAGTCTTGTTTTCATCGGTTGCCCCTTTCGGTAAAATCTAATCCTTCTACTTGGCCACCTTCTTGGCGGCTTCCGCTTCTGCCACGCGAGCTCCACGAAGCGTGTTCTCCAACCCGTAATTCGCCTCGTGGCACGCGTACTCATATAACTGACCGTCAATCTTGGTAATGGGAAGTTCACCGGACCACGCCTTGGTCCACATTCCCGGATCTTCCACCGTGAACTGGTACAGGATTGTGTCCGCATCCACGCGCGTCAGGCGCTCGACCACGTGCACGTTCTGGGCACCTTCAAACGGGATCCGGTCGGTAAAATTAGTGGTGTCGATCACCAGCGTGTTGCCTTCCCAATGGCCGACGGAGTCTCCCATCCACTGACGAACGCCGGAGGGAATATGCGGGCGCCCGTCGGTGGGGATGATCCGGGCGTCGTGGATCATTTCGGCTTCCAGGGCCACATATCCGGCGCCCTGGACGATCTGCAAATTACTGTTATACGCCGTGGGAAGCAGGGGAGGTCCCACGCCCGCGCGAGCGATACAGCGGGCGCCCAACGGCCGGTCCTCGGGGCCGTCGAACTCGTGACCCTTGGCCCTGGCGCGGCGTGTCGCGATTCTGTCGCGAGCCGGCGGCGTCAGCGGAGGAATGGTCCCTTCCGGCCCCGTTATGATCGACGTGCGGCGGTTCCACGCCATCTTGGCCTGGCCCCGGTCCAGCCCGAACTGACTGAAATCGTAATGTACGTCCTCGGCAGTTCCGGGCTCGGTGGGGCGGCCATCTTCGAGATTCTTATCCAAACGTTCCTGCTCGCGCTTGATATTAGCGGCCAGTTCCGCTTCCGTATAGAATTCTTTCGCCCCCAGTCCTTTGGGCCTCGCCATGGGCGTAACGGTGTTGTTGGTCCATACGCCCTGCAGGTCGGGGTGACCGTCGGGCGTGAGCGGGAGCTTCCACGCCTTCCCCGCTCCGGCCTTGCCGGCTGGCGATGCGGCCTGTCCGAAAACGAGGGCCTGGGTAACCGCGATCACGACCAGGAGGGCGGCCGTTAAAGCAAGAGAACGTTGGATCATGGAGAGCCTCCTTCTTGAGCTTAACTGAGCGACTAGTTACCGGTCTTCTTTCGCAGAGGTCCATACAACACCTCCTCTGCGAATTCAGGGCACTTGTATTCGAGGAGCCGCATGTTTTTCTCCACACGGCGATACAGCGGCATGCTGATCTTCCAGGGCCGCGAAAATACTTTCGCATCCTCAATCGTGGCTTCGTAGTTCAGAGTGTCGGCACTACGAGCCGTGTAGCGCTCCACCACATGTAAGGCGTCGCTATGGAAGTTGCCGGCATGATCGAACCAAGTGTCTCCATTCTGGCTGGTGACGTCGACCACCAGGGTCTCGCCCTCCCAGCGGCCGTTGGACCACCCCATCCAACTATCAGCGGGAGCTTTGGTGGGGGCTCCCATATTGATGACGCGCACCGCGCCCGCGTAGCTGTACGACAGCAAAATGTTCTGCGGCGATTGAACGATTTGAAATGGATAGGGAAGATAGGTGGCGCGAGGGATTCCGGGCAGATAACACTTGACTTCCGGGTCGAGCTTCATCCAGTTGGCCTGATTCTCTTTCTTCTTGGCGGCTGCGGCCGGCAGGTAGGGGATCTCATCGCCCTCCACCACGCCCAGTCCTGGCGGTATTGCAAAGGCCGCTCCGAGTAACGGCACCGGTCCATGGGCGGCCGCGTGACCTTGGACGTCCCAATTAGCCGTATTGAGAGCCTGCCAGATCCCGTTCAAATTGGGCTTGCCATCCGCTGTCCGGGGAGCGCGGTAAGGAGTCTGGCCAACGGCCGGCACCGAGCCCAGTGCGACAAGGCCTAACAGCGCTACCGCTGTGATGATCAAATCTCGACGACAGTTTGACATATGCTATTTGGCTCCTAACACAACACGCCCTTGATCGTATATGGGCGTCGCTGCTGTGTCAACCGAGTAGACTGGGAGTGGACTGGGAGTGGACTGGGTGGACTGGGTGGTGGTGACACCAACTCTATCGGTCGTATTTGCCAGTCCAGCGTCCGCGGCGATCTGTGGCAATCGCATTCAACGAGTCGGGAACCTATCCGGTATGCGTGCGGGCCTTCCCGATCAAGCCGAGGGTTTGGTCGGAGAAGCCGCTCACAGCCGGATTGCTCCTCGCGGCCGCTGCTCTTCACAAAGTCAAAGCAGCACTTTCTAACGGTTCAATACTCGGACGTCGGCGCCGGGAAACACGCCGTCTTCAAGCTGGACAAGGGAAACTTTAGGGAGATTCTCGCGGCGATGGAAGCGACAACCGGGAAAAAGGTTGAGCGCTCAGAAGAGAAGTAGATCCCCACGAAAGAACAATCAACCGACGCTACAGGGGCGGGACATAGTACCACCCGCAGTACCACCAGGGGGGAAGGACTTTCTTACTAAGTCCTTTATTTTTAGTGGTGAGCGCGGTAGGAATCGAACCTACAACCTACTGATTAAGAGTCAGTTGCTCTGCCAGTTGAGCTACGCGCCCTTTTCGGGGATGAAATGCATTTGGCGGGGGAGAGCCAACGGCTAACTTCGCTATTGTAGCCTTACCGGGCCGTGCAAAACAAGCGCGAAATTCGCGGCTGATTTCTAGAGCGACATCGTCGCCACGTCCACCGTCGAGCGGTGACCTTCCACCACCACGATGCCGCTCTCCGTAACGTGGTACAGCAACCGGTCCTGCTCGGAATCGAAGCCGATTGACGCGCCATCGGGAACCCGCACGTTCTTATCCAGGATCGCCCTGCGGACGCGGGCGCCCTTGCCGATCACGCAATTGTCGAAGACGATGGAATCTGCCACGTGCGCGTTGGAAAGCACCCGGACGCCGCGGCCGATGATGGAGTTGCGCACCGAGCCTCCGATCAGGATCGATCCGCCGGAGATGATGGAATCCGTGGCCTGGCCCTCGAGGCCGGACTCGTCGAAGATGAATTTCGCCGGGGCGTCGGAGTAGCCTGCCGTGCGCAGAGGCCATTGGCGGTTGTACAAATTTAGCGCCGGCGTAGCCGAGCGCAGATCCATGCTGGCGGCGTAATAAGCGTCAATGGTTCCGACGTCGCGCCAGTATGGTTCTTGAGCAACCGGATCGCCGGGAATCCGGTTGGTCTGGAAATCGTAGGCGAACATTCTGGCGCGGCCGATCAGGCCCGGCAGAATGTCGCCGCCAAAATCGTGGGCGCTGGCGGGATTCTCCGCGTCGGCGTACAACTCACGCAGCAACAGATCCGTGGAGAAGACATAGTTGCCCATCGATGCATAGACGCGGGTGGGATCGCCGGGCAGCGCCGGTGCGTCAACCTTCTTTTCATGGAATCCCGAGATCGCGCCGTCTTCGTTGGTCTCAATCACGCCGAATTCCGAAGCCAGCTCGCGCGCCACGGGAATCGCGGCCACCGTCGCCTGGGAGCGCTGCTCTTTGTGGAACTCCAGCATGGGGCGGATGTTCATTCTATAGATGTGATCGGCGCCGAAGATCACCACGTAGTGCGGATCGGCTTGTTCGATCAAGTTAATGTTCTGGTAGAGCGCGTCGGCGGTGCCGCGATACCATTGCTCCCCGCCGGAGCGCATTTGCGCGGGGACAGGAATAATAAAGTGCTGCCGCAGCAGGCCGCTGACTTCCCAGCCGTCGCGCAGGTGCTGCAGCAACGACTGGCTCTTGAATTGGATTAATACGTAGGAAGAATAAATCCCTGAATTCAGCAGATTGCTGAGCACAAAGTCGATGATGCGGTAGCGTCCTCCGAAGGATACGGCAGGCTTGGCGCGTTCCTTCGTGAGCGGATACAGGCGCGTGCCTTTTCCGCCGGCCAAAACGAATGCAAGGACTCGTGATTCCATATTTTTCTGATGGGGTGATCTACTGTATCTGGCCCGCTGCCAGCGCTTCTACAAAACCGCGTTCCACCGGCCAGGAGCCGATCACCAGGTCGTGTTTGTGCTGAAACGTGCCCGCGACCAAGACCCCGCTCAAGTCGCGCGGATTCGGTGTCAGGTTATCCCGCTGGATCATTCTCTTCAAAAGTTCCGTAGTCCCCTCCAATTGTTTTGCCAAATCTTCCGCCGCCGCCGCGGAAGGGCAGGCGACTTCCACCCGGAGTTCCAACCGGTCGCCCTTGGGTCCCGCCGCAAAGGTCACCCAGCGCGCCGACGTCAGCGGGCTGATGAAGGAGCGTGTCCCGGCCGGAAAAGCATTCAAATTGCCAAATGCGGAGGGTGGAAACGACATCCATACCGGCTCCGCCGGCGCCATCGCGGAAACCTTCTGATTCTCCGGCGAGATGTGGATGACGGCGCGCGGCTGCGGCGATACCGCCAGGGCCAGCACCGTGTTGGTCAACGGGAAGAAGGAAATCTTCCGCTCCAGACTGCTTCCCGGCATGGTGCACACCGAGTAATGGCACTCGCCGCCCTGGGCTTCCGCGTAACCGGTAAGCTGCTTCCATTGAAACCGCCCACGCAGCGTGATGTAGACGCTGCCGTTGACAAAGGCAGCGGCCACCGCATCCAAATCCGTGCGATAGTCGAACCCGGTCTGCTCGACGAACTGGCGATAATCGGTTTCTTCGGCTGCTTTGGAACCCGCGATCAGATCCAGCATTCCGCTGGCGCGCAGCAATCCGGTGTCGATGTACAACAGAGTCGCCCGCGCGGAAGGCAGTGCCGCCAGCAAACCAGCGGCGTCGTATGGGCGGGATTGGCGGACCCAGCGCACGGCGGCCACCGCCGCTATACAGAGCAGGATCACCGCTCCGGCGAGTTGCCACGGCTTAAACCGGATCTTCACGGCAAGCCTATACCGCGACGGCTTCCGTGACGCGGGCCCGCTTCCACAGCGCGATATAAGGTTTCAGGTCTTCCATCATCGCCGCCCACTGTTTGGGATCCAGGGATTGCGCGCCGTCGCTGACGGCCTTCTCCGGATTCGGGTGCACCTCAACAATGATGCCGTCGGAGCCAATGGCCACCGCGGCGCGCGCCAATGACGGCACCAGGCTGCGTTTTCCGGTGGCGTGGCTGGGATCGAGAATCACGGGCAGATGCGTCAGCTCGTTCAGCACGGAAACGGCGGTGATATCGCAGGTGTTGCGGGTGGCGGTCTCAAAGGTGCGGATACCGCGCTCGCACAGCATGACGTCCGGATTGCCGTGCGCCACGATGTATTCGGCCGACATCAGCAACTCTTTGATGGTGGAGCTGAGGCCGCGCTTCAGCAGAATCGGGCGGCCGCACTTGCCCAGCGTCTTGAGCAGCGAAAAGTTCTGCATATTGCGCGCGCCGATTTGCAGGATGTCGGCGTACTCGGCAACCATCTCGACGTCGCGATCGCTCATGACCTCGGTGATGATGCCCAGGCCGGTGATGCGCCGGGCCTTATCCAGAAGTTTCAGACCTTCCAGTTCCAGACCCTGGAAGTCATACGGCGAAGTGCGCGGCTTGAACGCGCCGCCGCGCAGCAGTTTGGCGCCATGTTTGGCGACCAGTTCCGCGGTCTCCAGAATCTGCTTTTCGCTCTCCACCGAGCACGGGCCCGCCATGGTGACGAACTCGTCGCCGCCGATCACCGTGCCGCGCACCTGAATGCGCGTCTTTTCCGGGCGGAACTCGCGGCTCACGAACTTGTACGGCGCCGAAATCCGCACGGCTCGTTCCACCGCCGGCATGGCTTCGACCGACTCCAAACACGCCGTCACATCGCCCATGCCCACCGCGCCGATCACGACCCGCTCCTCGCCCGCGATCGAATGAACCTTATACCCGAATTCCTCAATGCGCTCGCGTACATGATTGATCTCCTCCTTGGTCGCGTGCAGTCTCATCGAAATAATCATAGGAGTCTCCTAAAAGTCAAAAAACCCACTCTTTCGAGTGGGTTGCTTTCAAATTCACTTGCTCAGCCCACTCGTCGCGATTCAGACGGTAAAGTACCAGTAGCTAAATCGAAACGAGCTGGCGGCCGAAAGCATGAAATCGAAGTATAGCACAACTATCTGCCCCTGAGAATCCTTAAGGCATCGCCTACGCCGGCGCCATCGGGCTTGGACCGTCCGGACTTTTCCGCTTCCGGGATCGCGTCTCCTTCGCCGGGCGCCAGGAACAGGTTGGCTTCCAGGCCATGCTGGCGGGTATACAGATCCCAGTAGCGGCCTTCTAGAGCGTAGAGAGACTCGTGCGTGCCGCGCTCCACGATGCGCCCACCCTCGACCACCAGAATTTGATCAGCGCGGCGGATGGTGGACAGGCGGTGCGCGATAACAAACGTCGTGCGCCCCTGCATCAGGTATTTGAGGCCCTCTTGGATCAGCGCCTCGGATTCGGAATCCAGGCTCGACGTGGCTTCGTCCAGGATCAAAATACGCGGATCGGCCAAAATCGCCCGGGCAATCGACACGCGCTGGCGCTGCCCGCCGGAGAGTTTGACGCCGCGCTCGCCGACCACCGTGTCGTATTTGTTTTCGAAGTTTTCCGCGAACTCATCCACGCGGGCGATCCGGCAGGCGTTGAGAATCTGTTCCTTGGCCGCACTGGGCCGCGCGAACGCAATGTTTTCCTCGATGCTGCCGTCAAATAGGAAGGTGTCCTGCAAGACTACGCCGAGCTGCGTGCGGTAGTCATCCAGACGAACCGCGGAAAGATCCACGCCGTCTACCGAAACCGTTCCCGCATTCGGCACATGGAACGCCGCAATCACACTAATGATGGTGGACTTGCCGGAACCCGAAGAACCAACCAGCGCCGTTACCGTGCCCGGCTCAGAGCGAAAGCTGACATCGAATAACACCGGCTTGCCCTCGTCATAGGAGAAGCTGACATTGTCGAAGACGATTTCTCCGGTGATCGGTCCCAGTGGCAGCGTGCGCCGGGGATCCTGATCTTCGGGGCGCTCCTTCAAAACTTCGTGCGTGCGGTCCAGACCCGCCAGCGCTTCCGTGATCTGCGTCCCGATGCCCACGATTCCAAACACCGGCGCCACCAGGAACGCCAGAAATGCCGTGAAGGTAACGAATTCTCCAAGAGTCAAAGTCCCGGTGAAAATCTGCCGCGAACCCACATACATGACTACCGCGCCGACGATACCCATGAGAACAGTGGCCGAGAGGCTCATAAACGACATTGCCGTGAGCGAAGCTTCCACGTTGGTCAGCAGCCTCTTTGCACCGGCCGCGAAGACACCCGCCTCGCGTTCTTCGGCGTGATAGCCCTTGACCACGCGGACGCCGCCCAGCGATTCGGTCAGCCGTCCCGTTACTTCGGCGTTGATCTTGCCGCGCTCGCGGAAGATTGGCCGGATCTTGCGGAACGCTTTGGAGAGCGCGAATCCGAACACGGCTACAAACAGAGCGGTCAGGCCCGTCATGATCGGGCTGATCCGCAACAGGATCACCAGTGCCACCACGGCGGTCATCAGACCGCCGGCGAATTCCACCAATCCGGTGCCGATCAGGTTGCGCACGCCTTCGACGTCGGTCATGATGCGCGACACCAGTACGCCGCTCTTGTTGGCGTCGTAGTAACTCACCGGTAACCGTCCCACGTGCCGCTGGACTTTCTGCCGCAACTCGGCGATCAGGCGTTGCCCGGCTTTGGAAAGTAGTTGCGTGAGCGTGAACGATGTCACGCCCTGTAGCAGCGTGGCCGCGACGACCGCCAGAACCAGCGGCGGCAGCAATTCGATCTGCCTCTTGCCCAGCACGTCGTCAATAAGGAAGCGCGTGGAATAAGGCAGCACCAGGCCGCTCAGCCGGTTAACGATCATCAGCCCCAACCCCAGCAGCAGCAGCCCTCGCCGGGGCAGGATCATTTCGCGTAAATCCGGCCAAACTTCGCGGATGCGCTCGGCCTGAGTGCGCTTGGGAGTGACGCCCTTGTCGCGGGAATGCTTTCCGGAAGGGGTTCGTTCGACGGAGTGTGGACCCACTGCCCTTAGTGTAGCCTGACAGCATGGCTGGGCTTTATCGCGGGACACTTTATTGTGGGACATCCGGATTCGCCTACGCGTCCTGGAAGCCGGATTTTTACCCGCCGAAGCTCGCCGCCAAAGACTTCCTGAAGCATTACGCCACGCGCCTGAATGCCGTCGAAATCAATTACACCTTTCGCCAGTTGCCCAAGGCCGCGACACTCGAAAACTGGGTGAACGCCACGCCCGACGGCTTTCTGTTCGCCTGCAAGGCGCACATGCGCATCACCCACATCCACCGGCTGAAGGAATCCGAATTTACCGAGCTCTTCTTCAAGGCGCTGGAGCCTTTGCGCGCGACGCACTGTTTGGGTCCTATATTGTTTCAGTTACCTCCGAATCTTAAAGTTGACATCGAGCTGCTGGCCCGGTTCCTGGGGCAGCTTCCGCCTGATGTCCGAACCACCTTCGAGTTTCGTAATCAGACTTGGCTGATGGATGAGGTCTACCGGCTGCTCGAACAGCATCGCGCCGCGCTGTGTCTGGCCGAATCGGATAAACTAGATGTGCCGCGCGTGATTACGTCCGATTTTGTTTACGCGCGGCTGCGCAAGCAGGAGTATTCGCCCGCGGACCGCCGCGAAATCGCGGACCGGGCGCGCGAGCAGATCGCCGCCGGCCGGGATGCGTTCGTGTTCTTCAAGCACGAAGATACGCCGGAAGGCGCGCTGTATGCCGAAGAACTCAGGAGCCAACAGGCTGGGAGGATGGTATGAAGTTCAGTCGCAGAGAAGCCGCGCGGACTCTGGGTGCCGGATTCATGGGGGTGCTGATCGTGCCACAACTCAAGATGCAGGCGGCGCCCGCCGCCAACAACGACGCCATCGCCGGCGTTAAGGCCATCGTGTTCGACACCTTTGGAACCGTGGTGGACTGGCGCGGCTCCATCATCGCGGAAGGCGAAGCTTGGGGCAAGACCAAGGGCCTCAAGATCGATTGGGCTCGCTTCGCCGACCGCTGGCGCGAAGGCTACCAGCCTTCCATGGAGAAAGTCCGCAAAGGGGAACTGCCCTGGACCAAGCTGGACGCGCTGCATCGCATGGTCCTGGAGCAGATTCTGAAAGAGTTCAACATCAACGGCCTTGCAGAGGAAGAGAAAGAACATTGGAATCTCGTCTGGCACCGCCTGAAACCGTGGCCCGATTCGGTTCCTGGGCTGGCCCGGCTGAAGAAGAAATACACCATCGCGCCGCTCTCCAACGGCAACGTGTCCCTGCTCACTGACATGGGGAAGAACGCAGGCATTCCGTGGGATCTGGTCCTTTCCGCCGAACTGGCGCATCACTATAAGCCCGATCCGGAATCCTATCTGACCGCCGCCGAATTGCTCAGCATCAAGCCGGGTGAGTTGATGCTGGGCGCCGCGCATTCGGGCGACTTGCGCGCCGCGCGCAAAGCCGGTCTAAAGACCGGATTTATCTACCGGCCCAATGAGCGCGGAGTTGGTGGCCGTGCGGATAACGCCAAGCCTGGCGAGTTCGACGTCGTCGCCACCAGCATGATCGACATGGCCGCGCAGATGGGTGCTTAGAGGAAACTATGTGGATCGTCCGTTTAGCGCTTAGCCGCCCTTACACGTTCGTCGTGATGGCGGTCCTCATCGTTATTTTGGGCGGAGCCGCCATCGTCACCATGCCGGTGGATATTTTTCCGTTCATCGATATCCCCGTGGTGAGCGTGGTGTGGACCTACCAGGGTCTCACGCCGGAAGAGATGGAAAAGCGCGTCATCACCAACTTCGAACGCTCGCTCACCAACGGCGTGAACGACATTGAGCATATTGAGTCGCAGGCGTATAACGGCATCGGCGTGGTACGCATCTACTTCCACCCGAACGTGCAGGTGGATATGGCCGTGGCGCAGGTCAGTGCGCTCATGCAAGGCCAGATGCGCTCCATGCCGCCGGGCATCTTCCCGGGCATCGTGTCGAAATACGACGCGGGCAGCGTGCCGATCCTGCAACTCGGGCTGGTGAGCAAGTCGCTGCCCGAGCAACAGATTTTCGACTACGGCAACAATTTCCTGCGAACCCAATTGGGCACGGTGCAGGGCGCCGGCGTGTCTTATCCCTTCGGCGGGAAGAGTCGAGCGGTGATGGTGGACTTGAACCTGAACGAATTGTACGCCAAGCAACTGGGGCCGATCGATATTTCCAACGCGCTGAACTTGCAGAATCTGATTCTCCCGGCGGGCACGGCGAAACTCGCGGGTATGGAGTATCCGATCCGGTTGAACAGCAGCCCTCTGCGCATTGAAGAGTTTAACAACTTGCCGATCAAAACCGTAAACGGCGCCACGGTTTATATGCGGGATGTGGCGCAGGTCCACGACGGCTTCCGAGTGCAGGACAATATCGTGCGCACCAACGGGTCGCGCGGCGTTCTGATGACGGTGACCCGCACCGGTAAGGCATCCACGCTGGCCGTGGTGAACGCGGTGCAAAAAGCGTTGCCGCGGATTTTGGCGATGGTTCCTCCGGAGCTGACCGTCAAGCCGCTGGCCGACCAAACCATGTTTGTGCGCGCCTCCATCAACGGCGTGCAAAGGGAAGCGATGATCGCCGCCGGACTTACGGCGCTCATGATTTTGCTGTTCCTGGGCAGTTGGCGGAGCACGCTGATCGTGTGTCTCTCGATCCCGCTCTCCATTCTGGCTTCGCTGTGCATGCTGGCCCTGTTCGGCGAAACCATCAACGTGATGACGCTGGGAGGGCTGGCGCTGGCCGTGGGCATTCTTGTGGATGACGCCACGGTGGCGGTCGAGAACATCCACCGCAATATCGCCATGGGCAAGTCGCTGGTGCGCTCCGTGATCGACGGCGCCGCGCAGATCGCCGTGCCCACTTTCGTTTCCACGCTCGCCATCTGCATCGTGTTTGTCCCCGTGCTGCTGCTGACCGGAACGGCCAAGTATTTGTTTACGCCGCTGGCCATGGCCGTGGTGTTCGCGATGCTGGCGTCCTATCTGCTGTCGCGAACCCTGGTGCCGGCGATGGCCTACAAGATGCTCCGGTCCGAGATGGCGCTCCACCAGCAGGGTGAGGATGGAGAGGCCGCGGCGGCCAAAGGCGGGTTCTGGAAAATCCATCACCTGTTTAACGTCCTGTTTGAGAAGTTGCGTTTCCGCTATATCGGTCTGCTGGATTGGACGCTGAGGCATCGCGCGTGGGTGCTGGCTGCATTCACGATCTTCACGGTCGCATCGCTGGGCTTGGTGAAACTTGTCGGCAGGGACTTTTTCCCCAGCGTGGATGCCGGCCAGATGCGGTTGCACGCGCGCGGCCCGGCGGGCACGCGCATCGAACTGACGGAGCTGCGCTTCGCGGCCATCGACGAGGCGATCCGCGAGATGATCCCGCCCGCCGAGCTGGATTCCATCATCGATAACATCGGCGTGCCCAATAGCTATGCCAGTTTGGCGCAGGGCGACATTCCCACCATTTCCAGCGCCGACGGGGAAATCTTGATTTCCTTGAAGCGGGAAAAGCACGGCCCCACGCGCGATTACGAAGTCCGCTTGCGTAAACGGCTGCGGGAAAAGTTTCCCGACATGGTGTTCTTCTTTCAGCCTGCCGACATCACCAGCCAGATCCTGAATTTTGGTTTGCCGGTGCCCATCGACTTACAAGTGGTGGGGCGCGATCCGGCCTCGGGTTATAAAATCGCCCAGGAACTGGCGGATAAGATCGCCTGTATTCCCGGCGCCGTCGACGTGCACATCCACCAGGTTGTGGATCAGCGCGATATCCGGCTGGACGTGGACCGGGTCAAGGCGTCGCAGATGGGCCTGACGCAACGCGACGTGACCAGCAACCTTCTGATCTCGCTTACCGGCAACAACTCCGTGGCGCCCAGTTGGTGGGTGAATTGGAACAGTGGCGTGAATTATGCGGTGGGCGTGCAGACGCCGCAGTACCGCATCGATTCGCTCGACGCGCTGCTGCGCACGCCGGTGTCGGTCGCCTCAAACGTGGTGAACACCACCGCGCCGGGCTCGCTGTCTCCCGCCAGCGCCTTGCGTACGGATTCGATCGGAGGCGCACCCGCTGGCTCCTCGCAGGCTTACGGAAATCCGGGAGCGCTTCCGGGCAGCACGCAGTTGCTGTCGAATCTGGTGACCGTGAAGCGCGCGTATTCGCCGGTGATCGTGAATCACTACAACGTCGCGCCCCTGTTTGATGTCTATGCTAATGTGGCCCGGCGCGATCTGGGCGGCGTCAGCACGGAAGTGGAACAAATCATGCACGAGCAGGAAAAACATCTGCCGCGCGGTACCACGCTCGCGCTGCGCGGGCAGGTGGAGACGATGAAGGAATCGTTCTTCCGGCTCAGTCTGGGCATGGCCTTTGCGGTCATCCTGGTGTACCTGCTGATGACCGTGAATTTCCAATCCTGGCTCGACCCGTTCATCATCCTGATGGCGTTGCCCGGCGCGGCGGCTGGAATTCTATGGATTCTCTTTGTGACCGGCACCACGCTGAGCGTTCCTTCGCTGATGGGCTCCATCATGTGCATCGGTGTCGCCACCGCCAATAGCATTCTGCTTGTCACCTTCGCCAATGACGAGCGGACCGTGGTTGCCACCGCTTGCGAGGCGATGCTGGCGGCCGGCTACGCCCGCATCCGGCCCGTGCTGATGACGGCGACGGCGATGGTACTCGGCATGCTCCCCATGGCGCTGGGTCTCGGCGAGGGCGGGGAACAGAACGCTCCCCTCGGCCGCGCCGTGATCGGCGGATTGGTCTTCGCGACCGTGACCACGCTGTTCGTGGTGCCGATTATCTATACTTATTTAAGAACCAAGCCTCCGCTCGATCATGAGCGGCAATTGGAAGCCGAGGAGTTGGCGGACACTTCCGAGTGGAATCCATTGCATGGTTAGCTTCCGATGCCTGTAAACGATCCTAAACCGCCCCGCTCCGGAGAACTCGGCGTAGCCGATACGAACGAAGAGAATCTCCGCCGGGAAATCGCGGACCTGAAGCGCCAACTGATCGAGCAGAAGGGACTGCTTCACGCCGGGCCGGACGGCGCGGGCATCCCCAAGCCGTGGCATCCCTCGGGCGTGGTCATCGCGTCTTTGTTTGTGTTGCTGACAGCGCTGGTGGTCGTGGCGTTCTTCGCCGGCTACATCCCGCTCCGGAAGCGGCAGGCCATCATCCAGAGCGAAGCACAACAGCAGGAACAGGCGCTGCCGGTGGTGCAGGTGATTGAGGTCGGCCGTTCCAACCGCAATAGTGAATTGCAGTTGCCCGGGAATATTCAGGCGATCACCGAGGCGCCAATTCTCTCGCGCGCCGATGGGTACATCCGCACGCGTTTAGTGGACATCGGCGATCGCGTCCGCGCCGGACAGACCGTGGCGGAAATTGAGGCCCCCGAAATCGATCAACAGATCCGCCAGGCGCGGGCCGCGTTGCAACAGGCGCAAGCGGGCCTGGATCAGGCCATCGCGAATCACGAGCAGGGCCAGACCAACATGGAGCTGGCGCGTGTGACCGCGCAGCGCTGGGCCAGTCTGGCTGCCCAGGGAGTCGTCTCGCGCCAGGAAAACGATCAGTATCAGGCGCAGTTTCAATCGCAGTCGTCCAACGTGCAGGCGCTCGAAAAAGCTATCGCCGCCCAGCGCGGTAACATTGCGGCGGCGGAGGCCAACCTGGCGCGTCTCAATGAAGTGCAGAGTTACCGTACCGTCAAGGCGCCTTTTGACGGAGTCGTCACGCAGCGCAACGTGGACGTGGGCGCTCTGGTGGTGGCCGGCAACACGCTCCTGTACCGCGTCGCGCAGACCGATACGCTGCGCACTTACCTGAACGTGCCGCAGGTGAGCGCGAGCTCGATAAAACTTGGCCAGGCCGCCAGTCTGAGCGTCGCCAACTTGCCCAGGCGCCGTTTCTCCGGGACCGTGGCCCGCATGGCCAACGCGCTCGATCCGGGCAGCCGCACGATGCTGGTCGAAATACAGGTACCGAATCCAGGCGCTGTGCTGATGCCGGGAATGTACGCGCAAATCGACCTCACCAGTTTCCGCTCCGATGCGCCGCTCCTGATTCCCAGTACTGCCCTGATTGCCCGCGCCGAGGGCCCGCAGGTGGCCGTGGTCCGGCCGGACCACACCGTGCATATTCAGAAGGTTGAAATTGGCCGTGACTACGGCGACCGTCTGGAAGTGTCCGGACTCCAGTACGGCGATCTGATCATCGCTAACCCCAGTGACACGGCCCGCGAAGGCGCCAAGGTCGATCCGGTGGCCTTGGATGAAGAAGCGCCCAAGAAATAGGCGTTCCTATTCGTGGGCGAATAATTCCGCCGTCTCGTCGTGATCGGTGAGTTTCCACATCGCCGATTCCCGTAAACGGTCCGCCAGCGCGGAGCCCGCCGGCGTCAATACGTGCGTGGTCTGATACTGATCGAGCGTGGCGGACCAGCCGCCGGCGCCATTCATCAGTCCGCTGACCGCTGCATACATCTTGGCTCCGTAGAAGTTGCGGTCATCGTAAAAGACCTTCTGCCGCGGATAGTTTTTGTACAACAGATAGTCCGCCCACTGGTCGCTGGTGAACAGACGCGCGGTGGCCAGCTCGGGATGGCGCGCGGCCAATTCCACGGGAAACAGTTTGGGATCGAAACCGGTGGGCCATAGCGCCGCCGGAGTCCACAAGAAAATTGCCGCGAGTCCGGCCACGGCCCACAACGAAGTGCGGGTAAACGCAGGCCGCTTTTCGAACGAGAGTTGATCCAGAACGCGGCCCGCGGAGCCGCGGGGCTGCCGGTCCACCCACGCCCGCCACCACTGGGTCAGTTCGGCTGCAACCATCGGCGCGGCCAAGACCACGAAGATCGTGCTGTGGCGGACCGAAGTGAGCGAGGCGTACGCCGTTCCCAGCAATAGCAGCGGCTCGACAAAGCGTTTTTTCTGAATCAGCAGGCCGCCTGCCGTCAGCCCCAGCAGCAGAAAGCCGAGGTAGAAAAGCTGCGGCTGTGTACGAAACGTCGGCGCCTGGAATTCCTGAATCATTTCGGTGGTTCCGCTCGAACGCAAGTACGACAGGATATCCATGTGCAGGCCGAAGCCAAACGGATTGAGCAGCGTCGCCAGCGCACACGCCAACGTGAGCCATGTATAGCGGACCGCGGCGCTGGGCGAGCCCTCCAGAAAGCTGCCCACAACAAGAACACCCAAGTATGCGAACAGGATCACGAAGCCCGGATGCAAATTCGCCCACACCGCCGTGATGACCGGAAGGATCCAGACCCAATCGGTCTTGTGCAGCCGGTCTTCGGTAAAGATCCATGCCGCGACGGCGAGAAACAGAAGAGTGAACAGATGCGGCCGCGCGTGATAGTGCAGCAGGAGCGCGTTCGAGGCCAGCAAAGCAACAAGAACGGATAACAGTGTGTCCGCTCCAGCCGATAGCATGGTGCGCAACAAGACCGTGATCAACACCGCGATCAT
Organism: Bryobacterales bacterium; assembly: GCA_009697505.1. GTDB lineage: Bacteria > Acidobacteriota > Terriglobia > Bryobacterales > Bryobacteraceae > Palsa-187. The sequence goes on from SHUD01000008.1 coordinate 47,228, forward strand.
CGCGCCGCACACGAACACCACGCCCTTCAGTCCGAACGCGTGATTCAGTCCAGCGAACAAAACGGCGGAGCCCCATTCGTAGGGAATCCACGGAGCATTCGGTTGCGTGAACGAAAACGGGTCGGTGACCGGAATCTTGCCGTGATCCAAGATCCAATCGCCGATGGCCAGGTGAATGGCCGTGTCGCCGTCCCACAGCAGGCGGCTCCAACCGGTTCCGGCGGTCATGAAGGACCAGCCGATGACCGCCAGCAGGAACAGGTCGCATAGCGACGGCGTCAGCCAGCGCCGGATGCCCCCGGCGCGCTCCAGGCGGGCTTCCTGCAAACCAGTCTGCGGAAGCGGCGCGGTAGTCGAGCTCAAACAGATCTCCTCCCGCGTTCATCGGCAAAGAATCCTGACTCCATTAGCCGTGTTAGCCGACCGGATTTGCAACGGGTTACGCTAGTCTCGTGTAATAGGATTGTGCTCCCGATGAGATCCCTGGTTCCGTCGTTGCTTTTTCTGCTTGTGGCGTCCGGGTGTCAGCGGAATCCGCTGCCCCAACCGGTTAAGGAGTACCGGATGAGCGGCGAGATCGTGAGCATGGACGCCAAGAGCCAAACCGCCACCGTGAAACATGGCAAAATCGACGGATGGATGGAAGCCATGACCATGGAATACCCGGTCAAAGACCAACAGGAATTCGCCAAGCTCAAAGTCGGCAAGAAGATTCAGGCGAAGATCCTGGTGCAGGGAATGGACTACTGGATCGCGGCGGCCAGCGAGGACAAGTAGGTGGCATATGCGAGTCCTGATTACGCTCGCCTTGCTTCTATGCTCTGCGGTCGCGGGGCGGGCGCAGTCCGCAACGGAAGTGGAGGCCGTCGTCACTACGGATCTGGGCACGTTCCGCTTCGAATTCGCGCCGGACAAGGCCCCCAAGCACGTGGAGCAGTTCATCGCCCGCGCGCGCCAGGGCTACTACAACGGCAGCGCGTTCCATCGCGCCGTCGCCAACGGGATCATTCAGGGCGGCGACCCATTGCTCAAGAACCCCGCCACTCCCAAGGCGCAATGGGGCAGCGGCGGCTTGAATCTGCTCGCGCCCGAATTCAGCGACATGAAGCACGAGCGCGGTGTGATTTCGAGCGTCGGCATTCCCGGCAGGGCCAACAGCGAAGGCGCGCAGTTTTTCGCGTGTGTCGCGCCGCAGCCGCAGCTCGACGGCAAGTTCTCGGCGTTTGGACGCGTTACCGAGGGCATCGAGGTCGTCGAAAAGATTTCCCAGACTCCCGTGGATGCGGCCGGTCTCATCGAAAAGCCCGTGCGCATTCTCAAGATCACCATCGAGAAGAAGCGCGAGCAGCCATTCCTCAATGCCACCGTGGACGAACTGCGCAAGACCGTGACGCTCAAGACCACGCTCGGCATTATCAAGATCAAGATGGAGCCCGCTTGGGCGCCCAACCACGCGCGGGCGTTCCTGATGCTGATCCAGACCGGTTGGTACAACGGCACTGTGTTTCACCGCATCGCGAAAGACTTTGTAGTGCAGGGAGGCATGCCTACGGGCCGCTCGACGGGCTCGAATCATTTCGCCGACCGCTTCGTGCATCCGTTGCAGGCCGAGTTCCGCAAAGACGTGAAGCACGAGAAAGGTGTCGTGTCGATGGCGCATGGCGAAGACCCCAACTCCGCGACGACTTCGTTTTTCCTGATGCTGGGGCCGTCAACGAGTCTGGATGGCCAGTTCTCGGCATTCGGCCGCATCGTGGAAGGCTTGGATGTCCTTGACGCGTTCGCGAAAGAAGAAGTGGACGGCGAGACACCCAAGCGCCGCCTGGAGATCGTCGAAGCGGCGATCGATTAGACGTATGGTGAAACTGCTTCTCCGCGCGGTGTTGGCGTTTTCCGCTCTGCCCGCATCCGCGGCTGAACCGAGATGGCTGCGCGCGGCTTCGCCTGACTTCGAGATCTTTAGCAGCGCGAGTGAAAGCGACACGCGCCGGACCCTGCAACAGTTCGATCGCGCGAAGGGCTTCCTGGAACACGACATGCGTCGCGGCGTACGGCGGCAACCCGGGCCGGTGCGCGTGGTACTGTTCGGATCGAACAAGGAATACAACGAGTACCGCTTCAAAACATTTACCGTCGCCTACTCCGCCCACATCACCGGTCGCGATTACGTCGTGTTGGGCGGAGCCGCGGACGATGTCTTCTCTACCGCGGTTCACGAGTACATCCACCTGCTCATGCAGGATGCCGGCCCGCGTCTGCCGCCCTGGTTCAGCGAAGGCATTGCGGAACTCTATTCCACGCTGAAACCGGCCGGGGACAAGGCCGTTGTGGGCGCGCCTCCGCCCGCCCGCGTGCAGGCGCTGGGACGGGAGAAATGGGTTCCACTCTCCGAAATCTTAAGCGCGGATCATGACTCCCCTTACTACAACCAGACCGCCATGGCGGGCAGTCTCTACAACCAAGGCTGGGCTCTGGTTCATATGCTCGAATTCAACCCGCGGTATGGCCCCCGGTTCGCCCAATTCATGGAAATAGTGGAACAAGGGACTCCCTCGCGAAAGGCATTTGAAATTGTGTACGGCAAGCCGCTGGAGACGATAGAGAGAGACCTGAAGGCGTATCTCCGGCGCGGCTACTTCGCGACACGAATGGCTTTCGCTCAACCGCAGTCCGCTAATGCCGCGGCGGTTGAGCCGGCCTCCATGTTCGATGTGAATCTCGCTCTTCTGGATCTAGCGAGCCGTCTGGGTAAGACTGCCGAGACGCGTGCTGGACTGGAAAGACTGATGCGGGAAAATCCACGGCGTCCGGAGCCGCACGTGACGCTGGGTTACCTGCTGGTCAGAAACAACCGGGAGGAGGAGGCGTTCCACTCCTTCGAGACCGCCGTGAATTTGGGGAGCCGCGACGCGCAAATGCTCTGGGATTACGGCCGCCTGGCCGCGGCCACGGAGCCCGTACAGGCGATGCGTGTTCTGAAACTGCTTCTCGCCGATCAGCCCTCCCGCGCGGACGCGCGCCTGGAACTCGCCGAGATTCAGATGAGCCGGGGTGGGGCCACCGACGCGGTGGTCACACTCGAGCCCGTTCAGGAGGTTGCCCCCGGAGACGCGCACCGGCTGTATCAGATCCTCACGATTGCGCATTTGGAACTGGGCAACCGCAGGATCGCGCTGGGACATGCGCGGCGTTGGTTTAAAAGCGCGCAGGATCACAGCCAGCGCACGAATGCCAGCCGGATTCTCCATTCTTTGGAGGATGCCGGCAAATGAATGGGCTCAATTTTAGAGCGAATCGCCCAGCTTTTGCAGCAGTGTCTCGAAATCGGGATAAGCGTAGACGACTTGATCTCCCGTATCCGCGGTGGGGCCGTAGTTGCTATGGAGTTCGCGATTGAGCATGCGCAGCATGGCCATCTGTTGTCCGCGATGATGCGCCGTGTGAGCGACGCGCCGCACCATGATCCAGGCCCGGCTGCGCGGAGTGTCAAAGAAAGCGACCTCCTCTTCCCAGAACCCGTCGTCTTGGTTTTGCAGGGCGCTCAGACGCCGTCCGGAGTCTTCCCAATACCGTTCGATGAAACTCCTCCGGCTGTGCGCGTCAGGCAGAGGCGAAGCAATCACATCGATGCCGAAGAAAGTCTTGAACCAGTGGTCTTCGCTGATGCACTGGTGAATCATCTGCTCCAGAACGCTGCGGCCGCGCGTGTCGGTCGGGTGAGGGCGCGTGGAAAGATCCACGTCGCGGAAGGAACCCCACACGCTGACCACCTTTATCCGCTCGGTTTCATAGGTATCGAGGAGGAAGTGATAGCGCATGATACCGGATCACGTCCGCTTCGCGTTTTTGAGCGGGCGCACCAGCATGGTCAGCACGAAAGCCACGCCCAACAGAACCGCCAGCACTTGGAGTGGCTGGTCATAGATGTGCACTTTACTTTCGCCGGGCCGCAGGTGCGCCTTGGCCTGGTTGGATAGCTCCGTGATGATCATCGGTCCGGTGACCGCGGCGGCGCTCCAGGCAGTGAGGATCGCGCCGTGAATCGCGCCGACGTTTTCGGTTCCGAACAAGTCCGCGAGGAATGCCGGAATCGTCGCAAAGCCGCCGCCATACATGGTGAAAATCACGAACAGCGCGGCTTGAAACCAAACCCACTCGTTCTGCAAGCGCGGGATCAGCAGAAACAATCCCACCTGCGCCACGAAAAAGACCGCGTAGGTGTTGCGCCTCCCCAGGTAATCCGACAAGGAGGCCCAAAAAAAACGCCCGCCGGCGTTGAACAGGCTGATGACCGACACCACTGCCGCGGCTTCCACCGGAGTCCTACCGAACATGTCCTGCATCATCGGGGAGGCCTGCGCCAGAATCCCAATCCCCGCGGTGATGTTGACGAACAGCATCCCCCACAGCAAATAGAACGGCGTGGTGCGAAGGGCTTGGTTCCGTGTCAGGCTGCGCTCGGAGGCGGTCTTCTCCGGCGGTGTCCAGCCTTCCGGTTTCCATCCCGGCGGCGGCCTACGGATCATCCGCGCGCCGGTTATCATGATGACGAAGTAAGACCCGCCCAGCGCCAGCAGCGTAACCGGCACGCCCAGCAGCTTCATGAAGTAGACGTTCAGATAGCCGGCCAGGAAGGCTCCGCCGCCGAAGCCCATGATAGCCATGCCGGTAGCCATGCCCCGGCGGTCGGGGAACCATTTCACCAGAGTGCTGACCGGAGCAATGTAGCCCAGGCCGCAGCCCATGCCGCCGATGACGCCCATGCCCAGGAATACCAGGACGGCCTGCTGCATTGCCAGTCCAATCCCGCCAATCACCAGGCCCGCGCCAAATAGGCCAGCGGCGGCGGTGGCGGCGGCGCGGGGTCCTTTGCGTTCCACCCAAGGTCCGCCCACGGCGGCGCTAAGGCCCAGAAATACGAGAGCCGTACTAAAGGTCGTATACGGCGGGCTAAACCAGGAAGGCTGGCCCGGCAGCAGCGCAAGGATGGGGCGGTTAAACGTGCTCCAGGCATAGACCGAGCCAATACAGATGTGCACCAGTACGGCGGCTACCGGGATCAGCCACCGGTTGAACGTCGTTTCTCCGCTGGATACGCCGGCCGCGGTAAACGTCGACATTTACTTCTTCTTGTTCTCCTTATCCAGAAGCCGCGCCCAGCGCGAGGGCGGAAACGCGAACACCGCAATTAAGGCGATAACGAACAAAAAGACGAAGATAAGGAATGCTAAGGCCATGGCGTTACCTCAGTCCAGTCTACCCGCAACCCGGCGCGTTTGTCAGGCATCCAATAGATAGCCGCTTAAGTTTTAGTGGGAGACGGCCGATAATGCAGGCAGGATAGGGCTGGGAGACCGGATCGGTATGGAAATCCTGGGTGATCGTAAATTCGTTGAAGTGCCGGGGACGGCAACCCATGAATTGCCCCCGTTGTTGGTCCGCATGTCTCCGCGGGTTCGCAGCCTGGAACGCGTGCTGGGCATGGCGAACGACCTGATTGAACAGGAAGACATGATTCCGTTGCCGGCGATGCCCGTCGAACACGATTCGGAGCGCCGCCGGATGGACTTGGCCGTCAACCTGGTAGATCAATACCTGGCGTTCGTGCAGCACTGGCAGTGGGGGCACAGCATCCTGGAATGGATCCGGCAATGCGAGACCACCTTCGATACTCGCCTGGAGTTGCGAAACCTGCTGCGAGCCGACCTGTGGCCGCATGCCGGGCGATCCAGTTTCGTGGTCCTGCTGGAAGACAAGCTGATCCCGACCGCCGGCGTCGAAATCGAAAAAGCCGTCGGCATGCGGCTTACGTTCCGCCAGCCGCCTCCGCTCAAGTGCTTTTCCGACCAGTTCTTGTTCTATCTGAATTCTTCGGTGGCCCATACCGCGTACCAGACCTGGGCGCACATGATACCGAGCCCGGTCAGCTCCCTGCCGCCCGAGCGCTTCCAGTTTCAGGTCGTTAATATGAGCCTGGATTAGGGCGTATTGCGAAGCTCTAGTATCAGACGCATCACCAGCCCTTCCAGTTGATCCGCGACCGAGCGGTGGACGAAATCTTTCTGGCCGATCGGATCGGGTACGTTCCATTCCACAATGCGCGCGCCGGGGAGCGTGACGGGAATCCCACTCATGTTCACCACCAGGTCGAACGGCTGGCGCCGGATGATGTCCATACCCTTGGGGAAGTGGTCACCGATATTCAGGTTGCGCTCAGCCAAGGTTTGTTTGGTTTGCGGCGCGATCATCGTCGCGGGACTCACGCCCGCGCTTTGCACCTCCATGACATCGGCCCCGTGTGCGCGCGCGAACGCTTCGGCCATTTGGCTGCGGCAGGAATTTCCGATGCAGACGAACAGTACGCGCTTCTTTGTTGGCGCCGCGCGGTGGGCTGGTGCCGCGCCGTGGGCTGGCGCCTCGCGGCCGGCGGTCGTCTCTTGTGGAGCCGAGGGTGTCCTCGCTGGAGCCGGTGCCGGGCGCGGCGCGGCGGGATCGATGCGGCTCGGACCACGCAGGCGGTGGCGGTCGCCGCGATTCCCGGTCATGCGGTCGTCCGGTACCACTCGAGTGTCCTCCGCAGGCCCTCTTCAATGCTGCATTGCGGCGCGTGACCCAGCTCGGCGACGGCACTGGTGATGTCCGCCATCGAATGCCGCACGTCGCCTTCCCGCGGCTGGCCGTAGACCGGCGGAAGCTGGACTCCCTCCATCTTCTGCAGCGCGTCCCAGATGAAGTTCAGCGTGAAGCGTCCGCCGTTCCCCGCGTTATACGTCTTCCCGGCGGCGCCCGTGGCCTGCGCTGCTTTGACGCACAAGGCGGCCACATCTTCCACGTAGGTGAAATCGCGCGACTGCTCGCCATCGCCGAAAATCGTGGGCGGGGTGCGGTTCAGCAGATGCTTCATAAACAGGCTCAGAACACCCGAGTATGGACTGGATGGGTCTTGCCTGGGTCCGTAGACGTTAAAAAAGCGCAGCGCGACGGTTTCTAAACCAAAGCAGGAATAGAATACTGATGCGTAATACTCGCCGACCAGTTTCTGCACGGCGTACGGCGACTGCGGGCGCGGCGCCATGCTTTCCTTCTTCGGCAGCGTTTCACTATCTCCGTATGCCGAAGAAGACGCCGCGTACACCACGCGCCTCACACCGCCTTCGGCTGCCGCGCGAAGTACGTTGAAAGTCCCAGCGATGTTGATTTCATGCGAAGGCACGGGGTCCGCTATCGAGCGCGGGACAGACGGAATCGCCGCCAGATGGTATACGACGCCGGCGCCACGGATCACCGGCGCAATCGCCCGCGCATCGCGAATGTCCAGCTTGTGCAGTTGGACGCGCCCGGCGAGTTCCTGCAAATTGTGTTCATAACCCGTGAGCAGATTGTCGATGACCTCGACCTCGCCCTCCGCGCGCTGGAGCAGCGTCCTGACCAGCGCCGAACCGATGAATCCGGCGCCGCCCGTTACAACGATCTTCTTCATGATTGTGTTTTCTTCGCTACGTCTTTTTGGCGACGACCACCAGCGAGAGGCCTCGCCAGGGCAGTAGCCCGTCGATCCGCCGCCAGAACCAAACTGTCTTATCGAACAGTTTCAACGCCGGTTTACTGATTTGCTTGCGGCCCAATAATTTCCCGAAGATCCCCCAGGAGAGCGCGCCAATCTTGTTCAACTGGTACATCCGCGCCACTTGAAACCCTGCTTGTTGCAGGGCCCCACTGAGCTCTTCTTTGGAGAAGCGGCGCAGGTGCCCCATGGCCTGGTCCAGCGAGCCATACAGTCCTTGGCCCTGCGGCACCAGCACCAGCAAGCTTCCTCCCGGCTGCAAGCACGATCCGATGGACCGCAGCACCAAGGCCGGGTCCTTCGCCGTTTCCAGAATGTTCACGCAAAGGGCGGAATCGAACTCGCCGGCCCAGCGCGCGTAATCGGCAGGGTTGTCGGGATGCAGTTCGCACACGGTCACGTTGGGAGTACGCAGGAAGCGGTTCCGCAGCGCATGCAGGTACAGCGGCTCGCCTTCTCCGGCGACGTAATGCAGTTTGCGCGCCATCAGCCGTGCGGTTAAATTGCCCAGACCCGCGCCGATTTCCAGAACGCGGTCGCCCAGGTGCGGCCGCAAGACGCGCGTCAGCCAACTGATGTATTGCGGAGTGCCGGTCAGGCTGTGCAGCAAGCCGCGCCCATAATTGGCTTCGTAGAGATCGTCCACCAGCCAGAAGTACAAGATGACTCCCAGGGCTTTTACGCCGTCTTTCCAGCCGATCTTCTTGCCCTCTTCGTAAGTGCGGCCGTGATAACTGATGGGAACCTCGTACACCCTCAATTTTCGCTTGGAGCACTTCATGGTGATCTCAGGTTCGAAACCGAAACGGTCCGAGCGGATGGGGATGCTCTTGAGCAGGTCCGTGCGGAAGACCTTGTAGCACGTCTCCATGTCGGTCAAGTTCAGATTGCTGAACATGTTGGAGAGCATGGTCAATCCCTTGTTCATCATCGAGTGCCAGTAGGGCAGCACGCGCGTTTGCTCGCTCACCAGGTAGCGCGAACCGAACACGGCGTCGGCTCTGCCATCGAGCAGCGGCTTCATGAGCTTCCCGTATTCGGAAGGGTCGTATTCCAGGTCCGCGTCCTGCACCAGGCAGAAATCGCCCTGCGCTTTTTGGATCGCGGTCCGCACCGCGGCGCCCTTACCTTGATTGACCGCATGGCGGAACAGTCGGATGCGCGGCTCGTCTCGCGCCAGTCGCTCCAGGATCGCCGAGGTTCCATCGGTGGAGCAATCGTCGACGATCACCAACTCGCGCTCCATGTTCTCGGGAAGCGGGGCGGCCAGGATTAACGAAAGGCTCCTCTCGGCAACGGTTCGCTCGTTGTAGACAGGAATCAGAATGGAGAGGAGCATCCGGCTTCAAACAGTATAATTGGAAGAGCCCCCCCGAAACACTTTTATGACCCAGCCTACTCCCGTGTTGGAGACCACTGTCACCGGTCTCAAATTGATTGCCCGCGGCAAAGTCCGCGATATTTATGAGGATCCCGCGCGGCCGGACCGCCTCCTCATCGCTGCCACCGATCGCATCTCCGCGTTCGACTACATTCTGGCGACCGGCATTCCCGACAAGGGGCGCGTGCTGACGCAGATGACCCTGTTTTGGCTGGAGTTCCTGCGCGACGTGGTTCCCAACCATTTATTAAGCACGGATACGTCGGGCCTGTCCCCGGAATTCGAGGGCCGCTCCATGTGGGTGAAGCGGGCCGGCATGTTTCAAGTGGAGTGCGTCGCGCGCGGCTACATTTCCGGTTCCGGCTGGAAGGATTACCTGAAGACCGGCGCGATCTGCGGCATCCCTTTGCCCAAGGGCCTGCGTGAAAGTGACGCGTTGCCGGAGCCGATTTACACGCCGGCGACGAAGGCGCAGTCCGGACACGACGAAAATATTTCTTTCGAGACCAGTTGCGACATCGTGGGGCAAGAGATGGGCGCGCGCCTGCGCAATCTGACGCTCCAGATTTACAAGATGGCCGCCGACTACGCGCGCCCGCGGGGCATCATCATTGCCGACACCAAGTTCGAGTTCGGCCTGGTGAACGGCGAGATCATCCTCGCCGACGAAGTGCTGACGCCGGATTCCTCGCGCTTCTGGCCCGTGGAAACGTACGCGCCCGGCGGAGCGCAGCCTTCTTACGACAAACAATACGTGCGTGACTATCTGGAATCCATTCACTGGAATAAGCAGCCGCCTGCTCCCGCGCTGCCCGAAGACGTGGCCCGCAAGACCGGCGAAAAGTATAAGGACGCCTACCGCGTCCTGACTGGAAAGTCGCTCGCTTCAGCTTCATGAATTTGCTCGATGTCATCATTCTGGCGATGATCGGCATCTCCATGGGCACCGGCTTCCGCGCCGGGTTCGCCCGCGTGAGCATGGGATTGCTCGCGGGCATGCTCGGCGTAGTATTTGGCTTTTGGTTTTACGGCACGCCGGCGGCCTGGGTCCGCACCTACGTTCATTCCACGACCGTCGCCAACTTGATCGGCTTCATCCTGGTGTTCTGGGCCTTCCTACTCGCCGGAGCGTTGGCCGGAAAGATATTTTCCAAACTGTTCAAGTGGACCGGCCTGTCCTGGCTTGACCGCGCCATGGGGGCCGCATTCGGGCTGGTGCGGGGCGCGCTGATCACCGTGGCCCTGATCGCCGTGCTGGTGGCTTTCACCGCCAAGCCGGTGCCGAACTGGATGGTGGATTCCAAGCTTCTTCCCTATGCAACGGGTGCGTCGGGCAAGCTCGCGGCGCTCGCGCCCAATGCGATCAAGGAGGCGTTTCGCGAGAGTCTGCGCGAGATCCGGATTCTGTGGGACACACAGATACGAATCAACCGCGAAAAGCTGGAGGCCCTGAAGCCGGGCGCGAAAAACAAATCGGAAGCGGAGAAAACACGCTGAGCAAGTCTGAGAACGGGCCTGTGAACGACGCTGCAAACGAACTTGCCAACCACCTTGCCAACGACCTGGTGATATTCGATCTGGACGGCACCCTCATCGATTCTAAAGAGGACCTGATCAACTCGGTCAACGCCGTGTTGTCCTTCAAGCATCGCGACCCTCTGCCCGCGGACACGATTGCCTCCTATATCGGCAATGGCGCGCCCATGTTGATCCAGCGCGCTTTGCCGGACCTGGACGAAGACCAGCACCTGGAAGCCCTGCAGTTCTTTTTGGACTATTACCGCGAGCACATGCTGGATGCCACGGTTCTCTATCCGGGCGTGCGCGAGGCATTGGACCGCCTGCACCGCGAGCGCGTCCCGATGGCGATCCTCACCAACAAGCCGGTGCGCTTCAGCGTGCGTTTGATCGCGGGTTTAGGACTGTCTTCCCATTTTTTCCAAATCTATGGCGGCAACAGTTTTGAGGAAAAGAAGCCGCACCCGATCGGTATCGAGCGGCTGATTGTGGAAGCCTCCGCGGACCGCCAGCGCACGGTGATGGTGGGCGATAGTGCCGTCGACGTGCTGACCGCGCGCAACGCATTGGTGCAGGCCTGCGGCGTGTCGTGGGGATTCCAGCCGGAGACCTTCGCGCAAGCGCCGCCGGATTTCATCGTCGACGACCTGAGGCAATTAGCCGAACGGGTGCTCGACCGCCGCGGCAGCAAGTAGCGGCCGCGGGCTCGTCTTTGTTTCGGGGCCCCTTGCCGCCACTAACGGAAGGCGGCGTCCGGCTTCTGTTTCGCCAGCAGCGGTCGACTGAAATCGTCCAATTCCTCCTTGCGGGAGGCTTTACGATGCTCCGGCGTTGCATAGGATGCCGAAGCCGTCGTGAACCAGTCCCGGCAGTAAAGGTCCCTGCAACCGTCCCCTGGGCGGTGAATTTTACTGTTCCCTGCGGAAAACCATTGGTCACTGTTACTGCGGTATTGTTGACCTGCGCGGTGCAGGTTGTCGGGCTCCCTACCGAAACCGTGCTGGGCGAGCACGTCACAGTCGTGCTTGTGCTGTCTTTGGCATCCGTAAACGTCTTCCCCGCGGTCAGACCGCTGGTGGCGCCGGTGGCGGAAAGATAGAAGCGGATGTTAAGGTCGTGCTCTTCGACCAGGTAGATGTCCACGTTGCTGAAGCTGCCGTTGGCGTCGGCGGTGATTTCCGGGTGGAGGTCGTCGTGGGTGTGTGGGTCCTCGGTCAGGTCCACATGAATGTGCTCGCCGGGCGCGAAGCCGGAGCCGGTCAGCAGGACGTGGTCGCCGGGCTGGTAGTCTTCCTTGTCCGTCTTGACCATGGGGAAGTGGACGGCGTCAACGCTGTTGCTGGCGGCTCCGCTCACCTGGCCGCCGGCCACGGAGGCGATGCCGGTCATTCCAGAGGCTCCCCCGGCAGCGCCGGTGCGCGCGGCGGGCATGGAGCCGAATGCGGCAAACGCGTTAGTCCAGGAAACGAAAATCTCGGCGACGGCGGAATCCGAACCGCCCACCATCAGCACCGTGTTGTTGTTGGGAAGCAGCAGGGCCAGGTGGCCGCTGCGCGCGGCGGACATGGTTCCCGTGGCGGGGTCGAAAATGTCGGTGGAAGCGGAGCCGCCTCCCGCCAGCAGTACTTTGCCCTTGAGCAGAGTAGTGGCGGAAAGTCCGGCGCGCGGCGCGGACATGGCGGGCAGCGCGGAAATGGAGTTGGACACGGGATCGTAGATTTCGGCACTGGCGAGCGGATTCGTGCCATTGGAACCGCCGGCGATCACGACACGGCCGTCATTGAGAAGCGTGGCGGCGTGGTTCTGGCGCGTGACCAACATGGGTGCGGCGTTGGCGAACTGGCCGGACGCGGGAGCGAACATTTCCATGGTCTGCAAGGCGGAGCCGCTGCCCTGGCCTCCGGCGATCAGCACGCGGCCGTCGGCGAGCAACGTGGCGGTGGCGCCCGCGCTGGCGACCAGGAGCGAAGCGATAGGCGCGGAGGCGCCGGTGAAGGGATTGAAAAGTTCCGCCGCGTTGGTCACCGCTCCACCGGTGGTGGTTCCGCCGGCGATGAGCACTGTGCCGTTCTTCAATGCCACGCTGACGTGGCCCGTGCGCGGGATGGTCATGTTTCCGGCGCTGGCGCCCGTGCCGAGGAATTCGACACTGGCTTGCGGATTGCCATCGGCGCCGTTGCCGCCGCTGACCAGCACGCGGCCGTCGGCGAGCACAGCGCTGGATGCGCCGTCGCGCGCGGCGCTCATCGCGGTGGCCGGAGTGCCGGAGGCGTTAAAGACCGCGGATGGAACATACGTGGATTGCGCGACCAATCCAAATAAACGTGGAGACGAGTGCGCATGCCAGAATCGCTGCTAGCGGCCGCCATGATTTCATAGTCAACTCCTCCGAGCCGGCGAATCCACCAAAGGAATTCGCGCTTTGACAGTTAAGTTTGTGCTTTTAAGTTTTCAACAATACGGGCGTGCAGTCAAGGTACATTCAGGAAATCTAGAGTCCAATCAGGACCAGTACTCCTAGCGGTTTCCCTTCGCTTCAGGGCAGTCCTGCGTGGTCAAATCAGGTAGGATCAAGAGTGGAGGAATGGCCGAGTGGTTGAAGGCGGCGGTCTTGAAAACCGTTGACGGGGAAACTCGTCCGGGGGTTCGAATCCCTCTTCCTCCGCCAGTCCCCGTTTCTGATCGCGGCGATACGCCAGCGCGAATTTGACCGAAAGTGCTGCTGGTGGCGTTGAGTTGAATAGATGACGCGAGCGGGTTAAAGTGATTGAACGCGTTGAACGCTTTCTCGGCCCGCGAGCAGAAGTTGAGCGCTACCTGAAATCCGACTCTGGATCCGAGCGGCTCCGCAGCAGGTAAACGTAGTGTACGGGATGACGCCCTCCTTCGCCCGGATGCGGGGCTACGGCGGGCACCAGCCCTCGCCAGGTCTCCGGCTTGCTGGCCGAAGCCTTGGGGAAGGCTTGGTGGAGGCGGCGTCCACCACACTGAAGCCGGAACACCTGCATTGTTCACTACATAGAGAAATTACAAAAAGAAGATGCCCCCAGGCATGCCCCCACATTGCTTTTGCTGGAAGGGCACTTTGAGAGGCAGGAACGGCCTACTTCTTGGTTGTGGGCTTCCACTCCCTACTCAACTTCTGCGCTTCAGCGATTTGCGCTGGAGTCATCTGTTTCTCTAGTGCATGCAAACTTAGGTTAAGCAGTGGGCGGAAAATGGGGGCAGGTCACTCGCACCCCGTAAAGTTTGCACCAGCGCCCTACAAACCATGCGGCGTATTCTCCCCTTAAACGTGAAACATCACCGGAAGAGCTTCCCGAGCAA
>SHUD01000055.1 GCA_009697505.1 Bryobacterales bacterium
TAATACGTCTTGCAGTTTCATCATCCGCTCCGTTTCCGCCGCGGAGTATTGCTGAGGGGTGTCCACCCCCTAGCTTCCCCCGCCGCTTTTTCAAAGCGGACAGTTCATGTGTGAATTCAACCGGATAGATCACATACTAGCGACAGCCGAAATCCAATAGCTTGACTTCACCCTCTGGGGTCACCATGATATTGGCGGGCTTCAGGTCACGATGCATGATGCCCTTGTCGTGCGCGTATTCAAGCGCCGCGACGATTTGGGAGGCGATCTTCCAGGCTTCCTCGAAAGGCAGGGGCCCTTTGGGCGAACTGCCCTCCACCAATTCCATCACCAGCGCGCGTTCTTCTACTCCGTAAATGGTGGCGATGTTGGTGTGATTCAACGAGGCGAGCACTTCCGCTTCGCGCTGGAAGCGCGCCATGCGCTCAGGATCGCGCGCAAAAGCATCGGGCAGAACTTTCAGCGCGACGTCGCGCTTCAGCTTGGTGTCTTTGGCTCGATACACCTCCCCCATCCCGCCTTTGCCTATTAAGGCAAGGATTTCAAATGGCCCGAGTCTATCGCCTGGCTGGAACGGCATGTGCGTGTTGAAGTTAAGTTTAGCCGATCAGCGGAACGCGGGGACAGAGTATACTGTCCCGAATTTCCTCCTGACGATGCTATCTTGGGCTTAGCTTGTTCCCCAAACTTTTCCAATTCGGCGATTTCTTCCTGCCCACCTATGGCGTGTTGGTCGCCGTGGCATTCCTGGCTGGACTCACGGTGGCGACCCGCCTGGCCAAGCGCGTCAGGATGAATCAGGAACTGGTCATCAATCTGGTGGTTTACTGCGCTTTGTCCGGGTTGCTGGGCGCCAAGCTGCTGATGTTTTTGTTCGACTGGGAACATTTCCGGGCGAATCCAGGCGACATGTTCTCGCTGGCTACGCTGCGCGCCGCAGGCGTCTACCAGGGCGGTCTGGTGCTGGCCATCGCGACGGCGTTCTGGTATGTGCGCAAACACGCCATGCCCTGGCGGCAGACCTTCGACGTCTTCGCGCCGGGGATCGCCATCGGCCATGGCATCGGAAAGCTGGGGTGCTTTGCGGCCGGTTGCTGCTGGGGCCGCGAGTGCGCTCTGCCGTGGGCGGTGACCTTCCGGAATCCGGACGCGAACGCGCTGACGGGCGTACCTCTGCACGTTTCCCTGCATCCGGCACAGCTCTATGAGCTGGGCGCCGAGGCCGTGCTCTTCGGATTGCTCTACTGGCGCTTTGGCCGTCCGCATAAACCAGGCCATATCATCGGCTTGTACCTGCTGCTCAGCTCGGTGATGCGGTTTGGCATCGAGTTCACGCGTTTCCACGAACAGGCGCTGCCGTTCGGATTGCCGTTTTCGATCACCCAGTGGATTGCCGTGGGCCTGGCGATTGCGGGCGCGGCGCTGCTGTGGAGTCCCAAATCGGTCCCGACTAAGGCGATCCAGTCGTCTGTCCATTAAATGCGCGCGCACTAAAGCGCCGCCGGTTTCCTGCCGTTTATACGAGTACGGCAGAAGTATGCGTAGACCCACCGAAAAAGGCTTTGTGTTGATTGCCATGTCGGCAGCGATGTTCCTGCTGCTGGCGGTGATCGGCATGGTCTTTGACTTGGGGCGAGTCTACATCACGCGTAATGAAGCGCAGGTGTTCACCGATGCCGCTTCGATGGCGGCCGCCCAGCAGTTGGATGGAACTCCGGCGGGGCTGGCCCGCGCCCGCGCGGCTGTGGCGGCCTTGCCGAACCATTGGAATCTCGGCACCAAAGACTTTGAGGGAGTTGTGGTCGAGTTCAGTGCCGACAACGAACATTGGAAGCCGGAGCCGGCAGCGGACGAACTGCCCTCTCTGCGCTATGCGCGCGTCACCGCACCCGGCAATCATGTCGAGATCATGTTCCTGCGCGCCGTGGGTGGGCCGGAAACTTTAACTGTTCCGGCGCGGGCGGTGGCGTCCACGGGGCTTGTGAGGCTCACGCAGTGAACTCGCAAAAAGGCCACGCCATGATCGAGCTCGCGATTTCCGCCACGGTCATGGTTACGTTTCTGGCCGGCACTTTTCAGTTCGGCTACACGTTCTACATCTACAACCAGTTGGTCAGTGCCGTGGGCAACGGCGCGCGCTATGCCGCGCAACGGACGTACCGCGGCGCGACCGATCGCGACATCGAGCGCGGGAATCAGGCGATCCGCAACCTGGTGGTTTACGGGGACGCGCAACCGGCTGCGGACGCGGCACCCGTGATCGCCAATCTGAAACCGGAACATGTGGAAGTGCGCTGGGTGTTGAACGGCGATGGCATTCCCGCCACCGTCGATGTGACGATCCGCGGCTTCGCCGTCGACGCTGCTATCCAGACATTTGCTTTCGACGGCCGTCCCTCGGTGGAGTTTCCCTACGTGGGGCGTTACGCACCGGCGGAGAGCGAACCATGAAGAACCGGGAACACGGACAGTCGCTGATCGAAGGAACGCTGGTGCTGCTGGCGTTTTTCGCGCTGCTGTTTGCGGTGATCGATTGTGGACAGGTTTTGGTCGCGCACCAGTCTCTGGTCGAGCGCGTGCGTTCCGCCGTGCGCTGGGGCGTGGTGCGGCCCTGGGACGGCACCGGCGAGCAGATCGCCAATCTGATCCTTTACAACCAAGGCGACGAACCCCGTTCAGCCACCGCAGGCTTTCTGGGATTGACGCGCGACAACGTGCAGGTGCGTTATCAGCCCCCGCTGCTAGCGCGTCCAGATGATGAGATTCTGAGCGTGGCGATCGTCAATTACCGGTATCATTTCATGTCGCCCTGGCTCGCCCAAGCGTTCGTGAATCCACGGCCTGTCGTCATTACGGCGCCCATGGCCTTCCAGGCTGCCTCCCATTCATCCCAGTCCGCTGCGCGTTGACAGGGGCACCAGACTGTTATTCTGATGAATTGGCGACCGTAAACCCGTTTCAGGCCTACCGCTTTTCCCCCGCAGCCGGCGATCCGTCCCAGCTCCTGACGCAGCCCTACGACAAGATTTCGCCGGAGATGCAGGCGCGCTACCTGGCGGCCGACCCGCACAACATCGTGCGGATTATTCTTGGCGAGCGGCGCGCGTCCGACACGGATTCCGACAACGTCTACACGCGCGGGGCGAAATATTTCCAGGATTGGATTCGCGAGGGGATTCTGGCGCAGGATCACCAACCTGGTTTCTACGCCTATACGCAAGACTTTCCAGTGCCCGGCTCAAACCAGCACCTCACGCGGCACAGCTTCATCGGCCTGGGGAAAGTGGAAGACTACGCGATGGGCGTGGTGTTCCGTCACGAGCACACCATGCCGGCTCCCAAGAAAGACCGCCTGCAGGTGCTCCGTCATTGCCGGGCGCACTTCGGGCAGATCTTCATGTTGTACGCGGATCCGGAAAACGAAGTGGATCGCGAACTCACGGCCGCCGCGCAAGGCGCGCCGATTGTGGATGTGACCGACGAATACGGAGCGCGCCACCGCTTGTGGGCGATCGCGGATCTGGCGCGTGTGGAGCGCATCCAGGAACTGATGGCTCCCAGGAAGCTGCTGATCGCCGACGGGCACCATCGCTACGAGACCGCACTCAATTACCAGCGCGAGCATCCGGACGATCCGGCCGCGCGGCACGTGATGATGACTTTCGTGAACCTGCATTCGCCGGGTTTGAAGATTCTGGCAACGCATCGCGTGCTGCGCCACCTCCCGAGCTTTCGTGTTGAGGACATGCTGGCCAAGGCCACGGGTGCGTGGTCGGCGCGGCGGTTCGACTCTCTGCGCGAACTGAAGCACGAGCTGAGTCAGCCCACGCCGCAGTCGGTGCGGATCGGTGTGGTGACGGCCGCGGAGAACTGGTTGCTCGCTCGTCCGCGCGCCGGCGGCGAACTGGATGTCCCGATCCTCCACGGAGAAATCATGCGCGAATGGCTGGGGATCGGCGAGCAGGCCGTGCGCGAGGAACAGCACATCCAGTATGTGCGGGGCATGGAAGCGGCGGCCGCCGAAGTTCGTGAGAAAGGCGCGCAGTTGGCGTTGCTGCTGGAGCCCACACCCATGGACGATATGGCGCGCATTGCATTTTCCGGCGGCGTGATGCCGCCCAAATCGACTGACTTTTATCCCAAGCTGCTCACCGGCATCGCGATCTACCGCTTGTAGCGGCGTCGCAGGTACTTCCGCGCGTCGTTGGCGGCGTCCGCGGTGGGCGCCACGACCACCGTTTGCAGGTACGCTCTCTTGGCCTCTTCGCGCTTGCCTTGCAGATCGTAGCATTGACCCAGACGCAGCCAAGCGTACACGCCCGTGTTGAGATCCACCGCGGGAATGTTCCGCGTGACGACTTTCAGGTCTTCGATGGCGGCGTTCAGATCGTGGTACCAGAACAGCAGGTTGCCGCGCGTGTAGCGGAGCTTTTCTTCGGCGAGTTGAGCGTAGCCGGTGGCGCCGCTGCTTCTGAGTTGTTCCACGTCGCGGATAACGGCGAGCGCCTTGTCTTTCTCGCCCAGGTCGCCGTACATCTGCACCAGTTCCAGCCGCAGCAGATAGTTGCGGGGGAAGCGTCCGATCAGTCCGGTCAGCAACGGCACGGCCTCCTTGGGACGCCGCTCGCGCCGGTACGCCGCACACAGAAGAACTTCCGCATCCACGCGATTGAAACGGCCCTCGCGCGCGACTTGGCGGACCGTTTCGATACCCCGCTCGCGATCCCCCTGGTAACCGGCCAGGAAGCCAAGAACGCGCCACACCGGCGGCAGACTGCCGACGACGTAGTCGTAGATCCCCTGCACCAGGCGGGCGTCGGTGAGCGTGGGGTCAAGCTCCGTTACGCGGAGATGCGCCTTGCGGGCCGCCGCGGCATCGCGCAAGGCGTCCCGGTAAGCCTTCTGCACCAGGAAATAGTAGTTGCCGCGCAAGCCGTAGCTCACGCCCTGCGCGTACAGGGCTCCCGTATCGTTCGCATTTTTTCTGAGCCGCGCCTCGGCGCTGGCCAGCGCCCGGTTGATGGAGTCCTGAAATTCCTGCTGATCGGATTTGCTCGGGTTGAGGCCCTCGCGCCGGAGGAAGGGGTTAGTCCCGGTCACGAGTTCGCTTTCGAGCGCTCCGGAGCGTAACATTTCGCGATACAGAATCGTCTGCGCGATGTGGTTGTGGAGGTCGGGCGAATCGGGATTGCGCGCGGCCTCGGCGCGAAAGTAGGTCAGGGCCTCGTTGTGTTCGAGGTTATAGAAATGATCGAAGCCGGGAACCGCGAGCGGGTCGCCATTGCCCTGGCCGAGCAAACGCACGGCAGCGAGCAGCGCCACCAGGATTCCGTTACGCATCACGCTGGCACGTCCCCTGAACTGCCACCGCGACATTCCGCATGAGACCTTCATACTTGGTGCGCATCACCGGGGTGTGCCGGAACCGTTCGCGAAATTGGTCGGGGGTGAGGGCGGCCAGCTCTTCCAGCGGCGGCGCGGGATCGTAAAGCGGCGCGAACGCCGGCTCAGTCGTCTCCGGCGCGCGCGAGTTCCACGGGCACTCTTCCTGACAGATATCGCAGCCGAAGACGTGTGGACCGAGGGAGCCGCGATGTTCCGGCATCGCCCCGCGTAGTTCGATGGTCAGATACGAAATGCAGCGGCGCGAGTCGAGTGTCCATCCGTCTCCCTGGGGAACGATCGCTTGCGTCGGGCACGCCTCTATGCAACGCGTGCAGGTTCCGCAGCGGTCCGGGGGCGGGGAATCGGGTTCGAGTTCGAGCGTGGTGATCAGCTCGCCCAGAAAAAACCAGGAGCCCAGCGGTTCGTTGATCAGGCACGTGTTGCGGCCAATCCAACCGAGCCCGGCTTGGCGCGCGTAGCTGCGTTCCAGTAACGGCGCCGTGTCCACGCAGATCTTCCATTGGTGCGGCGCGAGCGCGGACAAGTTTTGCGCCAGTTGCTCCAGCGCCTCGCGGAGAACCTCGTGGTAGTCTCGTCCCAGCGCATAGCGGGAAAATACGGCGTGTCCTTCGCGGGCCGCGGGCAGCGGCTGATTGTAGAGCTTGCCCACGCAGATGACTGAGCGCGCACCCGGCAGCAGGTTTCGCGGGTCGCGCCGTATTTCCGCGCGGTGGTCCGTCAGGTAGCGCATCTCGCCGGCCATGCCTGCCGCGGTCCACGTGGAATACAGCGCGTAATCTTCGGAAATGGGTTCGGCGCGCGCCACGCCGGCGAGTTCGAAACCACATTCCTGGGCCAGGCGTTTTATGGTGTCGGACCGCACGTTTTCATGTTAGCTGGTGCTATTCTCGGGTTGAAGGTGACATGAGCTTGCGGGGAATCTTGAGGATTGTGGGTGGCGCCGTTGGGTTTGCCGCGGCCCTCTATGGTTTTCAGAAACCTTGGCGCGAGTATCCAGCGGTTGAGTACAACAACTTTCCGCTGCCGGCGGACTACAATATTCCCGCCGAGTGGGTGTTCGCGCGCGTGATGTTCCCGGGCGGGCCCCTGGACGGATACTACCCTCGATTTCAAGGCGACTATCGCAAGGGACTGTCTCTGTGGACGCAGGATTACCCGCGCGCCGACCGCCACCTGGCGCGCGCCATGCGGCGTCTTACGCGCATCGACGTCCGCTCGGTGGAGCAGGTGGTCAACCTCGACGATGACGACGTTTTCAACTGGCCTTGGATCTATGGCGTCCAGGTAGGCGAATGGGGATTGACGGAAAAGCAGGGCGCGAAACTGCGCGAGTATTTGGATCGCGGCGGATTTTTCATGGCCGACGATGTTCATGGCGACGACGAGTGGGGCGAGTTCGATAAGCGTATCCACTTTGCGTATCCGGAGCGGACCGTCGTCGAACTGCCCGACGACGATCCGTATTTTCATGTCGTTTTCGATATCGCCGACCGTCCGCAGGTGCCTGGGGAAGCGCACTTAAGCGCGGGGTGCAAGAACTGCAGCCGGGGCGGCCGCGGCGCTCACTGGCGCGCGGTCAAAGACGACAAGGGACGAATCGCGGTGGCGGTTTCCCACAACTCCGATTTGGGCGACGCCTGGGAGTACGCCGACGCGCCCTACTATCCGGAAAAAGAAAGCGCTCTCGCCATTCGCATTGCCGTCAATGACGTGATCTATGCGATGAGCCATTGAGGGACGCACTGAGACTTCAGTGCTCGAATCTCTTGAAGAAGCTGTCCGCATTCCAGTGAGGGCGCTCCGCCGCATTGGCCACGCGCATCCCCAGATCCAGCATGATGCGGTTGAATTTGGCGGCTGCCGGTTTATCCACCGGCTGGCTCAGATCGTCCGACGGTGCGTGATAGCGCTGGCGGAGCCAATCTTTACCCAGCTTTTCTTCGGCCGATCCCGCCTCGGCGCCGAACTTGAAAGTGAGCGCCGGGACTCCTTGTTTGATGTAGCTGTACTGGTCGCTGCGGATGAAGAGATTCCGCTGCGGCTCGCGGTCGCGCTGCACGATCACGCCGGCCTTTTCGGCCACCGCGCGAATGTCAAGGCCCAGCGTGGACTCCTCCAGACCCTGCACCTCCAGGTACTTCAGCGGGTACAGCGGCAAATACATGTCCATGTTAATATCGGCGACCATGTTCCTCAGCGGCACGGTGGGCGCGCTGGTGAAAAACTGCGAGCCGAGCAAGCCCTTTTCCTCGCCGGTCACCGCGACAAACAGAATGCTGCGCTTGGGGCGCAGATGCTCCAGCCTGGCCATAGTGGCGATCTCGATGAGCGAGGCAATGCCCGAGCCGTCATCCATGGCGCCGTTGTAAATGGCGTCGCCGGTGATCGCCGCGCCGACACCAAGATGATCCAGGTGCGCTCCGTAGACCACGTACTGGTTCTTCAAGGTTGGGTCGGAACCGGGCAACAGGCCCACCACGTTCTGCGATTCCACAGTCGAAGTCTGGAGGCGCGCGGTCGCGCGCAGGCGAAGGTTCAACGGGAACCGCGGCAGTGCTTGGCCCTGATCGGCGAGCGCCAGCAACTCGGCAAACGTGTGGCCGGAGGCCGCGAAGAACTGCTCCGCGCGCGCCGGGTTGATCACCGCGGCGAACTGCAGCCCGGGCGTGCCGGAAAACTTCTCGTCACCCAATTCCATGGCCGCGTTCAGGCGCGCCAGCGTGGAGCGCTCCCAAGGAATATCCATCGATTTCGGGTTCTGAATGGCGACCACGCCAATCGCGCCCGCCGCATGCATCGCCTTCCAGCGCTCGGAGCGGAAGGAGTAATGCGACCGCAGATTAGCTGGAATGTCCGCTGGGCCGCCCAGGATGTAGACGATGAGCTTGCCCGTGAGATCCAGACCCGCGAAGTCATCGAAGTGGTTTTCGGGAATCGAAAGCCCG
The DNA here is from genome assembly GCA_009697505.1 of Bryobacterales bacterium. Classification (GTDB taxonomy): domain Bacteria; phylum Acidobacteriota; class Terriglobia; order Bryobacterales; family Bryobacteraceae; genus Palsa-187. Next base: position 8,352 of record SHUD01000055.1, read on the forward strand.
TACCCGCAAAATACGACGTCGGCTTCGGTGTGTTCCGGCATCTTCGCGCGCACACCGAGATTGGCGTCCAACCCCAAGGTCAGCGGAGTGGCTTTGCCGTCGCGCACGATGGCCAGGCTGGATTGGTCTTCGAGGATCTTCGCCACCTTGAATTTCACCGGCTGGAGGTAGCCGTTGGTCCCCAGGGGCTGGAGCCCGGCTTCCTTGAATTTGCCGGCGAGAAACCGCGCGGCGCGCAGATGGCCGGGAGATCCCGTATTGCGCCCCTCCATGTTGTCGGCGGCGAGCACCTGAATGTGGGACCACCAGCGGTCGCCTTCCTGAACCAGGTCGGCCCCAGGCAGCCAGCAGGTGACCATCGCGAGCAACAGAACATGGCGCATATTCAAGAGTATAGACGTGTGTTGTGGACGTGGCGTTTGTAGACGATGGAGACGTGGATCGGGGACAATAAGTTCTAATGCCGCAGGCCGACAAGTTCCGCATCGCGCTGATCCAGTCGAGCTGCGCGCTCGATCCGAATGAGAATCTGGCCAAGGCCGAATGGAAGATTCGCGAGGCCGCCGCGGCTGGTGGCCAGATCATCTGTTTGGAAGAGCTGTTCCGCTCCCAATACTTCTGCCGCGAAGAGAATCACGATCTATTCGCGCTCGCGGAATCCATTCCTGGGCCCTCCACGCAGGCTCTTGGCAAACTAGCCCGCGAGCTGGGTGTGGTGATCATCGCGTCCTTGTTTGAACGGCGCGGCGCGGGCGTCTATCACAATACGGCCGTCGTTCTGGGGACCGATGGCGAGATCACCGGCATCTACCGCAAGATGCATATTCCGGACGATCCTCTGTATTTCGAGAAATTCTACTTCACGCTGGGCGATCTGGGATTTCTCAATTTCGACACGCCTTTCGGACGCATCGGCGTGCTGGTGTGCTGGGACCAGTGGTACCCGGAAGGCGCGCGCATTGCGGCGCTGGGCGGTGCGAACATTCTGTTCTATCCGACGGCGATCGGCTGGCATCCCGCCGAGAAAGCCCAGTATGGCGCGGCGCAGTTGGATGCCTGGCGCACGATACAACGCTCGCATGCGATTGCCAACGGAATTTACGTCGCGGCCGTGAACCGGGTGGGATACGAAGGCCCGCCGGAGCAGGGCATCGAGTTTTGGGGCTCGTCGTTCGTCGCCGATCCGTTTGGGCAGGTGATGGCGCAGGCGTCCGTGGACCAAGAAGAGATTCTGGTCGCCGAGTGCGATCCGGCGCGGCAAGAGGAAGTCCGCCAGCACTGGCCTTTCCTGCGCGACCGCCGCATCGACGCCTACGGCCCAATTCTCAACCGCTGGCTCGATCGATGAGTGGTGTGGGGAAACCTCGGATGACTCCGCGCCAGCTCGGGTTCCGCATGCCCGCCGAATGGGAGCCGCACGAGGCGACGTGGCTGGCCTGGCCGCATGAGAAATCGGACTGGCCCGGCAAGTTCGCGCCGGTTCCGCCGCTGTATGCGGAAATCGTGCGCGTGCTGGCGCGCCGGGAGAAAGTCCGCATCCTAGTGCAAGATGCGGGTGCGGAACAAGGCGTCCGGCGGTGGCTCAAAAAGGCGCACGCGGATCTGAGCGCGGTCGAGTTTTTCCACCACGCCACCAATCGCAGTTGGACGCGTGATTTCTGCCCGCTATTTGTGAAGAATCAGACGGGCGAGGTCGCGATTACGGATTGGAAATTCAACGGCTGGGCCAAGTACGATAACTGCGCCGCGGACGATGCCGCGCCCAAGTTCATTGCACGGAGCCTAAAGCTGCGCCGTTTCGAGCCGGGGCTGGTCCTCGAAGGTGGCGGCATCGACGTGAACGGAGCAGGGAAGCTGTTGACCACCGAGGAATGTCTGCTCTCCGCTGTGCAGGCGCGCAATCCGGGCCTGTCGCGCCGCGAGATCGAACGCGCTCTGGCCGCTTATTTGGGAGCAACGGACGTCATCTGGCTCGGCCGCGGCATTGCGGGCGATGACACGCACGGCCATATCGACGACCTCGCGCGCTTCGCATCGCGCGACACAGTAGTGACCGTCGTGGAGCCGGACAAATCCAGCGCGAATCACGAGCCGCTCAAAGAGAACCTGGCACGGCTTCGCGCGCGCGGCGATTTACGCGTGGTGACATTGCCGAGTCCCGAGCCGGTATATTACGCCGGGCAATTGCTCCCTGCGAGTTACGCGAATTTTTACATCGCGAACGGCGTGGTTCTCGCTCCTACGTTCGCAGACCCCAGCGACCGAGTGGCGTTGAACACCTTGGCGCGCGTATTTGCCGATCGTGAAGTGATTGGGATTCCTTGCAGAGACCTGGTCCTGGGACTGGGGACGTTGCACTGCATGACGCAACAGCAGCCCGCTGGGCACTCAATACCTAGCCTGCATTTCTCACAAGGTCCCAAGGTAGATCGGAAAGAGCCATACCGGGGCCCAGCGTGGAGCGGGCTTTAGCCTGCAACAGAGGCTTCAGCCTCCGCAGCGGTATAACCACACTTCGAACCGGGGACTCAAGTCCCCGTCGCAGGCTCAAGCCAGCTCCACGTTGGGATCTGCTCCTCCGTAAGCAATCTCGTGTGAGAAATGCAGGCTAGAAAATGAAGTTCAGCCCGCCGCGCACCGCGCGCGGAGAATTGGTGAGCACGCTGCGCGCGCCGCCCAGCGGCAGGTAGCCCTGCGCCAGCATGTTGCGGAAGTCGGCGATGGCCTCCAGGCGCCACGGCAATCCGCTGATGGGCAGCGGCTGCCGAATGTGGAAATTTAGTCCCAGGTCCTGATTGGAGACTTGCGTAATGAAAACGTGGGCGGGCATGAGCGCGCGAAAGTCGGTCCACCCGTAGCTGGTGGAGATGCGCGTGCCGCTCCAGGGCACGGTGCCCGCGATCCGCATCGTCACCCAGTAGCGCTGCCTCTGCCGTATGCCGCCTCGCAGATCGTCGGAATCCGCGTAGCTTGATCCACCGGCGCGCGCCAGCAGCGCGCCCGCGCGCCCGGCCGCGAGCGTCACATCCATCCGTTCCCCTAAAGACTGCTTCACGGCTGCTGTAAAACCAGTCCGTTGGTACGACCCAATGTTAAAGATGCTGCTGCGGGAACTCAGGTCCGGCATCAAGTCGGCGGCGGGCAGAAAATCCACCGGTGCCGACAGCATGAACGCCGCGTTGGAAATGGCCTCCTGGTATGCTCCGGCGGAAAAGGTGCGGCTCCCCACGGCCTTCTCCCAGGCGATTTCGACGCTCTGTGTGCGCTGCAGGGTGAGCCGGCCTTCAGAACGCGCCAGTTGAGGCAAGGTGGCCAATGCCGCGAAATCCTGATCCAAGGTTCCTTCTTGGGCGTCATCGCGGGCCAACAGTTCTGTAGGCGTCGCTCCCGCGCTGAATCCCGTCCGCATGCGGCCCCACTTACCGCCATCGAACGTGGCGCGCAAGAACGGGCTGACGTTGTGCAAGCGATTCACGTAAGCCACGGTCTGGAAACTGAAGCCATAATCGACGGTCACGTTATCGGCAACCGCGACGCGGTCCAGAAAGTCCGCGGAAAGCGTTCGTAACGCCGGAGCGCTTGGTCCCGCGCCGGTTCCTGGAGCCAGATAGATTTGCCGTGCCGTCACCACGAATTCGGGATTGGAACCTTCGGTCTCGCCGCGCGTATAACTGGTCCGGAAGCCCGTGCCCGGCCGGGAGGAATCCACCGCGTAACCGACGTTTCCGGCAATCTGCACCCGGCCCGCGCCGGCCAGCGATGTCGCCACCGCGAAAGCGGTGCCCAGATCCTGCTGCGCGCCGCGCGCGAAAGACTTGCCGTCTCCGGCGGATAATTTCAAAACCCCAGTGACGTCGGAAAACGCCGGCGCGCGTGAGGAACTGGACATCCGGGCCGTCTGGCTCTGCTCCGGCAGGAATCGCAAAACCGGGCGCGTGGCTTGCGAGGCGCGCAGCACCCACTTCCAGTCGTCGGTCATGAGCGTTCCCGGCGAGGCCGGCGAGGAGGTGAGACCCACGGTGCTCAGGACGCTGGCCAGATTGATGTCTAAACGGTTTTCCGAACTGGGTAGCACCGCGATGTTGTGCCGCTCGGCGGGTACAAAGCTGGCTAGGATCACACGAATGGAATACAGGTCGGGAGCCAATCCGTCGAACCCAAACCGCCCGCTTTCATTCGTCAGGCTCTTGCGGACCACTTCGTCGTAGCGGTTATAGAGGTACACCGTCGCACCCATTTGCGCGATACCGGCGGCGCTCTTCACTTGTCCCAGGATTTCGCCGGCCAAGGGGTTGGCGGAAGCCGCGTAGCCGGTACTCGCGCCCGCGAGCAGCAGAGCCATGCCCGCGATTCCCAACCGTTGGCGAACTTCGCTAAGCCAATGGCTCATTTGTGAAATCCTCGTGCCGCCGCCTCACTCTAGGGGTGGCTGATCTGAGCTAGGTTACCGTAAACGTGGCCGACGGCGTCAACGTCTGGTTGCGCTTCTTGTCGGTCACTTTCATCCGCAATGTGTATTGACCCGGCGCGAGGGTCTGCAGGGGCAGCAACTTCTCAACGACAATCTGGGACGCGCCCCCGGAAATCGAGATCACTTCTTCGGTGAATTCGAATACCTTTTCGTTAGAGCCGTTCTTGGTGATGACGTATTCGATGGTGCCATCCGGCTTCTTGGTTATTTCGTCCGGCGCGAAATTGTAGAGTTGCAGATAGATGCCCAGCTTTTCGTTCTGGGTGAAGGTTTCATTCACCCGCGGCCGCACTTTCGAAGTGCCAATGACGAACTGCCCGGTGCCGATGCTCTTGGTGGGAACTTTCTCCAGCAGGTCCGCCAGGATGAGGGAACTCTGACCCAGTTGGTCATCCAGCAAACGCGGCACGTCCAGAGCCATCTCAAAGTTGGTGGTGTTGCCGCCCACCAGATCCTTGGCCGCGATGTTCAGCCGGTAGCGTCCCGGCTGCAGGGGAACGGTCTTCTGGTAAACCGAAGAGCCGCGCGCGGCTTCCTGCAGCATGTCGGTGGGCACGTCCACGTTGACCACGTCTTCAAACCAATTCACCGGGCGGCGGGCCATCGAGGTAATGCGCGCGTAAATGTTCACCGTGGCCGTGGACACGCCGGCCTTCTGCTTGAATTGCAGGTCCTTGCGGTCGAACTGAATCGTGATGTTGGATAACACCGACGTGGTGGTGACCGGAATAAAATCCGCGCGCACCTTCATGGGCAGCAGGTTGTACTTGATGGTCGAATTGACCGCGGCTTCCAGATCCTTAAACTTCACCGACGGAGCCGCCTGGAGCTTGGAAAACTGCTGCATGCGGTTGAACTGGGTCATGGACTGAGGCATGTACCCGTTCCGTCCTACGCCAAGGCGGGTGCCGTCGGTACGTTGGAAGCGGTCGGTCTTGCTGCACTGGCCCATTTGTTCGCACATAGTCAGGCCGGCTCCGGGAATCAGCATCAGGGCGTCTTTCTCTGACGGATCCATGGTCATCCGGAATTCGCCGGTAAGCGTCTTATCCACGAATTCAATTTCCACGTTGGGAGGCAGCCCTTCGATGTAGCGGTAGCGCCATCTCTCGTACGGATACATGCTGGTGGTGCCGCCGCCTTCTTCAATGCGGCGTTCCTGCGTCCCGCCGTTATTCCTCTCGGTTTCATCCGCCGGACCATACTTGATGTAGATCATGCCGCGATCCGAGCGCCAGCCCGGAATGCCGGAGGCGTAATTCTGATTCGCATAGGCAATGCGGCGGTAGTGCTCTTCGCGGTATTCGTTTTCTTCGGTGTCCGGCGTCGGGTCGCGCCGTAGCCAGAACTGTTCGATGAACTGCTCGCGTTCCTCATCGGTGGACATGGCTTTGAAGGCTTTGCGCTCATCATCGCTGATGACGTAGCCGACGTCTTCGTCCAGCCACTTCTTGAACGGCGTTTCCAGTTCCTTGCGCAGGCGCTCCTGCTGCTGGCGCCGCTGCTTGTCGGTCATCGGCTTGGCGGTGGTCCCGCCGGGTTGGGCCGCCTTGTCGATTTTGTTCTTCTGCGCCGCTGCCGGGATTGTCAAGCACCCGAGGCCGCACAATACCACGAGAAAAACTTTGAGCCGCATAGCTGACACCACCTACCATAGAGTCTACTCCCTGGGGGGCGGGGGCGGCAATGGGGTACTTGCGGGGGAGGAAGTTTGGTAGTGGCGTTTCTTCTTACGGGATTCTACACCGCCGAAAGTATGGGGTGGTCATGTTTGCGGTCGCGTTCCTGTTAAACACGCTATTTGGAATACTCTCAGATGGATTGAATTTATTAACCATCGCTAACCTCATTCCGTACTCCGTTATGACCCTCGTGTATTTTGGGAAGAGATGGAGCCTGTTGGTTCCGCAGCCAGCATTGAAAGAAATCGTCCTCCGTGGGGCTGAGTTGGAAAATTCAAAGTAGCCCACAACCCGAAAGTTTGCGAAGTAGCGCATGATGAAACGTTTGCTATATACTGAACTTTACGCCTACGAATTCCGCGCCGTTGTTTCGCCGCGGACGTTTTCCCGTTTTGGATGGCAGTGCGGGCGGGAGCGCGTGGCGATGCGGACAGGTGGCCGAGTGGTTAATGGCAGCAGACTGTAAATCTGCCGCTCCTTGCGAGCTACGGAGGTTCGAATCCTCCCCTGTCCACCAGTTAAGTTTTGTATTGAATTTTGTTTTACCGGCCGTTGTAGCTCAGTTGGTAGAGCGCGTCCTTGGTAAGGACGAGGTCACCAGTTCAATCCTGGTCAACGGCTCCAGTTTTGAGGCGCGGCGGAGAACGCACAGCGGGTTTCAGCGTTGTGCGCGGTAAGAAAATGGCACAGCGGGTTTCAGCGTTGTGCGCGGTTAATCAAGGAAAAGACACCATGGCGAAGGAAAAATTTGATCGTAGTAAGCCGCACGTAAATGTGGGGACGATTGGTCATATTGATCACGGCAAGACGACGTTGACGGCGGCGATCACCAAGACGCTGGCCAAGCACAATCCGAAGGTGCAGTTCCGGAGCTTCGATTCGATCGACAACGCGCCGGAAGAGAAAGCCCGCGGGATCACGAT
>SHUD01000009.1 GCA_009697505.1 Bryobacterales bacterium
CAGTAATACGTCTTGCAGTTTCATCATCCGCTCCGTTTCCGCCGCGGAGTATTGCTGAGGGGTGTCCACCCCCTAGCTTCCCCCGCCGCTTTTTCAAAGCGGACAGTTCATGTGTGAATTCAACCGGATAGATCACATACTAGCGACAGAGCGGCTTCTGCTGGAAGGTCGCGAGTGCCGGCTATGTTAAACTAGGCGGTCTCACGCCTTCTACGCCGCGATGCCGAAAAGGTCGATCAGGGCTAGGGGCTAGCGCGAAGGCCGCAGCAACACTTTCAAGACGCCCTTTGTAGCAGCTCGTTGGAACGCGGCGGGCGCCTGATCCAGCGGAAAGTCCTCGTCGATCAGACCCGCGACGTCAATCTTCTTTCCAGCCAGCAGCCGTAAGGCGGGCTCGAAACGGCCACAGCGGGAACCCACGAGCGTCACTTCGTTGACGATCACCGGGGCCGTGTCGATGCTGATCAGACCGTGTACGGTCGATTTCATGATGACCGTGCCGCGCGGTTCGCACATCGTGACCGCAGCCCGCAGGCCCTCGGCGGAGCCCGTGGCGTCCACCACCCACCGGTAGGCACACCGCGGAAGCTTCTTGGGAACCAATTCGGTGGTGACGCCCCGCTTTTCGACGATGCGCATCTTGTCGCGGTGGCGGCCGACCAGATGTACGCGCGCGCCATGCGCTTGCAGGACCTGAGCCACCAATAATCCGAGCTTCCCGTCTCCCAAAACGGCAACCGCATCGCCCCGTGGAATCTTTACCTGCGCGAGAATTTCGCAGGCCGCGGCAACCGGCTCTATGAAAACGGCCTGCTCCGTAGAGATGGATGTGGGGACACGGTGGAGATTGCGGACCGGCAGCGTCAGGAATTCCCGAAACGCTCCCGGATGTCTGACGATGCCGAGCACAGTGCGCGTGGGGCAGTGGCGGCCGAGCCCACGCTTACACCATTCGCATTTTCCGCAAGCGAGATTGATTTCACCCGCGACGCGGCGGCCTAGCCAGTCCTTGGATTCGTCAGCGTGAACGGCGACGACTTCGCCGGCGAACTCGTGTCCCGGTGTCCCGGAGAAGCCGTAGTAGCCGCGCTGCAATTCCAGGTCGGTGGAACAAATACCCGCTGCCAGCAGACGGATCCGGGCAAAGCCCGCCGGAATGCGGGGGAGCGGCTGGCTCCGGAGTTCCACGCGGCCGGATTCGAGGTGAACGGATAGCATGGTGGGCCGCGTAAGCGGAGCGCAACTGCGCCCTGTGCGCTTAAACTTAAATCATATGTCTTCCAGCGTGCGGGCCGAACTGGTCTGCTTTGAGTCTTCCTGCCGCGCGCGTTTTCCGATCACCGAGGTTCTTTACAACTGCCCGCAGTGCGGCGGTCTGATCGAAGCTACGTATAGCGGACCACGGCCCAGCGGCGCGGAATTGCGCGGACTGTTCCGGCAGCGGCGCCTGAACAATGCTCCGCTGGATGCGAGCGGCGTGTGGCGCTACCGCGAACTGTTTCCGTTCCTCGATGATTACGCGCACGTGGTGACGCTACGCGAAGGATGCACGCCTTTGCTCGATTCGCCGATTGCGGCGCAGTATGGCGGCCTGGATCGGCTCGCCTTCAAGCATCAGGGTTTCAATCCCACCGGTTCTTTCAAAGACAACGGAATGACGGCTGGGGCGTCACAGGCGCGGCGTTTGGGCATGAAGCGCGTCGCGTGCGTTTCGACGGGCAATACCTCGGCTTCCATGGCTGCTTACGCCGCGGCCGCTGGGCTGGAAGCACTGATCTTTCTGCCGCGCGGGAACATCTCCTTCGGGAAACTCGCGCAGGCGCTGGAATACGGCGCGCGCACGCTCGAAGTGGAAGCCAACTTCGATCAGATCCTGGCGCTGGTGCGCGTGCTGGCCGCTCGCCTCGGCATCTACCTGCTGAACTCGATGAATCCCTTCCGCGTGGAAGGGCAGAAGACCATCGTCTTCGAGATGTTGGATCAGCGCGACTGGCAGGCGCCGGATTGGATCGTACTGCCCGGTGGAAATCTCGGCAACACTTCGGCGTTCGGGAAAGCGTTGCGCGAAGCCTGCGAACTGGGTCTGATCGACAAGCTGCCGCGCATTGCCGTGATTCAGGCCGCGGGCGCGGCGCCGTTCCACGAAATGTTCGTTCACGGCGGGGAATTCAAAGCGGTCACGAACCCGGAGACGCTGGCGACGGCGATCCGCATCGGCGACCCTGTGTCCTGGCCCAAGGCGCTGCACGAGGTGCGTTCCTGCAACGGAACCGTGGAAAAAGTCACCGAGCAGGAAATCGCGGACGCAAAGGCCATGATCGGCCGCGCGGGAATCGGTTGCGAGCCGGCATCGGCCGCTACGCTCGCGGGGATCCGGAAACTCACCGCCGCCGGAGTGATCGCCAGGAACGCCGACGTGGTGGCCGCGCTCACCGGCAACGTCCTCAAGGATCCGGATTACATTTACAAGTACCACACGGGAAAACTGGAAGCTCCGGACGGCGTGAAGCTGCAATCGACGTTCGGAAACAAGTCGATTGTCGTCCCCAACGATCCGGATCGCATCGCGGCGCTTTTACAGTGACGCTGCCGGTATAATCGTTTCTGTGCAACGATTCCTACCGGCCTTCGCCGCGCTGATTCTCGCGGCCTGTTCCAAGAACATTCAGAATCCGGAAGCCGTCAAGCAGGGCGTCATGGATTACCTCAAGGAACGCGCGTCGACCATGGGCCTCAATATGGGCGCCATGGATGCCACTGTAAATTCGGTGTCTTTTGAAAAAGACGTCGCGCGCGCGTCGGTGATGTTCTCAGTCAAAGGGACGCCGGGCGGCGGGATGGCGATGGAGTACGTGCTGGATCGCAAGGGAGACAAGTGGCTGGTCCGCAGCAAGCAAATGAGCCCATCGAATGGGCCCGCGGGTGGACCGGCTGGCGCAGCTCCCGCGGAAGCGCTGCCTCCCGGTCATCCGCCCGCGGATAAAAAGTAATGAAGTCCGTCGCCGTGTTAGGAGGAGGACCGGCGGGCTCGTTTGCGGCCGAACGCCTCGCCCGCGCGGGCCTGAAGGTCACCATTTTTGACGAGAAACTTGCGTGGGAGAAGCCCTGCGGCGGTGGACTGACGTTCAAGGCTTACCAGGAGTATCCGTATCTACTCGACAATGACACGCCCAAGAAGTTGATTCACAGCACTTGGCTTTCAGCTCCTAATGCGGGTGAAGTGAAGATGCCGCTGGCGCGGCCGCTGGTGGTGTATTCGCGTGTCGATTTGAACGGCATGCTATTGCAGCGCGCGGCCAAAGCGGGCGCGGCGATCGAGAAGACGCGTGTGCTCGGCATCGAAAGACGCGAGCGTGGATGGCGGCTGCGTACACGGGCGGGTGTCGCCGAGGCGGACTTTTGTGTCGTCGCCACGGGAGCACGCAATCCCTTGCGCGAGGTCGGCACGGAATGGAGCTCCCAGGACACGATGAGCGCGCTGGGCTACTACGTGCCGGCGAGCCGCGATGAGATCGACATTCAGTTTCTGCCCAAGCTGGAGGGCTACATCTGGGTGTTCCCGCGATGCGGACATCTCTCGGTGGGCATTTGCGGCAAGGGCGTTTCCGCGCGGGACATGCGGGCACGCCTGGAGCGTTATATGGATGAACGGGGAATCGCCTGGAGGGGTTCTCCGTTCTATGGCCATGTGCTGCCTTCGCTCGCTCCGGCGGGATGGAAGAAGAATCGCCTGGCTGGAAACGGTTGGCTGGCGGTGGGGGATGCCGGTGGATTGGTTGATCCCATTACCGGCGAAGGCTTGTACTATGCGATGCGCTCCGGCGACTTGGCGAGTCGCGTAGTGTTGGACGACGCTCACGGGATTGCGGAAAAAGCGGATGCGTACCGCTCCTTGATTTCCCGCGAATTTGGACTGGACCTGGAGTTTGCCTCCACGCTTGCGCGGCGCGTGTTTCTGGGGACTTTTTTGTTCCATTCCGTGCCTGCCCGGATGGTGCAGTTCATCCGGCGCAGTCCGCGTTTCCGGGAATTGATGCAGGACCTGTTTGCCGGCACGCAGCCATATCTCGAGCTGCGCTCACGTTTGTTGAGCAATTTGAACGGGACGCTGCAGGAAGTTCTGATGAGCGTGTTCCTGAATCGCGTGATTCCGGAAAGCTCGCGCGCTGGCCTATGAAGACCTCCCGATCGGAAGAATTGTTTGCGCGGGCGCAAACCCGTATCCCTGGTGGCGTAAATTCGCCGGTACGTGCCTTCCGCGGCGTGGGCGGGGCTCCGCGCTTTATCGCTCGCGGCGAAGGCTCGCGTATTTTCGATGTGGACGGCAATTCGTATATCGACTACGTGGGATCGTGGGGACCGCTGCTGCTGGGCCACCGTCCGCAACCGGTGATTGATGCTTTGCGCGAGGCGCTCGAGAGCGGCACAAGCTTCGGCGCGCCGACGGAGCGCGAGGTGGAGCTGGCCGAATTGATTTCGCGGGTGGTGCCTTCCATGGAGATGGTTCGCCTGGTGAATTCCGGTACCGAGGCGACCATGAGCGCTCTGCGTCTGGCACGTGGCTTTACGGGGCGGGATCTGACGGTCAAGTTCGAAGGCTGCTACCACGGCCACGTAGATTCGCTGCTGGTGAAGGCTGGGTCGGGGATGGCGACGCTGGGCATCGCGGCTACGGCTGGCGTTCCCAAAGCGTTCGCGGAAACTACGATCGCGCTACCGTTCAATTCCATCGCCGCGGTGGAGAAGACCTTCGCTGAGCGAGGCGATCAGATCGCCGCGGTGATCGTCGAGCCCGTGGTGGGAAATATGGGTTGTGTACCGCCCGCGCCGGGATTCCTCGAGGCCCTGCGCGAACTGACTACACGCTATGGCACGCTGCTGATCTTGGACGAAGTGATGACCGGCTTCCGCGTGGCGCTCGGCGGCGCCCAGCAGCGTTTTGGGATCAAGCCGGATCTCACAACACTAGGCAAGATCATGGGCGGCGGCCTGCCCATCGCGGCTTACGGTGGACGCCACGACATCATGCGGAAAGTCGCGCCGCTGGGTCCGGTGTATCAGGCGGGCACGCTATCCGGGAATCCGCTGTCGGTTGCGGCGGGACTGGCAATGCTACGGTATCTTATGGCGCATCCGGAACTCTACGAGCAACTCGAACAGCGTGCCGCGCAACTGACCGCGTGGGTTCCACCCGGCGTGACGATTAACCGTGTCGGCGCCATGTTCACTTACTTCTTCTCGCCGGAACCGGTGACGGATTGGGAATCGGCCAAGAAATGCGACACGGCCCGCTTCGGCCGGTTCTTCCACTTCATGCTGGAGCGCGGGATCTATCTTGCGCCATCGCAATTCGAAGCCGCGTTCCTGTCGACGGCTCACAGCGAAGAGGACATTCGTTATACCGCGGCCGCCGCGCGAGAGTTTTTCGCCGCCTAATCCAGATCCAGTTCGACGGGCGCGCCGGCGCTGCAGCCAATCAAACTTGCGGCGGAAGATTGGTTGGTAGCGATTTCCAGGTAACCCGAGCTGCCAATGATGGCGAACAATTCGCCCTCCCCGGCCTCCGCGTAGTTCAGGGCCAGACGGTGAATGCGCTTGGTCCCAGCGCGCAGTTCGAACGGGCGGGTCTTCACTCCCTCGAATTCCTTGGCCGCGAAATTCGTGATGAGGTTGCCGAAGCGGTCTACCTTGAGGATCGTTCCACGCCACTTGCTCTTTCCGTTCTTGGACGGCTTGCTGAGCCACACGCGGACGTAGCCGGTAAGACGTTTGCCGAATGCCACTGGCTTGACGCCTTTGGCCAGATGCGCCGCGGCGGGAGCAAACACATCGCGGCCGTGAAAGGTCCTGCTGATTTCTCCGCGCATGAGCTTGGGATTGGAGATGACCCGGACCTTATGCGGCGCGGCGTCAAAGACCATCGAGAGGACGCCGTTATCCGGCGCGATAAAAAAATGACCACCCGCTTCGGCCAGCAGCGGCCGCCGTAAAGTACCGACGCCGGGGTCGACAACGACGACGTGAATCGTGCCCTTCGGGAAGTAGGGCCAGGCTTCAGCGATGACGAACGCAGCCTCCGCGACGTTGTAGACGGCGATATCGTGGCTGATATCGATAACTCGCGCGCTGGGTGCGATTCCGGAAATGACTCCCTTCATGACCCCGGCAAACTGGTCGGAAAGGCCGAAGTCCGTGGTGAGCGTAATAAGTGGATTAGGCATGCCCTGATAAAATTGTAATGCCGTGGAACGCTATTACTTCGACCATAACGCGACCACGCCCGTCTCCCCGGAAGTCTTTCAAGTCATGGCTCCTTTGCTGACGGAGGTGTTTGGCAACGCGTCCAGCATTCACCAGTTTGGTCAGGAGGCCCGGCGCGTGCTCGATGACGCTCGGCGTTCTGTTGCGCGCGTCCTCGGGGCCAAGGCAGAGGAGATCGTTTTCACCAGCGGCGGCACGGAAGCCGATAATCTAGCGATATTCGGCGTCCCCGGGCACGTGATCACGACTACGGCGGAACATCCCGCCGTGTTACAGGCTGTCGCGCAACTTCCGTCGGCTACCTTGGTTCCCGTGGATCAGCGCGGCGTGGTCGATCCGGAGGCGGTACGCGCGGCGATCCGTCCAGACACGCGGCTCATCAGCGTCATGCACGTCAATAACGAATTAGGCGTGGTTCAGCCGATCTCGGAAATCGTACGCATCGCGCGCGAAGCCGGAGTGCTGATGCACTCCGATGGCGTGCAGGCAATCGGCAAGATTCCGGTCGATGTGGGCGAGTTGGGCGTGGATCTTTACTCGGTCAGCGCACACAAGATCTACGGGCCCAAGGGTGTGGGCGCTCTATACGTGCGGAAGGGGAGCGAGTTGCGGCCACTCCTGTATGGCGGGCCGCACGAACGTAAGTTACGTGCCGGGACCGAGAACGTCCCTGCCGCTGCCGGATTTGGCCGCGCCGCGGATTGGGTCCGGGAAGCGGCTGCCGCCGAAGCAGTCCGCCAGGGAGTTTTGCGCGACCGTCTGGAACTGGGAATTCTGGCCCGCATTGACGGCGTGCACGTCAACGGAAGGGGCGCTCTCCGTGTGGGCAACACGTCGAATCTGCGTTTCGATGGTATCGACAGCGAGCCACTGTTGATCGCTCTCGATCTGAAGGGCTTTGCCGTGTCGAGCGGGTCGGCCTGCTCCAGCGGCGCGACGGAGCCATCGCATGTGCTCGCGGCCATTGGACTCGGCAAAGTACAGGCCCGTTCGAGCGTGCGTTTTTCGCTGGGCCGTTCGAACACTGTGGAGCAGGTTGCGGCATTGATCGACGCGGTGGTGGAGGTTGTTGCCCGCCTCAGAAAGCTGGCCCCGGCGTATGTCTAACCCGCCGATCGCCGTCGCCATGTCCGGCGGAGTGGACAGCTCTGTAGTGGCCGGACTGCTGCGCCGCGATGGCGAGCAGGTCATCGGCATGACCATGCAGCTCTGGAATCAGAAACGCATTCCGGAAACTGCGACGGAACACGCGACTGGCCGCTGCTGCTCGCTGGATGACGTCTACGACGCGCGGCACGTCGCGCAACTTCTCGACATTCCTTACTATGTGGTCAATTTCGAAGACCGCTTCGAGCAGCAGGTGGTCAAGCCGTTTGTGGACGAATATTTGGCCGGGCGAACGCCCATCCCCTGCACGCTGTGCAACAACTTCATCAAGTTCGACCAGTTCCTGGAAATGGCCGAAGGCGTGGGCGCGCGGGAAATCGCGACCGGCCACTACGCGCGGATTTCCTGGAATGCAGTTAGCGGGCGCTGGGAGATGCGCCGCAGCGTGGATCGCGCCAAGGATCAGACGTACTTTCTCTTCGGCCTGCGGCAGGAACAACTCGCGCGCACCCGCTTTCCTTTGGGCGGAATGGAAAAGTCGCGGGTCCGCGAACTGGCGCGCGAATTGGGAATTCCCACGGCGGCCAAGCCCGACAGCCAGGAAATCTGCTTTGTCCCGAACGGGGATTACGCTGCGTTCATCGAAGGGTATTTCAGGGAGCAGGGAATCGCGCAGTCCGCGACCGCCGGTGAGATCGTAACGGCGGAAGGCCAAGTCGTCGGCGAGCACTCGGGCGTTCACCATTTCACCGTGGGACAGCGGCGTGGGTTGGGCGTGGCCGCGGCAGAGCCTCTCTATGTGATTTCAACCGAGCCCGCGACCCGGCGCGTGGTGATCGGCCGCAATGACGATTTGCTGCGCGCGTCTATGTTGGCCAAAGACATCAACTGGATTTCGATTGCCGCGCCCGCCGCGCCGGTGCGCGCCGAAGTGAAGATCCGCAACAAGCACCTGGCCGCCCCCGCAACGCTGCTTCCAATGGCGGGCGGATCCCGCCTCGAAGTGCACTTCGATGAACCGCAAAGGGCGGTGACTCCGGGTCAGGCCGCTGTGTTCTATCGAGGCGAACTGGTGCTTGGGGGCGGCTGGATCGAGTGAAGACCGTCGAATACTGGCTGGCGCGCCTGGTGCTGGCGACGCTTTCCGCGACGCCGCTTGCCAGGGCCAACCGTCTGGCTCGTTTTTACGCGCGTGTGCTCGACGTGGCGCTTCCCCGGCTTCGCCGCACGGCTCTCACAAATCTCGAGATGGCCGGCTTCGCGGGACGTGAGCGCATCACCACCGGCGTGTTCAATTCGATCGCCCGCTTGGTGGTCGCTTTTGCGCGATTCCCACAAATCAACCGGGAAAACGTCAGCGAGTGGATCGGTTATGAAGGTCTGGAAAACTTCCAACGCGCCCGAGCGCGGGGCAAGGGAGTTCTTGTCGCCACCGCGCACCTGGGAAATTGGGAACTCAGCGCTTTCGCGCACGCCTATCTTGACGTGCCGATGCGTATCGTGGTGCGCCCCATTGACAACGTCAAAATTGATGCCTTAGTGGAACACTACCGGGCGCTCTCCGGTAATCCGGTGATCGCCAAGAAAGACGCGGCACGCGGCATTCTGCGGGCGCTGAAGGCCGGGGAGGCGGTGGGCGTTCTCATTGACCAGAACACTACGCCGGCGGAGGGCGTCTTCGTGGACTTCTTCGGCAGTAAAGCCTGCGCGGGGAGCGCTTTCGTTAAATTGGCGCACCATAGCGGCGCGGCCGTGGTCCCGGGTTATGCGGTGTGGTCCGAGAAAGCCGGACGCTACGTGCTGCATTTCGAGCCCGAAGTGGAAATGACGGGGGATGTCGCCACCGACACGCAGAGCGTCCATGCGCGCCTGGAGGCCGCGATACGCAGATATCCGGATCAGTGGCTGTGGATTCACCGGCGCTGGAAAACGCGCCCACCGGGCGAGAAGGCGATTTATTGACGTGATCAGACGTGACAGGATCAAACGGATCTGCGTCTTCTGTGGATCGAGCCCCGGCGCACGCCCGGAGTACGCGGAGGCAGCGGAGTCGCTCGCGAAGTATCTGGTCGCGAAGAACATCACCATTGTTTATGGCGGCGGGCATGTCGGGCTCATGGGGATTCTCTCCGACACCGCAAGAACCGCGGGTGGTGATGTGATCGGGGTGATTCCACACGGACTGGTGGCCAAAGAAGTCGCGGACCTGCAAGTGAAAGACCTGCGCATTGTGGATTCCATGCATGAGCGCAAAGCGATGATGGCGGACCTCTCCGATGCCTTCATAGCCATGCCTGGTGGTTACGGAACCTTCGAAGAGTTCTGCGAAATCCTGACCTGGACCCAGCTCGGTTTGCAACGGAAACCGTGTGGTCTGTTGAACGTTGCCGGCTACTACGACCCGCTTCTGCGGATGTTTGATCACGCAGTCGCGGAGCAGTTCGTCAAACCTCTCCATCGCCAGATGCTGATTGCGGACACGTCGCCCGAATCCCTGGTCGACAAGTTGCTGACTTACCATGTACCCGTGGTCGAAAAGTGGCTGGGCCGCGAAGAGACGTGATTTCAACGCGAGTAGCGCACAAACCCAAACGTTAGCTTCTTCTCCACGCCGTCCACGCGGTCCAGGCGCACCACGATGCTGTCGCCGATCGAGAACTGGCGGCGGTGGCGCGCGCCCATGATCTTGCGGATATTCTCCCGGTACTCGAAGCGGTCGCCGGGGAGCGTGTCGATGGGAACCAGCCCTTCGATGAACAAGTTTCGTAACTCTACAAAAAACCCGAAGCGGGTTGTAGAAATGATGAGCGCCTCGAACTCGTCGCCCACGCGGTCGATCATGAACTTTACTTTTTTCCATTCCACGAGTTCACGCTCGGCCTCGGCGGCGCGGCGCTCGGTTGCCGACGATTGATCCGCGATGGCGTGCAGGTCCGCGTCGCAAGGCTGGCGGTCCAGGTGCGCTCCCAATAACCGGTGCACGATCAGATCCGGATAGCGCCGGATAGGGGAAGTGAAATGCGTGTAGCTCACTGCCGCCAGCGCGAAATGCCCCTGGTTGACTTCGCTATAGCGCGCCTGCTTGAGCGAGCGCAGCATCAGGTAGCTCAGAATGCGCTCCTCGGGCTTGCCCTCGATTTTGGCGACCAGCTTCTGGTAACTGCGTGAAGTGAGAAGAGGAATATCGACCGCTAGAACCTCGGTCCGGAGCTTCTTGACTGGAGCGGCACCCGCCGTGAGCGAATAACCGAACTGAGTGGCGACTTCCTCGAACTCCAGCACTCGCTGCGGATTCGGCCGTTCATGGATCCGGAAGATCATAGTCTCGCCAGCGGCTTCCAGATGGGCTGCCACAGCTTCGTTGGCCGCGAGCATAAACTCTTCGATCAACCGGTGCGCGATGTTGCGGGGAGCGCGGGCCACTCCCGTCATCTCGCCGAAGTCGTCGAATTCGAGCAGCGGCTCCGGCAGATCGAAGTCAATCGACCCGCGGCGTTGGCGCTTGCGGTTGAGCAGCAATGCCAACTCCCGCATCATCTCGAAACGCTTCACGAGCGGCGAGTAACGTTCGCGCAACTCCAAATCGCCTTCCAGAACCTTGTGCACCGCCGTATAGGTCATGCGCTCCACGCTGCGGATGATGCCGCGCGTGAAGTCCTGCGCCACCACGTCGCCGTGACTGTCTATCTCCAGCAGCGCGCTCATGACTAAGCGGTCTTCATGTGGCCGCAGCGAGCACTGGTCCGTCGAAAGCTCCACCGGGAGCATGGGAACCGCGCGGTCCGGAAAGTAAACGCTGGTGCCGCGCAACAGCGCCTCGCGGTCGATCGGACTGCCCGGGCGGACGTAGTAGCTGACATCGGCAATGTGCACGTGCAGCGCCCAGTGGCCGTTATCAAGACGGTCAACCCATACGGCGTCGTCGAAGTCGCGCGCCGTTTCGCCATCGATGGTTACGATTTCGTACGACCGGAAGTCACGCCGTTTGGCGATCTCGGTTTCGGGGATCGGACCGGGGATCGTCCGCGCCTGATCCAATACGTCATCCGGAAACTGGTGCGGAATATGATGCGAGCGAATCAGGATCTCGACGTCGATGCCGAAATCGTCCGGATGGCCCAAAATCTCGATCACACGTCCGATGGGCCGGTCGCCATCTTCGCCGAAATCGACGATCTCGGCAGTGACGATCAAGCCCTCCAGGTCCGCAACCGAGTGCACTTCAACGGCCCGCGCACCGACACGGTGGATGGCTTTGCCGCTCGCGGGCAGAGCCAGCCCCTCGGGAATTTCAATCCATTGCCGGATGCGTTCGTCGTGAGGCACCACAAAATCGCCACGCTTACGGCTGCGGAATTCGCCGACGATCGTCGCGTGCGCACGCTTGAGCACCTCCATGATCTCGCCGTGGGCGCGCCCGTCGCGCTCCAGGCGTTTGATGCGGATGGCGACGCGATCGCCGTGCATGGCGCGCTCGGCTTCTTCTTTGCCGAGATAGATGTCGCCCTTGATGCCGGGTACCGGCTCGTCCGGCATGACGAAGCCGTAGCCGTCACGATGCACGCTCAAGCGTCCGTGAATCAGGCGCGGAGACTTCTTCTTTTGGGAATGGCCTCTCCGCAGGTGGCCTTTCGGATGCGAGGGCACGTTTCATTTTATAGTGAGAAGGCGTATGGAACTGAAAACTGTCCGTCTGATCGTCCCTGAGAACGGCAACATCATCGTTGGGCAGAGCCACTTCATCAAGTCGGTCGAGGATATTTACGAAGCGATCGTAAACACGGTGCCGCAGATGAAATTCGGCGTGGCGTTTAATGAAGCGTCCGGGCCGTGCCTGATCCGCGTCGAAGGCAACGATACGGAACTCGAAGGAATCGCGACGGAAAACGCGCAGGCCATCGCCGCTGGCCACATTTTTGTCATCGCGATGCGCGAAGGTTACCCGATCAACGTCCTGGGCCGTATTCGCGAGGTCCCGGAGGTTTGCAACATTTACTGCGCGACGGCTAATCCCGTGGAAGTGATCGTCGCCGAATCCGCGCAGGGGCGGGGAATTCTCGGCGTCATCGATGGGAGTTCACCCCAGGGAATCGAATCCGCCAACGACCGCGAGATCCGCCAGGGGTTCCTCCGCAAGATCGGATATAAGCGATAACCCGAGCAAAACGCCGGTTTTGCCCTTTGACTCCGTTGGCGATTGGTGGCATACTACTCGCGTATTGGAGTGTCAAGTTGGAGTCTCCGTCTGCTCGTCTGTCCCATCTTCACAGTCCCGCCGGTGCCTCTCTGCTGCAGTCTCCAGTAACGGGAGGAGCTTAAAGTGAAGAAGCTTTTTGTGGGGAATCTGCCGTACACGGCCAATGAGACGGAAGTACAGAATTTCTTTACTGACCATGGAGTTGTGATCGATTCAGTGACCGTAATGCGGGACTGCTTCACGGGCCAGGCGCGGGGTTTTGGATTTGTTGAAATTAACGACGATGTGCTGGCGGCCAAGGCCGTCGAAACCTGCCATGGCCAGGACCTGCTGGGCCGTACTCTGGTGGTGAATGAGGCCCGTCCGATGGCTCCCCGCGAAGGCGGAGGTGGCGCACGCCCGCCACGCCGGGAACGCTACTGACGGTTACGCCTTGCTAAGCCTCACGACTCCTGCCTTCGTGGGAGCGCCGGGAGAGTTTGTGCCTCCAAGGTCTGTACCAACAGGGTTCTCTTCGAAACCCCCTATCATGTATTAGATGAGTGAACGGGCAGACTGGCTGGCTGCCGCGCGGCGCGCCATGCAAACCGAGGCGGAGTCGGTCCTGGCCGCGGCGGAACGCATCGGCGACAACCTTCTGCGCGCGGTCGATCTGATTCGTGAACATCCCGGAAAAGTGGTGGTTACCGGGCTGGGGAAGTCCGGTCATGTCGCGCGCAAAGTGGTTGCCACGTTGCAAAGCACGGGCACCCCGGCGGTATTCCTGCATCCCAGTGAAGCGGGCCACGGCGATTTTGGCGTGTGCCAGGCCGGCGATCCGGTGGTCATGATTTCCAAGTCGGGTTCCACCGGCGAATTGCTGAATCTGGTCTGGCCTTTGCGCGCGATCGACGCGCGGCTCATCGGTATTCTGGGCAGCTTGCGCTCGCCGCTGGCCGCGGAGATGGACGTGGTGCTGGATGCCTCCGTGCAACGCGAGGCCGATCCGGAAGGATTTACGCCGACTGCCAGCAGCGTGGTGTCTTTGGCTCTGGGACACGCGCTGGCGGTGGCGCTGATGCAGGCGCGCGGTTTCCGGGCGGAACATTTTCACCGTTCTCATCCAGCCGGGCAACTGGGGCACAACCTGCGCTTGCGCGTGGCGGCCGTGATGCACGGCGGGGATGAAGTGGCCTGGGTAAAGGCGGACGATCCGCTCAAGCACGTGGTCATTGAGATGTCGGCCCGGCCGTTGGGCGCGGCGTGCGTCGTTTCCGCCGATCGCCGCCTGCTGGGGCTGATTACCGACGGCGATGTGCGGCGTGCGCTGCGCAACCACGATGACATACGTCCGCTGCGGGCGTCGGACGTCATGACGGTGTCGCCGGTCACCGTCGATCCGCAAGCATTGGTGCATACCGCGCTGGCGCTGATGGAGGACCGGCCGTCGCAGATCTATGTGTTGCCGGTGGTCGATCCTGGCGCCGGCATCTGCGCCGGTTTGATCCGGCTGCACGATATTTATCATTCGCCGTCGAACTAACCACGCTAAAGTTGTTCCCCGTTTCATCCGATTTCCCGATCATGAGACAACTTCATGTGCGCGCGGGTGTGGCTTTGCTTTTGTGGTGCACCGTTGTGTTTGCCGCTGCCCCTGGCGGACCGGCCTTATACACGGTAGGGAACCTGGAGGGGATCTCGCCTGGCGCTGCAGGGATCGTGGTGCTGGAAGGGCGGAAGATCACGTTTCGCTCCGGCAAGACTACTACCGCCGTCGCGTACACGGACATCCAAGAAGCCGAACTGGGAGCCAAGTCTAACCCGCCGAGTGACGCTCCCTTGTATAAGGTGTGGCGTCTCCCCCAGCGCGTGAGTCCGGAACGAGTTCTGCATCAAATGCTAACCCTCGAATTCGCGGACAAGAACGGTAAGCCACAGACCATGACTCTCGAAATGGAGGAGCCCGCCGCCGTGGCCACTCTGGAACAAATTGAAATCCGCCAGGGCAAGCGCCAGCGCACCAGGAATGGCGATGCCTGGTGGGGAGACAGTCTGTGGAAGACTCCGCGCAATAACAATACCGTTGAGCCGGACGCTCTCGGCCAGACACCGGCGAAATAGCGAACGCGAGTTGGAACGAGCGGGGCGCGGCTGGCGCCTGTGCTATTCTGAGACCGATTCCCACCCGCCTATGCGCTGGCGCACTCCACTGTTTCTCGCTTTGCTAGGATTCACGGCCTTGGGCGTCTTGTGGGCCCAGAATCCCTTCCGCGAGTGGCCCGCCCTGGAGTATCAGAAGTTTCCCATTCCGGCCGATGCCAACCGTCCCGCGGAGTGGACCCGCGCTCGTTTGCGCTACCCCGATATCACCGGTTATCCGCGAAATTCCATGTACGGAGCGTTTCCCGGCTACTGGACGATGGACTATCCCCGCTCCGACCGGCACCTGCTTACGGGCGTGCGGCGGCTGACGCGGATTGACACCCGTTCGGTGGAACAGGTAGTCGACCTCGACGGCAGCGACGACATTTACAACTGGCCCACCATTTACGGCGTCGAAGTAGGGCATTGGGTGCTCCCCATTGACCAGGCCAAACAACTGCGCGAGTACCTGCTGCGCGGCGGCTTCCTGATGATCGACGATTTCCACGGCGCGCAGGAGTGGAGCATTTTCGAAGATAGCCTGCGGCGTGTGTTTCCCGACCGGGATTGGGTGGACCTTCCCGTCAGCGACCCGGTGTTTCACGTGCTCTATGACATTTCCGACCGCACGCAGATTCCGGGGGCCCAATTTCTGGAATCCGGCCGCACCTTCGAACGGGACGGCTACGAAGCCCACTGGCGCGGCATTTACGACGACAAGGGCCGCATCATGGTCGCCATCTGCCACAACATGGACATGGGCGATGCCTGGGAGCACTCCGACGACCCCGAGTATCCGGAGAAATACGCCTCGCTGGCTTACCGGATCGGCATGAACTACTTCGTCTACGATTTGACGCACTGAGCGCGATTCGATGCGCGGCCGGCTCCTTACTTTCCCACCGGCACCGTAGTGGGAGCGCCTTTATCTTTGACCATCATCACCAGGAACTTGGCGGGCTGGGTAGCGCTCGCATTGCGCCCGACGGTATGGACGTCTTGCGGGTTTTCATAGAAGGTCTGCCCTGGCGTTAGCGTGACTGGCTTCCCACCTTCGACCTGCATCACGATAGATCCCTCCAGCACGTACACGAATACGTGCGCGTTGTGACGATGGATTTGCCCGCTGGCGCCAGGGGCGTACTCCACCGTGGCCAGCGCGCCCTCTTTGCCGGGAAGGCCGGTGAGGTCCTTGGTGAGCAACGGAGTGACCTGGGCAGTCTGCGCGCAAGCCAGACTCGCGAGAAACAAACACCACAACGCGGATTTCAGTCGCATAACTCATCATATTCCAGGCGGGGCAATCTGACGCATTACTCTGGCCAACACGCAGCGACCCACATCGGAAGCGGCCTGCGCCATGATCTGACCCACTAAGCAAACTGCTTGCAACTAGCTTCCAGATAAGCTGCCTCCACACACGCAATAGCATCCAGGCTGGATGTGCAGAGATTCCTGCCCTATATTCCAGTTGCAATCGAGTTGCGAAAGAGATAAGCTGGAACGAAACTTCGCGCCATGCGTACTTTCTTCACCAGCCCGGCCCACTGGAAACCCCGCAAGTGGCTCTTCTGGATTCACCTCTATACTGGCCTCGCGGTGGGCCTGTTAGCGCTGGTTGTTGGGTTGTCGGGCGCGGCGCTGGTGTACCTGCCCGAGATCGAGGGTACCGCGCATCAGGCCACGGCGCCGGTTGCGCGTGCGATGCCGCTCGGCGAACTCGCTCGTGGCGTGCTGGAACACTACCCCGGCTTCGAGATCGAGGACGTCCGCTTCAACACCGCCGGTGATGTCGTGGAGCTCCAAATACAGAAGGCGGAGCGGGGAAAGGGTAAGCAGAAGGCCCGGCTGCCTGGAACGGATCTGCGCTTGGCGGTGGATCCGGAAACGGGAGCGGTTGTTCAGGTCATTGACCGCCGTGCGGGCGTTTGGGGCTTCCTTCGTGACCTGCACCACAATCTTCTTGCCGGCAAGACCGGCCGGATGGTAAACGGTATCGGGGCATTGGCGCTGTTACTTCTGTGCATGACCGGTGCGGTGATCTGGTGGCCCGGCCCGCGACTGTGGAAGCAACGCGCGATGATCCAGCGCGGCACCACGTGGAAGCGCTTTAATTGGGACCTCCATCATGCAGGCGGGTTCTGGCTGGCCGTGGGTCTGGCATTTTTCGCCTTTACGGGCGTTGAGTACGGGTTCCCGGAGGCGACGAGAGGCGTTCTGTACTCGGTGACGGGCGGCGTGGCGCGGGCCAAGAAGCCCCATGGCACGGTGGAGAAGGGCAGGCAAGCGGACTTAGCCCTGGTCGTGAAACAGGCCCAGGCCGCCGTTCCGGATGGGCATATCGCGCGCATTCGCATGCCGGAGAAAGCCAGCGAGCCATTTGAAGTCCGCATGAAAACGGCGTTTGACGGACGCGAACAGGGCAACAACAAAGTGTTTGTCGATCGCGCGACGGGCGAGGTGATTCTGGTGGACCGGTTCGACCGGCTGTCGCTTGCCAGCCGGGCCATCGATTTGCTGGGTCCGCTGCACAACGCGCGTTTCATGACGCTCAACCAAATGAGTGTCGTGCTGCGCCTGCCGTGGATCTTGTTCGGACTGGCGCCGGGGATGTTCTTCATAACCGGATTCCTGATGTGGTGGAACCGCGTGGTCTCGAAAAAGTGGACCGCGCTGTTGCAACCAGCGGCGGATATGCCTGCACGGACCGGCCGTGCGCGCCAATGGGTGCGGGTGGCCGGGATTGCCGCCGCGATGCTATTGGCCGCCCGCTGGATCTGGGCGGAATAGATTTCCGGCTGCTGATTTATCTCAATCATACAGCCGCAAGCGGCGTATAATTTTCGAGTGTAAGCTTACTGGAAGGGATCCAAGCGAAATTGGGTTGGCGCGCGGGTGTGTCCTTTGGCGGAGGCATACGCCGCGCTTTCGAATACCATGGGAGCCACCACACCGGTGTCAGAATAGGATGGCTACCGTTGAGTGAAAAGGGAATGAACCCTGCCGAGTTTGGGAACATAGCAAGAGCTGAAGATGATCTTTGGTGGTACCGGGGACAGCGCGAAATCCTCATCGGACTCATCGACCGGTGGCTCGCGTTCAGGGCAGTCGAACATGTGCTGGAAGCGGGATGCGGGACAGGCCACACGGCTAAGTTTCTGGCCGATCGCCACGGTTGGCGTTTGACCGCGTTGGATTTGAGCGCGCTTGGTCTCGATCATGCCAGACGCCGTGGGCTCTCGCGCTTGGTTCAGGGTGACATCACGCAATTACCTCTCCGCAGCGGCATGTTCGACGCGTTGATCTCGTTGGATGTAATCGCTCACCTTGAGAGCGGATCGGATCTATTGGCGTTCCGCGAATTTTCCAGAGTCGTGCGGCCCGGTGGTTTGCTGGTGTTGCGAACCGCGGCCCTCGAATGTCTTCGCAGCCGGCATTCGGAATACATTTTCGAACGGCAGCGGTTCACGCGATCCCGCCTTGTGTCCCGGATTGAGCAGGCCGGATGCAGGGTGTTGTACGCCACCTATCTGAATGCACTGCTTCTTCCCGTGGCGTGGCTCAAGTTTCGGATTTGGGAGCCACTCTTGTCGGCGCCCCCAGCCAGTGGAGTTGGGCCGGCTGCAGCCTGGTTGAACAACTTGCTAAGCCTGCCTCTCGCAATCGAAGCGCAATGGATAAAGAGGGGGGGGAGCCTTCCGATTGGACAGACGCTGCTCGTCGTGGCCGAGGTTCGCCCATAACTCGTGCAACCCGGCGTCGCGGCGCTTCGCCTTCCGATCCTGAACGATAGACACTGTCAGCGAGGGACAAGTTGCGCGAACTGGATGTAGTTGTGTTTGTTCGCGACCCCCCAGTTGCCAGACAGCCTCGCATCGTTTTCCAGCCACACGCGCGCTTCGGGAGTAGAGGCGAGGTACCCAAGCACGGTTGTGTCAACCCACACAGCACGCCGCTTCCCAAGCGCCTCGCGTACCTGACGAGCCACATTCTCTCCATTACTGAAATCGACCCTGCTCCACGTCGTCTGAGTATTGAAATACTTCATCATCCAGTTATCGCAGGTGAAGTCCTTATACAGGACAAGCGTATCGTCGTTCCAGATTCCTTTGGCGTCGGCGGCTAGTTTACGTGACGAATTCGCTTCGATCTGCGAGTAGGGATAGATGTAGAACGTGAAGTTGAGAGTTGCCATGAACACTACGAAAGCGGGCAAAGGGCCAATCCTGTGCTTGATCGGCTGCGGGCGTCGGCTCCTCAACACAATTCCAATCAGCAAGGTCAACGCAGGCAAAAAAAAGAGCCGATAGTACGGATATTGCGTAAGCCAGAAGAAAAGAAATAAACTGAACGCCCCTCCCCACGCTAATGCGAACTTGGTCATCAACTTCTTGCATGCATCCGGCGTCTCATCCGCCTCGGGGACTTGCGGCAACCGGCTCCGCGAGCGCAGTTCCTTGGTGACGCCCGCGGCAAAAAAGGCCAGAGCCGTCAGCATCAGTGCAACCAGCGTCACCAGCCAGGGTATGCTGACAAATCCGAAGGCAAGCGAGAAGCGTCCGCCGAAAAATACCCGGAGCAAATTCCAAACGCTCTTCAGAGCATTCGACGGTATCGACTTATATTCGTAAACATCACTGCCGTTCGAGGTCATCCACTTCGTGAATTCCTGGATCGACCATCCGCCATCCAAAACTCCAAACCACACCCAACCATATGCGGCGAGAACCGGAACGCCCGCGGCGAGAGTATACGTGAATACGGCCCTACGCTTCTCGCGCGGATTGCGCCAGTTGGGATGAGCCCAGATCGCTACGATCACAGCAGGAAAGAAGAATATAGAAATCTGGTGTAGGAGCATGCTCAACGCATGCAACGCTCCGATCTTGGCTCCAGAAGGGCGCCTGCTTGGGTCGGTCAACAGGAAGGACGCCAGCACCAACAGGAATACGGCCGGTACATAGGCGTTCGCATCCGTGGAAAACTTCCACCAAACAGCCGACAACGCCATGAGCAGAGTGAGCCAAATGCTGAGACGCAAATCCCGTGACCACCGGCTCAACATTAAAAAGATGAGACAAGCGGCCGCCACGCTCGCGAGAATACCAATGGTCTTGAGAATATCCAGCGCACGTACATCGGGCGCAATCTCATGAAGCGGTCTATAAATTAGATACCCGATCATATTGTGAAGAAGGTGATTCGGATTGAAGTAGATATGGGAGATTCCACGGAGGTATCCGTTACTTGGTTCGACGCCGGGGCCATCCTGGTCGATCCCTTCAATATCCAGAGCGAAGCCGATTCCGTCCCAATAGTGATTCTTCGTTGGGAAAAGGCTGTAAACAAGAAGTAAGAAAACGGCAAGCGCAATCGTCGTCCAGACGGAAGCCTGCACGGATGTGGGTCCTTGTTCAGGTTGTGCGAACTTCGCCGGAGTCATGAGACAGAAGAGGCCCGCAAGGTCTTGACGTGCCGGAGTGTCTCCATTTCTGGCACGGACAAGTGCGTCGCGGGTTCGAGGTAATGCTTAGAGTGTTCGCTAAAATAGGCCAGTGCATCACGGACGCCGTCTTCGAAGAGGACTCCGGGCATCCAACCGAGTTCGCGTTGAGCGCGGAGCGTGTCGGAATAATAACTCCCGATGTCTATGCTCCTCAATTCCTCGGGAAATGGCACGTGCAGCGCCTGGGATCCGCGACTGGAGGACGCTATCGTCCGGGCTATCTCCTTCAGGCTCAGAGCCTGTGAACCACCAATATTGAAGATCCGATGCCGCGGTTCGCGTGCGGTTCCGCAGCGCAGGAAGGCATCAAGGACATCCTCTACATGCACGGGATCCCGTAGCTGTTCTCCTTCGCCGTAAACCAGAATAGGTTTGCCCTCGAGAGCCATTCGGAAGTAGACGCCAAGAAATCCCTGGTGCGCCAAATGGATCGCCATGCGAGGTCCATACACGTTGCTGAGCCGGAGTATGATGCAGTCCAGATCGCCACGCCGGGTAAGCAATTGATGGTACTGAGCGGCTGCGTGCTTGTGAACGCCGTTGAAGTCCAGTGGTCGAATCGGATGGCGCTCGTCGACCGGCAAGCTCTCCTGCTGTCCGTACACCTGCCGGGTGCCGGCGTATACGACCCGTGTGCCGGGGCAATGCTCCCGGCAGGCTAACAGAAAGCGTAACTGGGACAGGGTATTCAAGGCCAGATCCCGCTCCGGGTCTTCCATGCTTCGAGAGTGGCTGATTTCACCGGCTAGGTTAAAAACGACATCGACGCCCTTTAGGACTCGCGCGAACTGATCCGTGCTGCCGATATCCGAGACGATCACGCGAACATCATTTCGCACTTGGGCGAGATTGCACCAATTGGCTCCGCATCCGGAAACCATGGAATCGATCACGGTTACGTCGGCTCCCGCTTCCACCAGTTGGATCGCCAAGTTGCTACCAATAAAGCCCAAGCCGCCCGTAACGATCACTGCCTTGCCTTGATACCCGGATAGCATTTTTAGGATGTCCTACTTTCTGTGCCGTTCCGGAGGTCAACAACGTCCGGGTCGTGCGTTGCATCTATTTCGTTGACGAGCGCCGGTCTTGCGATTCTGTCCTTCGAAAACGCGGGAGCCAGGACCAATCGCCAGAAGAGCGAACATAACTGGGCGAAGGTGCTCACCAGAGAGCCCACTCTAAAAAATTGTGAACTGCCGTATTGCCTCGGGTAATGGTGAACGGGAAGTTCGATAACCTCGCAGCCGCTTAGCTCCATTTGACGGACCAACTCAACGCAGATGGTACCCCCGGTCGACCGTAGGGCGGCGGGATCGAGAATGGCCCTTCGGATGAGGCGGAAATCGCAGTCGATATCCCGCAGGCGGATGCGGAAAAGCCAGCGAGCGAAGTGGTTGTAGAGCCAACCGATCACGATGCGATGCCGCGGGTCACTCCGTTCCATCTTGTAGCCGTTGACCAGTCCGGTTTCCGGCGTGACGGCGCGCAATAGAGATTCGATTTCAGCCGGATCGTACTGCCCGTCCCCATCCGTGTAGAAAATATACTCCCTGGTGGCGGCTGTGAGCCCACTCCGAAGGGCCGCCCCGTATCCACGGTTGTGATCATGCGTGATAACGCGGAGCCTGAGACCGTATTGGGCTTGTTGTTCTTCGAGAACCTCCGCTGTGCTATCGACGCTACCGTCATTGACGACAATGACTTCATAGTCATCCGCGACCCGTCGCAGAACGGTCATGGTGCGGGCTAACAAGAACGGCAGAGACTGTTCGTCATTGTATGCCGGGAAAAAAACACTGAGACTCTTCGGAAAACGGAAGCAGCCCTCCGCGTCCCGAATAGGAGGCCATCCTAATTGCTGAATCACTCTTTTCTTCACCCATGGCGGCGTTCAACCCGCGCGCCGCCACCCAACGTTACGACTCAAAAACTATGACAGATATCATACCTCAAGCTGTGCCGGATATCATAGGTCAATTCTAAAGTCCGCGCGGTATCTCCTAAACGCGGTGCTTTCGCTGGAGACAGATCTATGCCGGTCCTGTTGTGCGCTTAAGGTCTTCGAGCGTAGGCTAGTGTAGTGCATCGCGCGAGGGACTTCGCAGGATTTTACGCCGAATGATCCAGGCAAATGATTTCTCCCGGCAGTGGAAAGATCTGCGGGAAGATGCCTTGACGGCTTTCAACGCGGTAGGAGCCAGTGGCTTCTACGTGCTGGGTGACGAAGGGCGCGCCTTTGAAGAACACCTGTCCACTTTTTGGGGACTATCACATACCGTCAGTGTTGCCAGCGGTCTCGATGCAATTGAGATATCCCTGCGAGCCCTGGGATGCGGCCGAGGAGACCGGGTCCTTACGACCCCCGTCTCTGCTTTTGCCACAGCTCTCGCGATCGTAAAACTCGGTGCCATCCCGGTGTTCGTTGATACGGATGCGCAGGGGCTGATCGACCTGGAGCGCTGCCGAGACTTGCTCCGGCATAGAAGCGATATCCGTTTTTTTGTTCCCGTCCATCTTTATGGATTCGTGTTGGACACCAGCAAATTGCTCCGCCTCCGCGAAGAACATGAATTGCTGGTGGTTGAGGACTGTGCGCAGTCCATTTGCGGCCGCTGCCGGGGAGAAACGACAGGCACTGCCGGGCAGCTTGCGGCTACCAGTTTTTACCCGACGAAGAACCTCGGCGCCCTGGGCGACGGCGGGGCCGTTCTTACAAACGATATCGAATTAGCTTCGCGCGTGCGTGCCCTGCGCGATTATGGCCAGACATCCAAGTATCGTCATGATTACATCGGCTACAACAGCCGTCTTGACGAAATCCAGGCGGCCTTCCTCCGGCGCGCCTGCCTTCCTCGCCTGCTTCGTTGGACCTACCGCCGCCGGGAAATCGCGGCAGCGTACCGGGATGGAATCCGAAACTCCGCCGTGCGCCTACCGGTGCTTCCGGAGGGTTCAGAGCCGTCCTGGCACCTGTTCCCGGCGTGGATCGCTCCCGAGCGCCGGGAGAGCTTCTTACAGCATATGAGCGAGAGAGATGTGTCCATTGGGATTCACTACCCCACTGCGATTCCCGACCAGCCAGCCCTTGCCTCGGCGCCGTTTGAAATGGCCGACCCTTGCGAAAACGCGCGCCGGTTATGCGCAAGCGAGGCCAGCCTTCCCATTCATCCTTACCTGACCGACGCGGAAGTCGCTCAGGTCATCGCGGCCGTGAACACCTGGCCCGAAGGTCTCGTCCACCCAATCCATTAGCCTTGCTCCAACTCCTGCTTGGGAGCGCCGGTCAGCCGTCGCGGCGCTTGCTGTTGTCGGCAACTGGAGGTTCCTGTCTGGCGAACCTTCCCACTCAGTTGGCCAGACATGGCGTGCTGGGAAGATGCTGCTGGCCGCCCGCTGGATCTGGGCGGATTAGATTTCCGGCTGCCGATTTCCCGATATCTTTCTGATGGTATTGGTGCGGATGAGAGGACTTGAACCTCCACTCCCTTGCGAGAACTAGAACCTGAATCTAGCGCGTCTGCCAATTCCGCCACATCCGCATGTGTCAGTGGGACTTCCATTATTTCAACGCCCACAGTCGTGTGTCAACCTTCCCCGGCAGAATTGATGCCGATGGCAGATAACCGTTGACACTCTGGCCGATTGACACTTGACTTACCTTTCTCGTTGTGTTTAAAAGGGTAAACTTGAGATTCGCGAGGGGGGGAGACTGGCATGTCCAAGATGATTCGTCGATTGTCTGTTGTTTTTGCACTATGTATGAGCGGCGCGGCGTACGCGCAGACCGTTACCGGAACCATTCTTGGAACCGTCCAGGATCAATCCGGGGGCGCCGTCGCCAAGGCTGAAGTCACGGCCAAGAGCCTGGACACCGGAGCGGTCCGCAGGACTACTTCGGACGACAAAGGCGAGTACCGCATCACCAGCGTGCCGGCGGGCGCTTACGAGATCACCGCGGCCGTGGCGGGCTTCAAGACCGATGTGCGCAGCGGCGTCGCGGTCACCGTTGGCGGCGACGTCAACGTTACCTTCTCACTCACCGTTGGGGCGGTCAGTGAAAAAGTGGAAGTCACCGGAGAAGCGGCTCAAGTCGATACCTCATCCTCGGCCATGGGTGGCTTCGTGAACTCCGCCACCATGCGCGAACTTCCCCTGAATGGCCGTGACTGGCTCCAACTCGCGCTGTTGCAACCGGGTGCGAGCTTCAATACCGGTCAAACGCAAACTGATGCCGGCCGCGCGCAGAAGGGTAACGGTCTGGCCATCTCCATTTCCGGCGGACGTCCGAGTGACAACGCGTTCCGCATCGACGGTCTGGTGGTGAACGATTATGCGAACGCCGGTCCCGGCAGTTCGCTTCACGTGAACATGGGTGTGGACGCGATCCGCGAGTTCTCCGTGCTGACCAATAACTATTCAGCCGAATACGGCCGCGGTTCGGGCGGGGTCATCAACGCCATTACGAAGTCCGGCACCAATGAAATTCACGGCAGCGCGTACGGATTCATCCGCAACCACGTGCTCGATGCCAGGAACTTTTTTGACGCCAAGGATATCGCTCCGTTCCGCCGGTTCCAGTGGGGCGGCGCCATCGGCGGCCCGATTAAGAAAGACAAGACATTCTTCTTTGCCAACTATGAACGGCTCGGTGAGCTGAAGGCCTTGTCAAACGCGTTCAACTCGCTTTCGGCGGACGCCCATAACGGTCTGGTTTGCGCCAACGCTGCGTGCACATCAAAGACGCAGCTAACGATCAGTCCGGGAACCAAGCCTTATCTAGCACTTTATCCCATTCCGAACGGTGCGGTTGCGGGTAACGTGGGAGCATTTGTGTTTGCCAATCCGCGTATTGGCCATGAAGATTACGTGATCGGCAAGATCGATCACTATTTCACGCCGGCGACCACGCTGAATGGGAGCTACGCTTACGACAACACGAATCTGAGCGTTCTGGATAGTTTTGCATTAAAGTCGGTGCGTTCTCCTTCCCGCAGAATCAATGGAGTCATGAACCTGCAGCATGTGTTCTCACCGGCCTTGATCAGTGTGACGCGCTTTGGGATCAGCCGTACGTTTGCCTACAACAACCAGGACAGCAACCCCACCACTCCGCTGCTTACCGACAAATCACTGGGCTTCTGGCCAGGCCTGAACGTCGGAAATTTTAACATCAGCGGAGTGAACGGCGTTTTTTGCGGGATGGGAGGCTGTTTCGGAACCAGCGGTTTGAATATGTTTGGCAATACGGATCCGCAGTTCAATGAGGACCTGACCTGGACCAAAGGGCGCCACACCATCAAAGTCGGTTTCGGCACCGAGCGTTTCCTCTACAACCTGACGTCGGCCAACCGGATCAACGGAGAATATATTTTCAGTTCCGTCAATAATTTCTTACTGGGTAACCCCTCGACGTTTACCATCGATGTGCCTGGCACCGATACCGTACGTGGCGCGCGGATGTCGATGTACGCGGGATATTTCCAGGACGATTTCCGTATCCGTCCCAACCTGACTCTCAATCTGGGTGTTCGCTATGAGATGGCCACGGTGCCGTTCGAAGTCAATGGTAAGCTCGCCAATTTGCGTAAGCTCACTGACCCGGCGGTGACGGTTGGCAACCCCTACTTCAATAATCCCACCAAGAAGAATTTTGCTCCGCGCATCGGCTTTGCCTGGGATCCCTTCAAGGACGGCAAGACCTCGGTTCGTGGCGGAATCGCGATGTTTGACGTTCCGCCACTCCCCTATCAGTTTGTCCTGCGCCTGCCGCGCACGGCTCCGTTCTACGTGTCGCCCACTCTAAGCCCTGTTCCGGCGGGCGCCTTCCCGAATAACGCGATTTCCTTCCTGACCGGCTCGGCCGGCGCGGGAACTCTCAGGACCGGTGTGGTGGAATTCAATCCGCGCCGAACCTACAAGGGCCAGTGGAACTTCAACGTGCAGCGGCAGCTTACCAGGAGCCTGGCTCTGACGGCGGGCTACGTCGGAACTACCGGCGTCCACATCGATCATCCTTCGAACGACCTCGATCAAGTCCCGGCCAATCTCGTCCGGTTCGATTCGGCTTTGAGCGCCTATGTGTTCCCGACCTACAGGACCGCCGGCGGCGCGGTTTGCGCGGCGGGATCCACGGGTTGCCAGGCGCCGCAAAGAATTAACCCGAACTTTGGTGTCATCAACGGGACCGAATGGAGCGGGCACAGTTCCTATCACGGGCTGCAAACCAACTTGACCCATCGGCCGGCCAAGGGTCTGACCTTCCAAATCGCCTATACGTTCTCGAAGAGCATGGATAACGGTTCCTCGGTCGGCAACGAGGCGAGCGAAAGCTCGAACACATCCGGTCAACCCTGGGCGTTCTGCACGAGCTGCCAGAAGGGGCCGTCCGATTTCAACATTCCACACAACCTGGTGACGAACTTCCAATACGAAATCCCCGTGATGGCAGCCGTGAAGAAGAACTGGTTGGCTAACGGCATTTTAGGCGGATGGCAGATAGGCGGAATCTACACCCGGCAATCCGGCAGCCACTTTTCCGTCAAGGATGGAGGCGATCAGGCCGGTACCGGCAGCAGCGTCGCCAATACCGGAAGCGGCGGGCAGCGGCCCATGTATGTTGCTAACCCGGGTTGCTCGGTTGGCTCCGCCCCGGGAGACATTTATGGCTTGTACATCAACACCTCCTGCATCGCGTTTCCGGCTCCTGGAGTATTAGGGAACCTGGGCCGGAACACTTACCGCATGCCCGTGTTCCGTAACTTCGACTTTTCGGTCTTCAAGAACCAAAACGTGTGGGGAGAGAAGCTGAAGGCTCAGCTCCGTGTGGAGATGTTTAACGTATTCAACAACACCAATTTCCAGGCCCAGTTGCTCACGGCATTTGCGGGCAACGGCTTGCTGAACGCTGGTGTGAATTCACCTGGAGGATCGGCGATTGCCAGCAACGGTCCGAATACCGTCAACCAGTCCCGCCAGATCCAGTTGGGTTTGAGGCTGCTGTTCTGATCGGTCACTCACGTTATCTTAACGCCGGCTCGCCTTCGATGGAGATGAGCCGGCGTTTCGTGTGTTCGGTGTCAATCCGCAGTAAACTGGTACGTAGTTTTTCTGGAGGGTGAAATGAGCAAACCCAGGAATAAGAAGAGCATTTCCCGCCGCAAATTTATCGAAGGCACTGGCGCGGCGCTGGTGGCGGCGGCTGCCGTCCCTACGCTGGATGCCCAGACGCCGGCAGCGGCGAAAGCCAGCGGCGGCGGAACTTCCGCGGTTCCGCGTTCCACGATCCGCCTGAAAGTCAATGGCGCGATGCACAACATCGAAGTGGAAGACCGCTGGACACTGGTCGAGGTCCTGCGCGATCACCTGAAGCTGACCGGTACCAAGATCGGCTGCGACCGCGGCGAGTGCGGCGCCTGCACGGTGCACGTCGACGGCAACGCGGTGTATTCGTGCAGCCAGTTGGCGGTGTGGATGGACGGTAAGTCGATCCAGACCGTCGAGGGACTCGAAAAGAACGGCAAGCTCGATCCACTGCAACAGGCCTTTATCGACTTCGACGCCCCGCAGTGCGGCTTCTGCACCTCCGGCCAGTTGATGGCCGCCAAGGCGGTGCTCAACAAGAACCCCCGCCCGACGCGCGAGGAAGTGCGCGCGGGGATGGCCGGCAATATCTGCCGGTGTTCGAACTACAACCTCTACGTAGATGCCACGCTGGCGGCGGCCGGAGTCAGCGCCGGAATGGGCTCCAAGACGATCATTGTCGACGACGCCGGAGCCACGCGCGTGGCTCCGCTGAAGACTCTGGGGCGTGCCACGCCGCGTATCGATACGCGCCTGCGGGTCAGTGGGAAGGCCAGCTACACGGGGGACGTTAGTCTTCCCGGCATGCTCTACGCGCGCGTGCTGCGCAGCCCGCATCCCCATGCGAAGATCCGCAAGATCGACACTTCGCGGGCGGCGGATTTGCCGGGAGTGAAGGCCATCGTTACCCACGAGAACTGCAACTACGTATGGGGCGCGGGTTCCATTGCCGGCGGACGCCAATACGTCGAGGAGATGAAGAAGATCACCAAGCAGCGGCGCTACGCGTTCAACAATCCCGTGCGCTATGCGGGTGAACCGGTGGCGGCCGTCGCCGCGGTTGATCGCCATACGGCAGAGGAAGCGCTGCAACTGATCAGTGTTGATTACGAAGTGCTGCCCTTCGTGCTGGATCAGGAAGAAGCGCTGAAGCCGGGCGCTCCCCAGATCTGGCCGGAAGGCAACATCTCGCTCGATATCAGAAACGAAGCCAAGCCCATGCGTGAAGCCCGCGGCAACGTCGAGCAAGGCTTGCGCGAATCCGACCGCGTGTTCGAATCCCGCTACAGCACGACTTTCGTGCATAACGCCCAGATGGAGCCGCGCGGAGCCGTGGCGCAGTGGGAAGGCGATAAGCTCACCATCTACACGCCCACTGGCGGTATCGCCAACTGCCGCACCGATATGGCGCGCGACCTGGGCATCCCGGAAGAAAACGTCCGCGTGATATGCCAGTACATGGGCGGCAACTTCGGCAACAAGAACCAGAACCAGGATTCCGACTTGATCACCGCGACCTTGGCCAAACTGGCGGGAGCGCCGGTCAAGCTGGAGTACACCCGCAAGGAAGACTTCATCGGCATGCACGGCCGCTGGCCCACGACGCAGTATTACAAGGTCGGGGTCAAGAAGGACGGCACGCTGCACGCCCTGGAAATGCGCGGCTTCAGCGGCATGGGCCCGTACCGCAAGAACTCCGGGTCGATCGGCGGGATTCAGCTCTACAAGGTTCCCCACGTGCAGTATGTTGTGACTCCGGTGTACACCAACAAGACCACGGGGGCGAATTTCCGCGGTCCCGAATTCCCGCAAGGGTTCTTCGGCGCCCAGAGCATGATGGATGAAGTGGCCTACCAGATGGGCATGGATCCGGTCGAGTTCCTCGTCAAGAACATGACGCGCAAAGCGGAAGACGAGCACGAGTACACAAACTATACGCTGGAGGAATGCTTCCGCCG
Organism: Bryobacterales bacterium; assembly: GCA_009697505.1. GTDB lineage: Bacteria > Acidobacteriota > Terriglobia > Bryobacterales > Bryobacteraceae > Palsa-187. Next base: position 29,231 of record SHUD01000009.1, read on the forward strand.
TGGCGCGGAGGCCTTCGATTGGAAGAAGCGCTGGAAAGCGAAGCCGGGTTCGGATACCGGATCGGTGAAGCGCGGTTCCGGCGTGGCGTTCCTGGCGTTCCGGGCCGGGCTGGGCCGCAGCGCGGCGTGGATGGATGTGGATTCGCAGGGACGCTACAAAGTTCACGTGGGTGTGACCGACGTCGGCGGCGGAGCCAAGACCACCATGGGCCTGATTGCCGCCGAGGCGCTGGGCGTGCCGCTGTCGCAGGTGGAAGTGATCTGGGGCGACACCAGCCGCTGCCCATATTCGGTGGGCGAGTCGGGAAGCCGCACCACGATCATGACCGGTTACGCCGTAATTCAAGCCGCCCGCGATTTGCAGAAGATGATCGCGGAAAAGGGATTGCCCAAGGGCAACGATCTGCTGACCGCGAAGGCCGACACGAATCCCTCGGTGCCGGGCGGGAAGGTGCGCAATTCGTTTGCCGCGCACTTCGTGGAAGTTGAAGTAGATACCGCCGTGGGTCACGTCAAGGTACTCAAGTACGTGGCCGTGCACGATAGCGGCCGCATTATGAATCCGCTTTCGGCGACCGGCCAGATCAAGGGCGCCGTGATCATGGGCATCGGCATGGCGCTGCATGAAGAGCTGCACTATGACCCGCGCAGCGGACAGGCGCTGACGGCGGGCTATTACGGGCAGCGCGTCGCGACGCACATGGACGCGCCGGATGTGGAAGTCATCTTTATCGAAAGCGACGACGGCTACGGACCGTTCGGCGCCAAGAGTATCGGCGAGGCGGGCAAGCTTCCGGCGGTGGCGGCCATCGGCAATGCCATCTTCAACGCCACCGGCAAACGGATGCGCGACTTGCCCATCCGCCGTCAGCGTCTAGTGGAGGTGCGGGCATGAGATCCTTTTCCAATGCAAATCCCCGTGACATGCAGCAGGCCGCCAAGCTGGCGCAGCAGGCGCGGATGGAAGGCCGCAATGCCGCGTTTGCCGGGGGCGGCAGCGACATGCTCGGCCTCATCAAGGAGCGCATCGCCACGCCGGACGTTCTAGTGCATCTGAAGGGTATTCAGGGCGCGAACAAAGTGGAGACCAAGGGCGGAGCTACCGTCATTGGCGGCCAGATCTCGCTTTCCGACCTCAGCCACAACCAGGTCATCCTGAAGCGCTATGCCGTGCTGGCCGAAGCCGCCGGGAGTGTTGCCACGCCGCAGATCCGCAACGCGGGCACTCTGGCCGGAAACGTCTGTCAGCGGCCCTGGTGCTGGTATTTCCGCAACGGCTTCCCGTGCTTCAAGGCGGGCGGAAGCCAGTGTTTCTCGTTCAACGGGGAAAATCAGTTCCACGCGATCTTCGGAGGCGGCCCGAGCTTCATCGTGCATCCTTCCGATACTGCGGTGGCGCTGATGGCGCTCGACGCCAAGTTCCGTATCGTTGGTCCGAGCGGACAGCGGACGCTTTCAGCAGCGGATTTCTTCACTCTGCCCAAGCAGAATGCCGCCAAGGAAAACGCCCTGGCCTATGATGAAGTGCTGGCTTCGGTCGAGTTGCCCGCTGCTGCGGCGGGACAGCGCAGCTCTTATCACAAGGTGCTCGATCGCGACGCCTGGACGCACGCCGTGGTGAGCACGGCCGTGGTGCTGGACATGAACGGGGACACCTGCCGCTCGGCGCGTATCGTGTTGGGCGGAGTGGCTCCGATTCCCTGGCGGGTGCCCGAGGCCGAAAAGGTCCTCACGGGGCAGCGTGTCACGCCGGAGCTGGCGGCCAGAGCCGCGGAAACGGCGCTAGCTGGCGCGCAGCCGCTCGCCAAGAACGCCTATAAGATTCCGTTGACCAAGGAGATCGTGCAGCGCACGGTGTCCGCAGTGGCGCGGGCGTAGCGTCCGCCCGCACCACTCGCGATAACTTTATTTCCCGGCGTTGAACCGGTTTTCCGCTTCCGCCCAGTTCACCACGCTCCACCACGCGTTGATGTAATCCGGACGCCGGTTCTGATACTTCAGATAGTAGGCGTGTTCCCACACGTCCAGGCCGATGACCGGGAACTTGCCTTCCATCAGCGGGCAGTCTTGATTCGCGCTGGATGAGATCTCCACACCCGATCCGCCCTTCACGAGCCAAGCCCATCCGGAGCCGAAGCGTCCCGCGGCCGCTGCGTTGAACTTTTCCTTGAAGGCATCGAAGCCGCCGAAGGCGCCGGTGATCGCCTGGGCCAGGTTGCCCACCGGAGCGCCGCCACCCTGCGGACCCAGGATGTTCCAGAACATCGAGTGGTTGTAATGTCCGCCGCCATGATTGCGGACGGCGGTCTTGATGGCGTCCGGAGCGATGGCGCAATTGTTGGCCAGCAGTTCCTCCAGGCTCTTGGATGCCAGATCCGGCGCGGATTCCAGCGCCTTGTTCAGATTCGTGATGTACGCCTGATGATGCTTGCCATGGTGGATCTCCATGGTCATCGCGTCGATATGCGGCTCGAGCGCGTTGAAGGCGTAGGGTAATGCGGGTAGCGTAAATGCCATTGGTGGTTTCTCCTGGTTCTAGTTTGCTGCCATTTCGTAAGCGTGCGCCACGCGAAACATGGTGGTTTCGTCAAAATGCCGGGTCAGAATCTGCAGGCCGACGGGCAAATTCTCTCGCGTCCTTCCACAAGGCACGCTCATGCAGGGAATGCCGGCCAGCGACCCCGTGATCGTATAAATGTCGGACAGATACATCGCGACCGGGTCGTTCACTTTCTCTCCGATCTTAAAGGCTGGAAAGGGCGATACGGGCGCGACGATCGCATTTACCTGCTCGAAGGCCTGGGTGAAATCGCGCGTGATCAGATTACGAACCCGCTGGGCTTTCAGATAATAGGCGTCGTAGTAACCCGTGCTCAGCACATAGGCGCCCAGCATGATGCGCCGTTTGCATTCGTCACCGAACCCTTCGTCGCGCGTCATGCGGTACATTTCCGCTAGCGTGTGCGCTTCCGCCGAACGCGTGGTGTAGCGCACGCCATCGTAGCGCGCAAGATTGGCGCTGGCTTCCGCTGTACAGACGATGTAATACGCCGCGATCGCGTAGGCGGTGTGGGGAAGGTGGATATCCACGATTTCGGCGCCGAGCTTGCGCAGCACCTCGACCGCCGCCATCACCCGGTCACCGGTGTCGCTGGCCAGCCCGTCGAAGTATTCGCTCGGCAGTCCGATTTTGACGCCCTTCACGTTGCCGTCGAGAGCCGCTGTATAGTCCGGCACCGGAGCGGCCGCTGACGTCGCGTCCATTTCGTCGCGTCCCGCAATCACCTGGAGAAGCGTGGCGGCGTCGCGCGTGGTCTTTCCGAACGGACCGATATGATCGAGCGAGCTGGCGAATGCCGTGAGCCCATAACGCGATACCCGGCCGTAAGTCGGCGTAACGCCCGTGATGCCGCAGAATGAAGCGGGCTGGCGGATCGACCCGCCGGTATCCGAGCCCAATGAAACCACCGCCGTATCCTGTGCCACAACGGCTGCCGAGCCGCCGCTCGATCCTCCGGGCACGCGGTCCAGTGCCACCGGGTTCCGGACCGGTCCGAACGCCGAGTTCTCATTGGACGACCCCATGGCAAACTCGTCACAGTTGGTTTTGCCCACGATCACGCCGCCGGCCTGTTCCAGGCGGATGACCGCTGTCGCGTCGTACGGCGGGATATAGTTCGCCAGGAGCTTTGAAGCGCAGGTGGTCCGCAACCCGCGAGTGAGGATGACATCTTTCACGGCGAGAGGCACACCAGCCAGCGCTCCCGGATCTTCGCCCTTGGCAATCTTGGCATCAACCTCACGTGCCGTCTTGAGAGCGCGCTCGGAGGAAAGTGTCAAGTAAGCGTTGGTTTTCGGATTCTCGGCTTCCGCGTAGGCTAACGTCTGTTTGGCGAGTTCTTCCGCGCTGAACTTCTTTTCGAGCAGGCCGGAGCGTATCGAATCGATGGTCAAGCCGTGCAGGGGACTCATCGTTCAATTACCCGAGGCACTTTGTAGTAACCTCCGCTGGTCACCGGAGCGTTAGCGACTGCATCGGCATTCGACAGCGGAGTCCGCTCGCGGTCCTCGCGCAGCGTCGCGGTCTTTTCGGCATCGAACAAAACCTGGGCCATCGGCTCCACGTTGCTGGTGTCGAGTTCGTTCAGCTTGTCGATGTGTTTGAGGATCTCATCAAGGTCATGCGCCATCCGCGCGACCTCGTCTTCGCGCAGGGCCAGATTCGCCAGATCCGCCACCCGGCGGACTTCCTGTTCCGTGATCTTCACGCCAGCTCTCTTTTCTTCGATTCCTGATACAACAGGCCGAGCACGGGATCTTGAATCCCCTCCGCCGGCCTGGCGGTGGCGGCCCGCTGCGGCGCCATGCGCCGGGGCATGGGGCGAAAGTCGATGTCCGTGACGGTCTGATCGCCCAGGACTTCCCGCAGGTTGCGCAGCAGAAAATGGCGCAGCGTGTTGAGCTGCCGCTGCCAGACCACGTCTTCGACCTCCACGACCAGCGAACCGCGAACCAGGCCGGTCGCGCGCGTGTGTTCCGCGGTCTTCTTACCAGCCGCCACCGCCCACGCCGCGCGGGCGCGGGTCTCCGGATCGGCCACGCCGGGAGAGAGTTTCAGTTTTCCGATGAGGCGGCTGGCCTTTTCCATGTGGGGTTGTTGGTCTACGGGGGAAACTCGATTTTAGCATGGGGACAGTGTTATACCTGTGTGGTGTCCGCGCTGATTCTGGCTTCGCAATCTCCGCGCCGCCCCGAATTGCTGGCGGCGGCTGGTTTGGATTTTCGCCAGCGCGTCCAGCCCGTTGAAGAAATCCGGGCCTCCGGCGAGAGTCCTTCTGCCTACGTCCGCCGGCTGGCCCAATCCAAGGCCGAGGCGGTCTGGCGGGACGCCGATGAAATCGTGCTGGGAGCCGACACAATTGTCGTACTGGGTGAGCGCGTATTGGAAAAACCGGTTGACGCCGCCGACGCTCGCGCCATGCTGCGGTCCCTGGCAGGCAGGGAGCACACCGTAATCACGGGCATCTGCCTGCGGCACTCTCGCGGCACAATTGTCGACCACTCCTCCACCACGGTTCGTTTCGTTCCCATGACGGACTCCGAGATCGACGATTACGTCGCCAGCGGCGAGCCGATGGATAAGGCCGGAGCCTACGGAATCCAAGGCCCGGCTTCGAAATTCGTCGAGCGCATTGACGGATGCTATTTCAATGTGATGGGATTGCCGGTTTCGCTGGTCTACCAGTACGTAAAGCAGATTACGCAACGCGGCTAGGTCCGCCCGAACAGACCTTTCCATTTTCGCATCACGAGCTCGACGATATTCGCGAGAATGGCGAAGCCCAGCAGCCCCGGCCATAGCTTTAAGGTGGATGCCAACGTACGATCGCCGGCGTCGAAGACGGCCTTGGGCGGGGGTTCAAAGCGTCCGCCGGTAAAGTCCGAGATCTGTTTCAGCAGCTCCTGGTTGGAGCCGTATTCGGTCAATTCCACTTCGGGCCGGTACAGACCGACTTCCGGGAAAGCTCGCGTCTCGATCAAAGGCCGCACGCGGAACAAGCCCTGGCGCGCGCCGATTTGCAGCCGTCCGCGATACAAACCGGCGGCAATCTTCTTGACCTCGATGGGCTTCTTGAAATCGTCCGTGCCCAGTACATAAATCGCGGGAGGCGTCGCCGGTTCTTCCACGCCCACGCCGAGGCGGTAGTTGACGACCAGATCGCCGTTGGCGCTATCGTATTCCACCGACGCCTCACCGGCCGCCGTATGCGGCAGCAAGTCGCGGCTCAAATTGCTCCAGAACTTGTCGTAGCTTTTCCACTTCACCCAATCGGCGGCCCAGCGCGTTTTGGCGTCCGAAGTGAACACGGCCGAGCGTCCGAGGCCGTACTGCCAGCGAACCAGCAGGGGCTCGCGCTTGTCGAAGCGCAGAATCGTCTCCGCCGAAGGTTTGGATTCGAACCGCACGTAGCCTTTTAGCGGCGGCGCGCTGGCGATGTCGATGCCTTCCAAAATTTCCGTCTGGTGGGCTACTTCCGGGACCAACGCTCTTTCCACGGCCGTGGTACCCGTGTGCTCCATGACATCGCGCAGCACGATCTGTTCCAGGCCCGCGGGGTCGCGCAAAAAGTAAAACTTCCCTTCGGCCAGATTCGCCACCATTTCCAGGTATTCCCGGTGCACGTCCGCCCCCAGGCCAATGGTCGAAATAGTCACCTGGTGCGCTTTGGCCTCGCGTGCCAGGGCGTAACTGTTGCCCTCTTCGGAAATTCCGTCCGTGAGCAGCAGGACATGGCGGTAAGTGGCTTCCGTGGGTAGGATCTTGGTATACGCTTCGGTGAGCGCGGGCGCGATTTGGGTGCCGCCGTCGGGCATAATCCCCGCGATCAGCGCGTTAATCGCCCGTGGTTCATCCGCCTTGCGGATGGGGATGGCCCAGCGGAATGAGTTGTCGAAAATCAGGACGCCCACCTGATCCATGGGACGCAGATTGCTGATCAGGCCGGTAGCCGCCGCGCGCGCCAACTCCATCTTGGGTCCTTCCATGGAAGAACTCTTGTCCATAATCAGCACGACCACCGTGCCTTCCTGCGACTGCGGAGGAAGAAGTTTGGCGGGCAGCACGCGGTCGAGCGCATCCTCGACCTTCTTCTTCTGGTCGTACACATTGTGCTCGCCGCCGACGATCAAAAGCCCGCCGCCCAATTTGACGTACTTCTCGATATCCTCCTTGCGCGGAACGGGAAGTTTCTCCAGGTTCCAATTGTTCAGCACCACGAGCTGAAAGTTTGCGAGGTTGATGCCGGCGATGTCGTCGGCGCGTGTGACATCGAATTGTGCCGCTGTCAAAGCCGCCGGCAGGTGCGAATCGGCTCCCGGCGGATCCTCGGAAAGATACAAGGCTTTGGGACGGCGCAGGATTACCGCCTGGTCCACGCGAATATCCCCGGAGTCCTGGGTTCGCACGGCGATAGAGAGGTCGAGCGCTCCCGGCGTTTCCAGGCTGGTATGCATGCGGATGGGGTTGACCCCGGCGTTGAGTGTCACCGGCGTCACGCCCAGTGACCGGCCCTCGGCGAAAAGCTCGACTTGAGCAGCCATCGTGCCAGGAGCGGAGACGGCTAAGTCGATGGCGAACGGCTCGCCGGTGAACGCGTTGCTGGGAAGACTGACGGATTCCAGCCGTAGCGCGGGTTTCTCGCGTCCTGCCATGGCATACGTGTCGATGGGAATCCCGAACTGGCGGGCCTGCCAGGCCGCGCGCGCCACGCTCCCTTTGTTTTCCTTGCCATCGGATATAAGGGCCAAGCGGGGCAGCATTCCGGCGGGCAGGGAACTGATCGCCTCGCGCACGGCGGCTTCCAGATCGGTCGACCTTCCGGCCCCGCCTGAGGTCGGTTGCAGCCGCCACGGCCTTTGATCTTCCACCGGCGTGGCTACTCGCGATGAGCGCGCAAACGGAATCACCCGCATCGTGTTACTGCCGCGGCTGCCGTCAATATCGGAGGCAATGCGGGAAGCGCGCGCCAGATCCGCCGGGGAAACGCTCGCCGAAGTGTCCACCAGTACGCCAACCGCCAGCTTGGTGGTGGAAACATTCAGTCGCGGTTCGGCCAGCGCCAACAGAATCAGTGTGAATGTAGCAACCTTCAGCGCCAGACCCAGCTTGCGGACCGAGCGCGGCCATTCGAAATAGGCCCAGGCCAAGGGAAGCCAGGCGACGGCGAGCACCCATGCGCGATCGAAGCTCATGAGGCCTTCCTCGCATTGCGATCCCAAGGCAAGTGCTCCGCGAGTGTAGCGATCACGCCCCGCGGCGACAACCGCACCATCCGATTGCGTCCGAACAGCAGCCAGTCCGCCAGCAATCCCAATCCGCCGAGCAGGGCCAGCCAGGGCCACGGGTTGGGTACGGAACCGGAGGGTACCGTTGTGCGCCCGATCCCTCTCGCCACGCCCGGCGGCGGCTGCCAGGCCACATCGCCGGTATCCGGAAGAGTGATGGAATAAACTGTTTCATGATCGCCCATCATCACGTGTATGTTGCCAGGTGCGCCGGCGAAAAAGCGCAGATTCTTCCCCTCGATGGCGAACGGCAGCGGCCGCTGATTTTCGCCAAACACCTTGATGTTTGCCGCGTTGACACCACTCTCCAGCGCGGCACTGATTGTGCCCACGGTTCCGGCTTGCACGTCCGATCGCCGGAAAATGTCCGGGGCCATCCAGCGCAGGGTGTTGGCAATCAGCAATGGCGCAGCCAAATCGTACTTGAGCGTCGACCGCAGCGGATGGAAGCCCAGAGCCGCCATCTTGACCGTGCCGGGCCGCATAACCACCACCGGACCTTGCGAGATCTCCGCCACCGGCTGGTCGCCTTGCACCGGACTGAATACCTGCGTGGACGCCACTTCCGCGTCTTGCGTGTTCAGCCCCGCTCCCAGAGGTGTGTCCTGATGCCAGCGATTCAATTTGACTTTCGCTGCTACGGAACGAATCGTGAACGGCGAGCCGGCTGGCGGTTCGATCCAGATGGACGCGCCGCGTGGCGCTTCGCGGGGCGCAAAACGGTCGAATACGACGATATCGGCCGGTGCCTGAGGATCGTACTGAGCGGGAGTCTGGTATGTCGCGTTAACCTGGGCTAATCCCGCCAGCAGCGGTTTCATGAGTGCGGCGTCCGCGGAATAAACCGCCACTTTGAGCATTTTGCCGATGGGCAGTTCAATCACGGCCCGGTCATCCTGCGGAAACGCGTCACCGCGGCCGTTGGTGGTGCGAATGCGCGCTTCCACTAATCCTGATGCCTGCGCGTGAAACACAAATGTAGTCTGCGATTCCGTCCCGGGTTCCAGGGTCATGACCTTATTTCCGGCTTGCGTTCCCGCGTAAGACACCAGGAGTTCAACTTCACGGGCCTTCAGTCCTTCGTTACGCAAGCCCACATAAGCCTCCCAGGAATTCGCGCTGGCACTCCCTGGTGCCGCTCCGGTCTGCCCGACGCGGCGAACGGCCAACTTACGGATTCCGACGTTTTCACCTGCCGCGGGAATCGCCAGCAGGCGGAGATTTGGGGGTGGCGTCAATTCGGCATCCCGGCTGGAAACCCGCGCCGCGCCCGCGAATACGATCTCACCGGTTTTCCGCGATTGTAACTTCTGCGCCTGCTGCGCGAATTCCAGGGCCTGTTCCAGATTCAGCGCCGAGGTGCTGGGGCGGGACTGCCGCACGGCATCCGCCACCGCCTTGCGATCCAACTCAAACGGCGTTACCGGCGTCGCCAAGGCGTCGGCACGGACTAGCATCACGCGGTCCGAAGGCGGCAACGAATTCACGTAACTCAACGCCATGCTCTTGGCCTGATCCAGCAAAATCCCCTGCCGCGCGCGCGCGCCCATCCATGCCGAAGTATCGAGCAACAGGACGTGGTCCCGGGAATTGCCCATGTCGCCCAGGCGCGGACCGGCGATCGCCAGCAACAACAGCAGCAAGCTCAGGATTTGCAGGAACAGGCTCCAGGGCTGTTGGATGCGCCGCTTATGCTTGCTTTCCTCCGGCACCTGTCCGGCCACCCAGAAGCGAAGCGTAGCCACCACCTGCCGGCGCTTGGAGCGGTCCAGGAGATACAGCGCCAGCAGGCCGGCGGAAACAAATCCCGCCAGCGCCAGAAATTCACCAAGGCTGAGGTTCAGAAACGTCACGGCGGCTACTGGAGCGCCCCCGCTTTCACGAGTGGTCCGAACAGGGCATCTTCCACCGGAATCGAGGTCGTCAATCCAACATACCGCCCTCCGTTGCGCAGCGCCACCTCGCGCAGGCCAGCGGTGTATTGGTCAAAGGCGGCCGTGTATTCCGCCCGTGCGACGGCGTCGAAAGCCAGTTGCACGCGCGCGCCGGTCTCCGCGTCTTCCAGGTCGAGTTCGCCTTCCCAGGGCGGTTGACGGTCTTCGTCGGCCCAGATCTGCACCAGGATGAGTTCGTGTCCGAAATCCGCAAGATACTGGAGCGGCTTCTCGCAGCCGGCATCATCCAGGAAGTCGGAAATGACGATCGCCATTCCGCGCTGCGGATACTCCGCAATAAATTCGCGCATGACCTTCATGAAGCTGGTATTCCGGCCCGGCTGGACCTGGGTCAGGAAATTAGCCGCCGGCTGAAAGCGATGGCGGCCGCCGCCGAGTTTGAAGGGGTCGCCGAGTTTCTCCGCGAACGGCTGCAGGCAAATGGAGTCCAGCCGCACCAAGGCCACGTAGGACAGCGCCGCCGCCAGTTTCCGCGCGTAGTCGAACTTGGAGGGGCTCCCCGTTTGCATGGAGCGCGATACATCCAGCAGCACCCGCACCGGGATACGCGGCTCCAATTGGAACATCTTCAGGAACAGTTTTTCCAGCCGCAAAAAAGCGCGCCAGTTGATGTCGCGCAGATCGTCGCCGTGGTGAAAATGGCGGTGATCCAGAAACTCCTGGCCGGATCCAGCCAGGCGCGAAACATTGTGTCCACCGACGCCGCCCGGCAGGGACTTCTGCCAGTAGATCGCCAGCCGCTCCAGCTTGTGCAATAGCTCGGTGTCGATGAGCGGCGCGACTTCCGGCACTGGTTACACCCTCGCGCCCGTGCGAGATCCCACGCTGGGAATGATCTTGCTCAGAATAGTCTCGGGATTCTGGCCATCGGAGTGCGCGTCGAAGTTGAGAATAATGCGATGCCTCAGCACTGCAGCCGCCATCATCTGGACGTCTTCGATGGCCAGATGCAGACGCCCATGCATCAGTGCATAGACCTGGCCGCACTCCACTAGCGCCTGCGCTCCGCGCGGGGAACTGCCGTAGCGGATGTATTTCTTGGTTAACTCGTGAGCTTGTTCCGTCTCCGGCTGTGTTGCCATCACCAGGTCGATCGCGTAACTCTGCACATGCGGGGCCACCAGAACATCGCGGGAGATCCGGCGCAGTTCCAGAATTTCCTCGCGGGTCAGGATATTTTCGATCTGCGTCTCTTCCTTTTGAATGGTGCGGGTCACGATGGTGCTCAGATCCTCGCGCGACGGATATTTCACCAGGATCTTCATCAGGAAGCGGTCGAGCTGGGCTTCCGGCAGCGGATAGGTGCCTTCCATTTCGATGGGGTTCTGCGTCGCCATAACCAGGAAGGGAGCTTCCAACTCGTGGGTGGTGGTGCCGCTGGTCACGGTATGTTCCTGCATGGCTTCCAGCAACGCGGACTGCGTCTTGGGTGTCGCGCGATTGATTTCGTCGGCCAGGACCAGGTGGGCGAAGATGGGCCCGGGTTGGAACCGCAGCGCCTTGGTGCCGGTCTCCGTATCGATGATCATGCTGCCGACGATATCGCCGGGCATGAGGTCAGGCGTGAACTGGATGCGCGAGTACTTCAGATGCAATACGCGCGCGAGCGTCCGCAACAGCGTGGTCTTGCCCAGCCCGGGGACGCCTTCCAGTAGAACATGACCACCGGCCAGCAGGCAGATGAGCACACCGTCGACCACCTCTTTTTGGCCGACAATAATTTTTCCGATTTCCTCGCGCACCCGGTTTATTTGCCGAGTGGCGAGCTGAAGGGCTGCGTCCGGTTGCACAGATCATATAATAGCGCAGCCTCAGGCCGGTTGATTCTCTCCCATCCTGCATCTTGCCAGTACTATTAAGGGCTTTTCTACGTGTGCATAAGGGGAAACGCCTGTTTCCGCTTTTCCCCTTTCTTGTTACGCTGCGGACAGAGGTTCTGTATGCGATTGACAGCGTGTGCTTTCATCTTTGCTGGTGTTGCCTTTGCGCAGAATTTGACTGAGTTTGGCGCGGCCGCGGCCGTAGGATCCGTGGGCGGCGCCAGCGGCAAGAAGGTAACAGATGGGTTGACTGCCATACTTGAAAAGGTCGAGCAACAAACTGCTAAGGCCGCCAAGAGCGACAAGACTCCGGTGGAGCCCGCTCTAGAGCTCGCGCCGGGAGTGGTCAGGGATGAAACCGGCGGAGTGCCGCTGCCGCCGCCTCCGGCCGGGCGCCGCAGTCTGACGCCGCCTCAGCTTCCGTTGGCTAAGTTGTTGCTGCCGGCGGAAATCGCCGAGTCATTCGTGGCGACGACACCCGTACTACCGCCCCCGCCGGAGATGTCACGCGAGGGTCTCCAGAACGTTTCGGCGGGTATGAACCGCGCCGACGTGCTCAGACTGGGAGCGCCGGCCTCCAAGATCACCATGTTTGAGAACGGCCACCTGTCGGAAACCTACAGTTACCGCCAGCAGGGCCAGAAGGTCGGTACCGTGCGCCTTACCGATGGCGCCGTGGCCGCCGTCGAAGTGCAGTAAGGTTTTCCCGGCGGCGCCATCAAACGCGCATAGAGAGATGCGGCGAGGTAGCGCCGGTCATCCCCGGGTGAGGCAGCGGTCGTAATCCCAGCGGCCCTTCACGCCGTACCGCAAGTCCTCGCATTGAGCCATCCAGACTTCCGAGGGCGCATGGCACAAAACACAATGATGAGAGACAGGAGCGGGCGGCAATGCAGCCAGAAGTATTACCTGGGCTTTCGCAGTCCGCTCCTTCGCATGCGCGATAATTCGATAGAGTGCTCATTGATCCTAAAAACATTCCCCCGTGCACGGCTTATCAGCTCTTGGCCAGCGCCGTGATTCCGCGCCCTATCGGACTCATTTCCTCAATTTCCGCGGCCGGCGCCGTCAACCTCGCGCCGTTCAGTTTCTTCAACGCGGTTTGCGGCGAGCCCCCCATGGTTTTGTTCTGTCCCACCAACCGCAGCCCGGCGAAAGACACTCTGCGCAACGTGCAAGAGACCGGCGAATTTGTCGCCAACATCGTCGGCCAGGACCTGGCCCAGCAAATGAATCTCACCGCGGGGGACTATCCGCCGGAGGTTAACGAATTCGAGGTGGCGGGTCTCACTCCCGTTCCAAGTCACATGGTCGCGCCGCCCTATGTGCGGGAATCGCCCGTCAGCATGGAATGCAAGTTGCGCCAGGTGATCCAGGTCAGCGACCAACCGAATGGCGGCAGCATCGTGATCGGAGAAGTGGTGCTGTTCCACATAAGCGATAGCGTCTTGGACAAGAACCTATTGGTCGACTCCGCCAAGCTGAATCCGGTCATGCGCCTGGGCGGCGCTTCTTACGGAATCATGACTGGCAGCTATGACATGATCCGGCCCGTTATCAAGTGATGGCGTTACGTAAGACTCCGTTAAACGCGGTTCACCGCGCGAGCGGCGCCAAGATGGTCGACTTCGGCGGCTGGGATATGCCGGTCGAATACAAAGGCGTCCTGGATGAGCACCGCGCGGTACGGCAAGCTGTCGGGGTTTTCGACGTCTCCCACATGGGCGAGATTGAGATCCGTGGCCGGCAGGCGCTGGACCTGGTGCAATACATTACGGTCAACGACGCTGCAAAGCTTAAGCTTGGCCAGGCGCAGTATTCCGCGTTGCTCTACGAACATGGAGGGTTTGTCGACGACATTCTGGTGCACAAAGTCGCCGACGATTACTACTTCTTGTGCGTCAACGCGTCGAACCAGGACAAGGATTACCAGCACATTCAGGCACACAATCGTTTCGATGCCGCGGTGGACCATGCTGGGGATCAGTACGCGCAGCTTGCGGTGCAGGGGCCCCTGGCCACCGCTGTTCTGCGCAAGTTGACCGATGTGGATCTGCCGCCGGTCAAGCGCTACCACTTTCTGGACGGAACGGTGTCCGGCGCCGGCGCTCGCATCGCCCGCACGGGCTACACGGGGGAAGACGGCTGGGAAATTTACGTTGCCCCGGACCAAGCGGAGCGCTTGTGGCGCCAGATTTTGGAAGCCGGACGCGAGTTCGGTATTCAGCCCTGCGGCCTGGGCGCGCGCAACACGCTCCGCATGGAAGCGGGCATGCCACTCTACGGCCATGAGATCGACGCCACCATCACGCCCTGGGAAGCAGGGCTAGACTGGACAGTAAAGTTGGATAAAGTCAGCTTCCTGGGCCGCGAAGCCCTGGTACGGCAGAAGGAACGGGGAATCACGCGTAAGTTGGCCGGATTCGAAGTGACCGGCCGCGGCATCGCCCGCGACGGCTACGAAATCCTGGCGAACGGCGTGGGAGCAGGTTGGGTGACCAGCGGAGGACCGGCGCCCGCATTGCACAAGAACATCGGAATGTGCATGCTGCCGCTCCCTCTTGGCGAGCCGGGAAACGCGCTGGAAGTTTCCGTGCGCGGCCGCGGCGTGGAGGCCATCACGGTGCCGATGCCTTTTGATAAGCGAGCGAGGTAGAGAATCATGTATCCGGAAAACTACCGCTACACCAAAGAGCACGAATGGGTGCTCCTGGAAGACGGCGCCGGCACCATCGGCATCACCGACTACGCCCAGCATGAGCTAGGCGACATTGTGTACGTCGAAGTGCCCAAGATCGGTACCCACGTTGAACAGGGTAAGAGCTTCGCCGTGGTCGAGTCCGTGAAGGCGGCGAGTGAAATATTTGCTCCGGTCTCGGGTGAAGTGATCGCGGTCAATGACCAGCTCGGCTCTAAGCCAGAGCTTTTGAACTCGGCGCCACACAGCGATGGCTGGATAGCCAAGATCAAGCTGTCGGTGCCCGGCGAAATCGTACAGCTTCTTTCCGCGGCGGGCTATCAGGCTTACCTAGCGCTGAATAGCGATGTATAGAAGAACCCTACTCACCTTGGCCGCGGCCGGCTTCGGCACACAGTGGGCGAAGAGTCAGTCTCCCCAAAATCAGGGAATCGTCTTTGTTGGCAGCAGCATCTTTGCCTTTTGGAGGCGTCTTAACGAGCACATGGCGCCTTTGCCGGTGTTAAACCGAGCCATTGCCGGCACGGTGACGCAAGACATGCTGGACGGGTTTAACGAATTCGTGCCGCGCTATCGTCCCCGTATCGTGGTTTACTATTGCGGCAGTAACGATGTCAGCTCCGGGGAACGCGCCGCGGCAATCGTTGAGCGCACGCAGCGCTTCGTACAAATCCTGCACGAGAAGTTACCAAATTCATTTTTCTATTACACGGCGATCCAGAAGGCTCCCGAGAAGCGCGCGCGCTGGAGCGTGGTGGATGCAGTCAACCGCGAAATGGAGCGCTTCCTCCGCCAGACGGCAAACGCCGGATTCATTGATCTCAATCCCGTTCTGTTTGACGCGCAAGGAAAACCGCGGGACGAATTGTTCTTGCCCGACCGGCTTCACTTTCGCTCGGATTCAACCGCCTATCCGGAATTCGCCGGCGTCATCAAACCCATCCTGACGAAGGCGTGGGAGAGCGGCGTGGGCATCCCGAAGAATTAGAATTGAAGCTGAAGCGTGAACTGAAAGCTCCGTCCGTCATTGAGCGTGTTGGTGATCTTGCCGAACGCGGGCGAGCTCAAGTCGGGATTCGGGTCAGCGAACTGAGGTGTGTTGAACAGGTTGATCGACTCGACGCGTAGCGTCGTGCGCCAATCGGAATGAAACGACCAGGAGCGCGCCAGCGACGCGTTCATGTTGCGGAGACCACCCCGGCGGAACGTATTCGCTCCCACCGTGCCGCGCAAATCCGTGGGACTGATGAAACCGAACGCGGAACGCGGCAGCAGCGTACGGGAAGTGTCCGGGCGCCCGATCGTGCGGCCCAGGATGCTCGGGTCCAGCACGTTGGGGCGATCTCCGTTGCTGCCATCGACGTTACCAGAGCCGGGGCCGTCGGAACCTGAGATCACGGTGAAGGGAAGCCCGGTCTTGGCCAGATACACGCCGGAAATCTGCCAACCGCCGGTGATGCCGCTCAATAGACGCCCGCCCACGCGCGCGCGCGGCAATGAATACTGATAGCGTGCCATGACGGCGTGTGACTGATCGAAAGCGCTGGGGCCCTTCAAATCCTGGGCGACCAGGTCCTGGGATTGCGCGTAGCCTTGGCGCGCCTCATCGCCGGCGGCCATATTCGTATAGGTGCTGCCGGTGTCAATGGCTTTGCTGAACCAGTAGGAAACTTCGCCCGTGAAGCCGCGCCTTGCCGGCACCCTCGCAGTAACGCGGAACGCATCGAAATACGCGTTGGAGCCGTTGGTAACTTGCCGGAGTTCGTAATAGCGTGGGTCGGGACGGCGTTGTGTGATGGTAGCGGTGGTCTGCGGAACTCCCGGAATTTGGAGGGCCCGGTTGGCGAACCACATCATGAACAGCTTGTGCGTGCGGACTCCGATATACCCCAACTGCAAGGTCCAGCGCGTGCTTATCGCGGGTTCCCACAGGAATGAGTACTGGTGTGAATAGGGCGACTGGAGATTCGGCGGGACATCAAACCGGGTGTGCCGCGCACCTGGTCCTAGGTAGGTATTCTGCAAAGGGGTGAACAGGGAAGGCGGCGCCTGCACCTCCACTTTGAGAAAATTCGGCGGGATCCAGCGTCCTTGCTGGAGTGTCTGCGGATAGATGTCGCCAAAATGCACACCGTAGGCCGCGCGGATCACGCCCACTCCCGGTTTCTGCCAGGCGAAACCGAATTGTGGGGCCGCCGTATTGCAGTCGCAGTTGAAATCAATCGGCGTCAGGTGATTCACTTCCTCTGGCGCGGTGACGGGAGAATAACGCAGTCCGTAGTTGATGGTCAGATTGGGCCGCAGCTTCCACACGTCGCCGGCGAAGTACTGCTGCTCGAACCAGCGGAAGCCGCGGTGGCCGTTTCCAATCGCTGTGGAGTAGCGGCTGGCGACGCCCATGCGGAAGTTGGTGATCGCGTCGCGGCCAAAATCGTTGCGGAAATAGAAATTGCCGCGCTCGCTGGATGCCTCCAGTCCGTTGTTATGCAGGCGGATGACTTCCCCGCCAAACGTAAACGCATGATTGCCCACTTGGCGCCGATATAGCATCGCCTGACGGAAGCGGTTGATTCTGCGATCCACGGGAATGGTCGCGGCCGGGCCCAGGCTTTGATAGGACGTCCCGATCAGCACTTGCGGGCCGACCGCGTTAGGCTCCGGCGTCAGCAGGGAATGGATACGGTCAAAACCGGCGGTCACATCCAGGAAGGAACGCGGGTCGAAGACATGGTTCCAAGTGAGCCGTACATTGTGGGACTTGGTATTGGTATATGGGTTTTGTCCGGCGACCAACTGGAACGCCTCCACCTTCTGATTGGTGTAGGAGTGTTGGAGGTAAACCCTGTCTCGGGCGCCAAGGTCCTGATCGATGCGGGTGCCCGACGAATCCGTGTCAATCGTTTGGGGAGCATTGGTATTGAGCGCTCGCGGATCGATATCGGTGCGGTTCGGCGCCACTGCCGGATAAGCGGCGATCCACTTCTGGAGCAAGCGATACACCGCCGGATCGGCCGCCAGCGGCGCACGTTCGCTGGCCAGCGGAACCAACACGTTCCCGTTCACGTTGCCACGCAACTTCTGCTGCGAGCCATCGAGGGACAAATGAGCTCCCCGCCACAGGCCCAGGCTGGCCGCAAACCCGTAATTGTTTTCACGTGCCGGTTTGACGCCGCCTGCCTGAAAAAAAGAGCGGGCGCTGAAGATGCTGTTGGAATGGCTGTAGGAGAGTCCGCCGTGGAAGTCGCGGGAACGCCGCAGCGCGTTGAGGTGCATCGGCGACGCAGGAGTGTTGCCGAACTCCGTGCCGAAATACTTCCTTTCCGGTTGGAATTCCGTAGTGATCGTGGCGCTGGTACCCAGCCGGATATTGAGCTCTTTCAGTGCGTTGTTGTCAATCAAGTGGAACGGGACGTTTTCATTGCGCCGGCTTTCGCCTGCCTTCGAATCCGTGGTTCCGAGCAGGTTTAGTTCAGTCCGCTTTTCCTGAGCCCGCTTCGGCACGCTGGCCTCGGCTGCCGGGGGTTCAGGTGGTGTGGGAGGCTGGGCCGAAGGCTGCTGCGCCAGCGGTTGCTGGGCCAACAATACCAGCAGGCAAACGGACTCAATCATTGATCTCCATTATGGCAAGCACACCGGCCCGTTCGCCCAGCGTCCGGTCACGTTATACTGGGTGAGGTTTAGCAAATCCGCTGGAGGTCATTGAATGAAGCGAGTAATCCTGAGTGTTCTTGGCGTGTTGGCCGTCTCCGTCAGCGCCTTCGCGCAGAGTGAAATTGATCGTGCGCTGGCCGCTTCTCCCGCTCCCCTGAAGGAAGCGGCTACGGTTATTAAGTGGAAGCCCGATTTGACCTATGACACGCTGAAGAAGGGCACCAACCGCCTGGTGTGTTACGACCGCTCGAGCGAAGCCGGACGTCCGGCGTTTGCAGTGCAGTGCACCAGCGTCGGCAATCTGGATCGCGTGGCGCAGAACCGTAAGTTTGAGCAGATCGCCGATAGAGCCGAGCGGCAGAAGGCGATTGATGCCGCCGAAGCTGCTGGAACCCGTGTGAAGCCCGAGTACGGCTCGGTGTTTTACATGTTCAACGGCCCCGATCAGGCCACCGCGCGTATGCACGCGACGGTCGCCTTGCCGGGCGCGACTTCGCAGTCGACCGGACTGCCCGACAATAACAAACAGGGCGGGGCGTGGATCATGAGTGCGGGCACTTCTACCGCGCACCTCATGACCCCTGGCCACTAAGCAGACTCCCACTCGGGCGGTGGTACCTTACGGGGGTTGCCGCCCGTCGTATATTTTCGAAGAACTCTTATGCGGGTTTCGATCGGAATTCTCTTTTTCCTCGTGGCGCTCGCGGCAGGGCAAGGCAAACAGAGCTTTACCGGTGTCATCACGGATAGCATGTGCGCCACCGCTAATCACGCGCAGATGCGCATGGGGCCAACCGACCCGGAGTGCGTGATCGCCTGTGTCCGCGCCCACGACGCTGTGTACGTTCTTTACACCGGCAAGGAAGCGTTCGATTCGAGCGATCAGAAGATACCGGAGAAGTTCGCCGGGAAAAAGGTGACCGTTACCGGCACCGTTGACGCGAAGACCAAGACCATCAAGGTGGAGTCAATGGTGGAGGCGAAATAGGCGCTTTGCGCCGCGCCCGCTTCCGTGTTGCCCCCAGCGCCATGGGAACAAATTTCGAGTGCATGTGAGGCGTCCTGGCGGCCATCCAGGCGCGAACTTCATCGCGGGTTCCCCAAAACTCTTCCGCAACTTCGCTGTGCTCGTCGATTACGACCGCCAGGTAGTAATCTCCGCCCGCGCCCGTCCATTCAATTCGCCGTACCGGCGTTGAGATGGCTGCCTCCACTGCTGTGATTCTCCGATTCCGTTCCTACACGATCCTCCGTATTCCTACCCGGAGTTCTATCTCTGACCGGAGAGTATCATGTGAAACCCGTGGAAACAATGGCATAAGTGTCGGATTACCGGAGTACTACTCTTCTACCCCTGCTGTTAAGACCAACCGCAGCATGCGGGAAGCCTCCTCCCCGAAGGCGGTGCACTCCGCGGCGGCTCTGGGATCGGGTACGGCGCGCAGATTCTCCTCGACGCAGCGAAGTATCGCCCGGACGGCGCTCTCGAGTAGAATCGCGGCCGTAGACAGGTCGGCCGTGATGGCACCGCTCACGATGTTCCGGGCTTGGCCGCACAGATCCAGGGCGGCGATCGCGGCCCGTGCGGCTTGCAGGGGCACTTCGACGGTTCGGTGCTGACAGCGGGCGATTTCAGCGGGATCGGCCTTCGACCTGAGGGCCTCCATGTAAGCGCCATAGGCCGCTATGTCGGTGTCGACGCAAAGCATCAGCCGTTCCGATTCATTCTTCACGGCACGGCGAAGGGAAGCTAGTTTTTCCGCGCTGCCAGGGAACATTGTTCGCCTGGCGATAATTTCCAGGACCATCTCTAACAGACTCGCCCCGAGCGCCGCGGAGACTGCGGCGACGGATACGCCCGTCGAAGTGGGATCGCCATTCGCCACTCTTTCGCAAAACGCGTCGAGCTTCGAATCCCAAATGGTGGGTGTGACTTCCAATGCTGCCTCCAACCCCTAATGGGAATCGTAACGTAGTTCTTCGATGAACTATAATGGCAACTACAATGAGATTCACGCACTGCCTCGTGGTTACGTTTTGTTCGAGCCTGGCTCTGGCGCAGGCGCCGCCGGCCCCGCCACCGGCTACCCACCCGAAAGTGTCTGTCCGCGGACAGAATTACACGCCGAGATCGATTCTCTCGCGGAATATGGGCACGCGGGAGGACCAGCAGACCCAGTTCCCTCCGCACAAAGTGATTGGCAATGTCTACTATGTGGGAACGAAAACCCTCAGTTCGTTTCTCATCGTGACGCCGCAGGGGAACATTTTGGTGAACAGCACGTATGAGAGGAGCCTGCCGGCGATCCAGAAATCCGTGGAGCAATTGGGTTTCAAGTTCTCTGACATCAAGATTCTGCTCGGCACGCACGCTCATGGCGATCACCAGGAAGCCGACGCGATGGTCAAGCAGGCGACCGGCGCCCAGGTGATGGCCATGGCCGAGGACGTTCCCGCGCTCAAGGCCATGAAGCCCGGCGGCAAAGAGCATCCCGTGGACCGCGTGCTGCATGATGGCGACACGGTGAGTCTCGGCGGAGTGACGCTGACCGCGCACCTCACTCCCGGGCATACGCGTGGCTGCACGACCTGGACCCTGAAGGCGGAGGAAAACGGCAAGACTTATGATGTTGTGATCGGCGGCAGCGTACGGCCGCCCGCGACTCTGACGCCGGAGATCGTCGCTGAGTTCAATCGCGGATTCCCGGCGGTTCGCGCGCTCGCCTGCGACGTACCGCTCGGCGACCATCCCGCGCAGTACCGCATGTGGGAGAAGCACGCCAAACTGAAGAAGGGCGGACCGAATCCATTCATCGATCGCGCGGGCTGCCTGTATGAGGCCGACATTGAAGAGGCCATGTTCCACGCATTACAAAAGGAGCAGGGAATCGCCGCCCGCTAATCCCATGCCGCAATCCATCTCACGTTTGCTTTCGCTCGGCGGACTGCTGGTTTCAACTGTTGCGATCGCGCCGGCTCAACAGCAGCCCTTTCATCTTTCCGAGGCGACCATCTCCGGCATTCACGCTGCCTTCAAATCTGGTCAGTTGACCTGTCACGACCTGGTCAGCGCCTATCTGAAACGGATCGAAGCCTACAATAAGTCCGGTCCGAGCCTGAACGCCATGCAGACGGTGAATGGCCGCGCGCTCCAAGAAGCGGATCGCTTGGACGCAGCCTACAAGGCTTCTGGCCCCGTCGGTCCTCTGCACTGCATTCCCGTGGCTTTGAAAGACCAGGTGGAGACCAGCGACATGCCCACCAGCTACGGATCGGCGGTTTTCAAGGACTTTACACCCAAGCAGGACGCGACGATTGTCACGAAGTTAAGGGCTGCCGGTGCAATCATCATCGCCAAAGCGGCGATGGGCGAGTTCGCCTCGGGATATCTGAGTTCCGCTGCTGGGGCCATCCGCAACGCCTACGATCCCAAACGCCACGCCAGCGGATCTTCGGGCGGCACGGGCGCCGCCGTTACGACAAACATGGCCACCATAGGCATCGGTGAAGACACCGGCGGGTCGATTCGAGGCCCTGCTGCCGTCAGCAGTCTGGTCGGTCTGCGGCCAACGGTGCCGCTGGTCAGCCGCTACGGCATGATGCCCGCGCGGCCCAGCACCGATACGCTGGGGCCCATTGCGCGCACCGTGGAAGACACCGCGAAGCTGCTCGATGTTATCGCCGGCTACGACCCTCACGATCCGCTCACGGCGTACGCCGTCGGTCAGGTTCCGCCCTCCTATACGGCTTTTTTGAACCAGGATGGGCTGAAGGGCGCCCGCATTGGCATCATTCGGCAGCCGATGGACGCCGAGACGGATCCGGCCTCCGCTGATTACAAGAAGGTCCATCAGGTCGTGGATAGGGCCATTGACGATCTTAAGCGTTTGGGCGCGCAGGTGATCGAGGCGGATAATCTTCCGGACTTGAAAGCGCTTTCGTTGAAGCTCTACGACGCCAATGAATTTGAAACTGAAAGCGCCACCAATAGTTATCTGGCCCGGCAGGGCAACGCACCGGTGAAGACCTTGCGCGATATCTTATTGACCGGCAAGGTTGTGCCATCGCGAACCAAGGCGCTCCTGAATGGCATCGGAAAAACCACCGACGACCCCGGTTATTTGCAGATTCAGCTCCTCCGGGAACAGATGCGGCAGAAGTTCCTGAGCATCATGGCGGATCAGAAGCTGGACGCCTTCGTCTATGCGACGTTTGATCACCAACCCGTTGTCATTCCTCAGGACGCTCTCACCGATGCCAACGCAAATAATAGGGGAACGCTGGGGAATAACCGCCGCCTGAGCCCCGCGCTGGGCTTTCCGGCCATCACGGTTCCGGGAGGATTGACCATTGACGGAATTCCGGTGGGCATCGAACTCATGGCCAGGCCGTTCTCCGAGGGTCTGCTGTTTAAGCTCGCCTACGCCTACGAGCAGGGCACCCACAACCGCAAGCCGCCGCCGTTGACTCCGCCGCTCAACAACGAGCCCTAATCGAGAGACGGCGCCCGCGCAGCCCTGCATCACATGAAGCCATACATCATTGGAATCGCCGGGGCGTCGTGCTCCGGCAAGACTGAGCTTGCCACGCGCCTTGCGCAGTCCCTGGGAGCCGTGATCTGCACGCTGGATTCCTATTACCGGGATCTTGGGCACCTGGCTCCGGAGGAGCGCGTGCGGCAAAACTTCGATGTCCCCGGCGCGCTGGACCACGAACTTCTATGCGAACAGGTCAGTGCCCTGTCGCGCGGCGAGCGCATCCAGAAGCCTGTCTACGACTTCACCCGGCACATCCGGTCCGGCCAGACGGAGATCCTGGAACCGGGCCAAACCGTGATTGTGGATGGCCTGTTCACCCTGCATTGGGAACAGCTAAGGTCTCTTTTAGGACTCAAAGTATTTATTGAAATAAGCGATGATATCTGTCTGCAAAGAAGGATCGATAGAGACGCTCGCGAGCGTGGCCGGACGCCCCAATCCGTGCGCGAACAGTTTGCAACGACAGTGCGTCCCATGACCGATTTGCACATTCGGCCGACACGGACGTTTGCCGATTTGGTCCTGAACGGGGAAGATTCTCCCGAACAAGGCTATCGCGCGGTTCTCAGTGCGATCGCAGCCACAGGCCGGCTGCGGGCGGCGCTTACTTAGCTGTTGGGCAGTCTTCCTTGGAATGGGTATCGCAGTTGACCGACGGTTCATTGTCGGTGATGGAAACCCCCGCCGCCTTCATGACTTTCTCGAGCGCCTCAATGGTTTCCGGTGAAGGCTTGAAGTTCCCGAAACGGTGACCGCGTGCGATCCACAGCGGCGTCCAGCCCATTTTGTTCTTCTTGTTCCAAATGTCGATCCTAGCGCCCTTGGCGGCTAGAAACTCCACCGCGCCGGGCAAGTCTTTGTAAGCCGCGCCGTGCATGGCGGTTTCGCCTTTGGCGTCGACCGCATTGATGTCGTTGCCGAGTTCCAGGGCCACCTGAAGCGCTTCCATAACTTCGGGCTCTGTTCCGGCATCTTCACCGGGAGATCGCGTGCCGAGCCCGGCAACCGCCATTAAAGGAGTGCTGCCATCATCGTTGGGAATCTTCGGGTCGGCGCCAAGCTGCGCCAGATAGCGCATCATCTCGGCATCGGCCGTTCGGGCGGCCAAAAAGAAAGGCGTGGCCCCCTTGGTATTCAGCCTGGTCATCCCCACGGAACTGTTGCGGGGCATGCGCACGTTTAGATTCGCGCCCTTGTCCACCAGTTTCTTGATGAGCTCCCTGCTGGTCATGGTGCCCGATCCCTGCGGAGGCGGTTGGTTATCGCCCGCTCCCGCCTTGCGGACCCAGGTGAGGGCGTGCAGCGGCGTCCAGCCCTGTTCAATGCTGTTAGGATCGGCGCCGGCATCCAGCAGTTCACTGGCCAGTGACAGATGGCCGTTCACCACCGCCAGAGCCAGAGCGTTGGTGCCCGGTTTCGGCGGGATACTATTGCGGGACTGCTGGCGGGGCCGGAAAAGGTTCTGCGTCTTTTCGTTGACGTCGACGCCCGCTTTGAGCAGCACGTGGACCACTTCGGCACGGCCTTCGCGAATAGCGTAGAGCAGGGGAGTGAAGCCGCCAAATTCGCGGGCGCGGCGGTCGGCTCCGCCTTCCATCAACGCTTCCACAGCTGGGGCATTGCCTTCGGCGGCTGCCCACATCAACGCGGTCTGCCCGGTACGGGGTTCCTTGGCGTTGGGATTGGCTCCGTGAGCCAGCAGCGCCTTGATGGCGGGAACCTTGCCCGTCCGCGCGGCGGTCATCAATACGGTTTCGCCGCCGGGAAGGGTGGTATTAGCGGCGGCCCCGGCTTTGAGCAGCAGCTCGACCATGGCTCCGTTGCCGTTCTCACAAGCCGAGGAAAGGGGCGTGACGCCGTAGCGGTTCAGGGCCTTGGCGTTGGCGCCGGCGGCGACCAGCAGCTTTGCCGTTTCCAGGTCGTCCTGGTAGGCGGCCCAGTGCAACGCGGTCATGCCGTTTACCTGGGCGGAATTCACGTCCACTTTCTGCTGGAGCAAAGTACGCACGCCGGCGGTGTTACGCGCTTTGGCGGCGTAGGCCAACCGTGAATCCACGTTAGCCGCAAATAGGCTACCCGCCGACAATACCGCGGCGGCCCATACCTGAACTTGTCTGCGAGACATGGTGATCCCCTCCTGGACTCTCCCGGGTTCTTACAGCTCGAGCAGTTCGTTGATCTTGCCCTGGCTATCGGCGAAGGCGTCCATGCGGACGCCCACCTTCTCGAGCAGCGTCAGGTGGAGGTTGGCCAGCGGCGTACGCTCGGCGTACTTGACGTGGCGTCCGCCCTTCATCCTGCCGGCGCCGCCGCCGACGACAACAATCGGCAGATCCTGGTGGCTGTGCACGCTGGGGTTGCCCATGCCGCTGCCGTACATGTACATGGTGTGGTCCAGCAGCGAGCCGTCGCCATCCTTGATGTTCTTCAACTTTTCCAGGAAGTAGGCCAACAGCGAAATATGGTAGCTGTTGATCTTCGACAGTTTTTCCAGTTTCTCCGGATCGCCGCCGTGGTGCGAGGTGGGGTGATGCGCTTCCGGCACGCCAACTTCGGGATAAGTACGCGTGCTGCTTTCGCGGGCCAACTGGAAGGTGATGATGCGGGTGACGTCGCCCTGCAAGGCTAGCACCTGCAAATCGAACATCAATTTGGCATGATCGCCGTAAGCCACCGGAACACCCACGGGGCGCTCCAGATCCGTCATGCTGGAGCTGGCCGTTTCATGCTCGGCTTTCTGAATGCGGCGCTCCACTTCGCGGATGGTATCGAGGTATTGGTCGACCTTCTGCTTGTCGTCGCCGCCCAGTTTCTTCTGCAGACGGCTGACATCCGCGGTCACCAGATCCAGCAGACTCGACCGGCGCTTCAGCGCGGCGCCCCGGTCGGCGGTGCTGCCGCCTTCGCCAAACAGCCGTTCGAAGACGATGCGCGGATGCGCTTCGGAAGGCAGCGGCGTCGTCGGCGAAGACCACGACAGGTTGTTCTGATACACGCACGCGTAGCCGTTGTCGCATTCGCCTACCGAGGCGCGCAGGTCCATCGACAACTCCAGCGAGGGTAGCGGAGTGTCCTGGCCCATCTGCTTGGCGGCCACCTGGTCCACCGTGGTGCCCAGATAATAGTCCGTGCTCTCGGTCCACTTGGCCCGGGCGGCGCTGAGGAAGCCGGCGTTGGAGGTCGCATGCGTCCCCGGATAGGAGTTCTTCAGCTCCATATTCGTGAGCACGGTGACGTGATCCAGCACGGGCGTCAACGGCATCAGGGTCGGCGAGAGCTCGGTGATCTTGCCCACCTGCCGCGGAGTCCATTTCGCGGTGTGCGATCCCATGGGGACGTACACAAAGCCCAGGCGGCGGACCGGGGCCCCGGCCGTCGCGGCCAGCGCGGTGTGCGCCGGGATCATGGCATCCAGCAAGGGAAGGGCGACAACCGCGCCCGCGCCCCGCAGGAAGGTCCGGCGTGGAAGAGCTTTCTTGGTGATGATCATTGGGTTCTCCTCATTTGAAATGGTGTGCTGTTGGCAATTCCTAGAATGACCGACGAGAATTTGAAGTCTTTGGCTTTGGCGTCAGCGACGATCTTGCGCACCGCCGGCGCGTCATAATACTCGACGCCGCGTCCGAGCGCGTACGTCATCATCTTTTCCGTGAACGTGGAAACAAACTGGTCCTTGCGGGCTAGCAGCGCCTTCTGCAAACCGGCGGCTCCCGCGAAGGTGCTGCCATCGGGCAGGGCGCCGGTCGAATCGATCGGCTGGGCTTCTTCAATCGTGCGCCAGCGGCCCACGGCGTCGTAGTTTTCGAGCGAAAAGCCCACCGGGTCCATCAAGCGGTGGCAGCCCGCGCACGGTTGGTTGGCGCGGTGCAACGCCAGTCTTTCGCGGACTGACAGGGCTTTGGTGGAGCCCGTATTGTCCTTCAACGGCGGCACGGCCGGAGGCGGCGGCGGTGGCGGGACTCCCAGAATATTCTCCAGAATCCACTTACCGCGGATCACCGGCGAGGTACGCGTCGCGTACGAGGTCACGGTCAGTATGCTGCCCTGGCCGAGCAACCCGCCGCGTCCGCTGCCGGGTTCAAAATCCACGCGGCGGAACCGGCTCCCGTAGACATTGGGAACGCTGTAGTGCCTGGCCAGGCGCTCATTGAGGTACGTGTAATTGGCGCTCAACAGGTCCGGCACGCCGCGGTCTTCGCGCATGATGCTGTCGAAGAACAACTCCGTTTCCTGCCGGAAAGACTGGCGGAGATTGTCGTCGAAATCCGGGAACATGCGCAGATCCGGAGTGGTGTTCGCTACGTTGCGGAGATACAGCCACTGCTCGGCGAAGTTATTCACCAGCGTCCGCGACCGTTCGTCGAGCAACATGCGGCGGACTTGTTTCTCCAGGCCGGCCGGGTTCCTTAATTGACCGCTGGTGGCGGCATTCATCAACTCGTCGTCGGGAATACTGCTCCACAGGAAGAACGACAGGCGCGAGGCAAGTTCCAGGTCAGTGATCTTATAGGCTGTATTCGGCGGCGCGTTCGCGGGATCGGACTCGACGCGGAAGATAAACTCGGGGCTCACCAGAACCGCCGCCAGCGCTCGCTCAATGCCGGATACAAAACCCTCGCCACTCGAACGGGCATCGGCGTAGAACCGGAAGCGGGGTTGCAGATCGGCATCGGTCACCGGACGGCGGAACGCCCGCCGCATCACCGTGCTCACGATGCGCTTGGCGCAGGCTTCTTCTTCGGCGGGCTTGGCGGGCTTGCACACGAAGATCTTCTTACGGCTGGGGGTGTCGCCGGGGCCGGTGGTGTCATACGGTCCGGTAATGGAGACCGAGTACAGCGCGATCTGGAGGCGCGGATGGCGGTAAGAGTTGAAGCGCGCCAGATACGGTTGGCGTTCCGTATCCAGGATGGTCCAAGGCTTCTTGGGGAAGGTGACGGCCAGCGTGTGCGGACCCGCCTTTACCGGAATGCGGATGATGAGATCCTGGTCCACGGCGTGATGGTCTTCATCGATAGGAGGCGGCTTCACGGTGAACATCTTCACCTGTTCGTCATCGAGCAGCAACTCGACTTCCTGCGCGCTAGTCAAGCCCTCGACGTGCTCATCGCGGTCGCGGCTCAGGCGCAATTGGATGTCGTAAGACGCATCCAGCGGGAAGGTGTAAGGGACGGAAGCACCGCCACGTGTTCCTGGAGGCAGCTCGTCAAAGTGATGCTCTTGGGTCAGGTCGGCGGGGAGAATGATCGTGTCTCCACCCGGCGACCGCAACGCGCCGCCCACGGCCAGCCGGCTGATCTTTTCGGCCGCCGACAAATATTTTTCGAGCAGCGTTGGCGAAAAGTTGACGACCGTGATGTTGTCGAAGCCGTGACTGGATTCATCGGCGGGCAGCAGCGGCGTAACGTCCACGTCCAGCGCCAGCAGGTCGCGCAGGGCATTCTTGTATTCGGTACGCGTGAGACGGCGTACCGCATTGGTCCGCCCGGGGTTGGGTTTCGCCGTGGCGGAGGCGTTCAAGTCCTTCACCAGCGAAGCCATCACGGTGTCATAGGTACGGTCGTCCGGACGGGGCACTCCCGGCGGCGGCATGTAGTGGCCGCGCAGCTTGCGGATGACCTTTTCCCACTGTTCCGGATGCGCGGAGACGCTCTGCCCGGCGATATCATCCAGCACCAGCCCCGCGATCTTGGCCTTGCCATTGTGGCAGCCCGCGCAGAACTGCTTGACCATGGCCTCCTGAGGCGCCGCGGCCTGCTGGGCGTTCAGCAAGACGGTCGTGCCAACAACAACCAGCAACGCGAGATGGCGGGATACGTAGCTCACCATAAACTCTCCCTTACGCATCATATCCATATTAATATACCTAATCGTATGAAAACATCCGCGCCAGAAGTTTATCCAAAATCTACCTTGGCGTCAATGCCTTAATGGCCAAGGGGCGATTCGGTGATTCCCGCTCAATACCAGCTTGGTTTCGCGGGCGCGGGCCACGGCTGCGCCGGGACGAAGCCGTTGCGGTTCGGCATCTGGACCGCGGGCAGGCTCTTGGCGTCCATGACGTCGTCCTCTTTGATGATGCCGTTCTTGAACAACAGGAACGCTGTTACCGAGTAAACTTCATCCGCAGTCAGCGAACCCGGTTTATTGGCGGGCATCGAGCGGCTGATGAAATCATACGCGATTGTCGCGTAGGGATAGTAATTTACCGTCCCCTTGCGGATCTTCCCGGGTTCGGGAGTCACCAGGCGGGCCGACGTGCCCCCAATTCCATTTTGCCCGTGGCAGGCCGCGCACTGGCGCGCGTAAACCGCGGTGCCGTCCTTGGCGGTTCCGCTGCCGGGAGGAAGCTCCTTGCCCGCCGGTCCGATCACATGGTCCATGACCTTGACTTCTTCCGGAGGAGCAACCGAGCCCAGGTTGTACGTCCGCTGCGCCAGCGCGGGCAGGCACGCGGCAACCAACAGCAGAGGGAAGAAAACTCTACGCATGGCTGCTCCCCGAGGTGTTGTACATATTATCGTGGAGCTTGCCATCTTTCGTGACGCGCCAGCGCTGCGTGGCGTTGAAGTGGAACGCGTGCTCGGCGGTCGGCCATTCGTCATCGGCCTTGATGCCCCAGTTCTTGGCCACCTGGTCGATGGAAGGTTGCACGTCGCCCCGCTCGTCGGTGGCGCGGGAAACCAGCATCGCCTCGTTGCCGTCCCAAGTCCACGGCAGCGTAAAGCGGGTGTACGATTTCTTGTGCACGGGCCCTTGAATCTTCGCCAGCTTCCAGGTCTTGCCACCGTCGGTGCTGACTTCCACCTTACTGATCAAGCCCGCGCCGGACCACGCCAAGCCGGAGATTTCGTAAAAGCCTGGGCCTTTCAATTGCTGCCCGCCCGACGGCCTGGTGATCAGGGACTTCACCGGCATTTCGAAGTGATACCAGCGGGCTTTCTCGCCCAGATCCGGCCTCTGAATCGAGTGCGCCATGGCTTCATCCCACGCCATGTAGGGCTGATCCACCACCTTGATCTGCCGCAGCCACTTCACGCTGTACGGCCCTTCCCAACCGGGGACCATTAGGCGCACCGGGTAGCCCTGGTCGGGACGCAGCGGCTCGCCATTTTGTCCGTAGACGACCATGACGTCCTCCATGGCCTTGGCCATCGGAAGAGTATATGTGTAACGGCCCGCGTCGTCGGATTCGGAAACCAGCCAGGTTCCGCCTTTTTGCACGCCGCACTCTTTGAGCAGAACCGAGAGCGGAACGCCGGTCCATTCGCTGCAACTGGTGCCGCCGTGCAGATCCTGTACCGTCACGAAGTCAAATTTCTTGTGGCCGTGGTGGCCCGGGGAGCTGTTGCCCTGGCATTCCAGGAAGTGAACGCGCGCTTCCGACGGCAGCCGCTGCAAATCTTCCAGCGTGAAGTTCAACGCGCGGTCCACCATGCCGTGAATCAGCAGCTTGTATTTGGCGGGGTCCGTATCGGGCAATGTCGAGTGGCTGCGCACGAAGTGGACCGGCGCCGGCGTGATGATTCCCGTCTGGTCTCCCAGCGGTGCGTTCTGCCGCGGTCCAAGCATGGCCTGGAAGGGACCCTTGGGATAGTCGTTGGTACGGCCCATCTTGACGAACCGCGAGCGGTCCGCATAAGGATATGGACCTTTGGGTTTTACTTCGCGAGGCTCGCTCTCGGCAGCCTGTACTTTTCCTGCCGCGCCCGCGGCCAACCCGGCCAGCGCCGCGCGCCCCAAGAACTTTCTGCGTCCAGACCTGGAATCCCCAGACTTCGTTTCCATAGTGTTCCTCCCGTTACCCGACCATGATGGCAAGCGGGATCACGGGTGTCAACCGCGCCGCTCTCACCTTGTCGGTAGTAAATCAATCTGTCCGGTTTTGTTCACACGTGATCTGTCCGGTTTCGTCTATTCACCCCGTTGCACCTCTACGGCTGGCCGAAGGAGGTTTTCTGGTTTTGGTTCGCAAGAAAGGAACAGTCGTCGGAGCGGTGGGAAAGTGGGAATCCCTGG
>SHUD01000010.1 GCA_009697505.1 Bryobacterales bacterium
GTGCGTCAATCTCTTGTGAGCGCGAACGGCTGTATCTCGGAGGAGAGCCGGCTCGCAGTTTGCAGGAATTCGGCGTATCAGTCATGGGTGATCGCGGTCAGGGGGCCTCGGTTTCGTCTCGCAAGGACGATTGCGGGGCCCCGGCCACGTTGACGATCGAAGAGCGGAATACGCCTTGCTTAGCTGCGAAGCGGCGGACTTATTTCGTTTGGCTCGCCAGTCCAGCGGCACGCTCTTCGGCGCGGGCTCCGGAGAGGATGCCTTCTAAACCGATATTGCCCTCGTGGCAGGCGTATTCGTAGACCGGCTTGTCGGAGCGCCTCCAGGGGACCATCAGGCTCCAGGGCTTGCTCCAGGTTCCCGGGTCATTGATCGTGATTTCGTATTGCAGGGTCTCCGGACCCGTGCGCGAGAAACGCTCGGTCACATGAAGTTGTTCGCTGGACACGCCCATGAAGCTTCGCGGCTTGTAGTTTGTCGTATCCACAACCAGCGTGTCGCCCTCCCAATGGCCGCGCGAGTCCCCCAGCCAGTGACGTATCGTGGACGGAATATGCGGGTGCCCGCTGAGCGGAATCAGGCGGACATCATGAATCATCTCCGTAAGGAATAGTACTGTACCTGGAGTTTGCAGAATCTGATAGTAGCTCTGGTATCCGGTGGTCAACTGCGGCGAGCCATACGTAATGCAACGCTCCTGCAAGGACCGGTCTTCCGGTCCGGCCGCCACACCCGTCCGCGCCGCCAGATTGGCTTCCCGCCGCTTTTGTCCCTCCGGGGTCATAGCGGGCATCCGCCCATCGGGGGGATCGGTGATCTGCGAGGTTCGATGATCCCACACTCTCTGCACCGTCCAGACCGAGCTGTAATCGCCGGTGTTGCCGTCGGTACTCACGAAACCCTTCTTCGCTCCGTTGACATTATCCAACACGGCTTGAAACACGTTGTCGCCGAACGCCGCGTCTCCCTTACCGTCGAAGAGCTCCGCGGCTTTCTTCTTGAACGCCGCCAATTCCTCGTCAGTAAGAGTTGCCTTGTCCCCGAGTGCTTTGGGACGCTCCAGTGGCGTCGCGGTGTTGTTGGACCAAAATCCTTGCAGGTCCGGATGTCCATCAGCGGCTCGCGGGGGCGTCCAGCTGGGCTTGACAGTTTTGGCTTTCGCCGGGGCCGGCTGCGGCGCAGTTTGCCCCTGGGCGAGTGAAACCAGGGCGGCAAGTCCAGCTACGAAAGAGAGGCATGGAAAGTTCATCTTTTCTCCTTAGCAGTGTCAATTATACGCCTGGCGAACCGGAAGAGTTGGGGCCGATCCTACAGGGCCCCGGCCCGGCCTTAGTACGAAGGTCTCAAAGCGGCGTGGTACATGCGCTCTATGTACACGCCATACTTCATCGCGTTTAATAGGCTATGGCCACTTGCAATTCGCGCTGCCTGGATTGCCACGGCATCATCACGAAAGACGAGACCAAGTGTTGGGTCTGCGGAGAGCCGGTGCCGGGAGCCAGGAGATCCTCCTTTTTAGCGTGGCTTTGGGGCCCCAAAAAGCCAAAAGCACAGCCAATCAACCGGGTGAAATGTCCGGGCTCAACGGCCGCCGTAGTTGAATCCCGGTTACGATTCTAGCTGGCGCGGGAACACCCGGTTTCCCCGATCCACCCCATCAACTTTATCTATGAGATTGTAGGCCGCCGTAGCGCATTCCCCCCTTGCCGCCTTCCGCCCGAAAACGATACCCTAGTGGTTACCGCATGCTTAAACCAAGAGTAGAGGCACCTGACGACCTCAATCCCCAGGAAACCGCCGAATGGGTTGAGGCTCTCGACGACATCATCGACCAGGTGGGTCCTGACCGGGCCAGCTACCTGCTTGAACACCTGATGGAACGCGCCGCCAACCTGGGCGTGCGCGTCCCGTTGCGCTGGAATACGCCGTACATCAACACCATTCCGGTCGAGGAAGAAGTCGCTTATCCCGGCGATCGCGCGATCGAATGGCGGATCAAATGCCTGATGCGCTGGAATGCGCTGGCCATGGTGGTGCGGGCCAATAAGTACGATCCCAACATCGGCGGCCACCTGGCGACGTATGCCTCGCTGGCCACGCTGGCCGAAGTCGGCTTTAATCACTTCTTCCGCGGATCGTATACGGACGCCTCCGGTGCGAAATTGGCCGGCGATTTCGTTTACTTCCAGGGTCACGCCTCGCCGGGAATTTACGCCCGTGCATTTCTGGACGGCCGGCTGAACGAAAAGCATCTGGAAAACTTCCGCCATGAGTTGCGCGAACACCCCGGATTGTCGTCCTATCCGCATCCCTGGCTGATGCCGGATTTCTGGCAGTTCCCGACCGTATCCATGGGACTCGGACCCATCAGCGCCATCTACCAGGCGCGCTTCATGCGTTATCTGGAAAATCGCGGCTTGATTCCCGCCACCCAACGCAAAGTTTGGGCGTTTTTGGGCGATGGCGAAACCGACGAGCCCGAATCGTTGGGCGCAATTGGGCTGGCGTCGCGCGAAAATCTGGATAACCTGATTTTCGTGGTCAACTGCAACCTGCAGCGACTGGACGGACCGGTGCGCGGCAACGGCCATATTATTCAGGAGCTCGAAGCCTCCTTCCTGGGCGCCGGATGGAACGTGATCAAGGTCGTCTGGGGCAGCGCCTGGGACGATCTGTTCGCGCGGGATTCCAGCGGCCTGCTGCTCAAGCGCATGCACGAATGCGTGGACGGCGAATACCAGACTCTCCGCGGCAGCAATGGCGCGTACCTGCGCAAGGAATTCTTCGGCAAATACCCGGAACTGCTCAAGCTGGTGGAGCACATGTCCGACGACGAGTTGTGGGCGCTCCGCCGCGGCGGCCTGGATCCGCTGAAAGTGTTTAATGGTTATCACCGCGCCATGCAAAGCAATGGCCGGCCCACGGTCATTCTGGCTAAGACCGTCAAGGGCTACGGGTTGGGAGAGAGTGCCGAGGCGCGCATGACCGCGCACCAGCAGAAAAAGCTGGGTGACAGCGATCTGCTGAAAATCCGCGACCGTTTCCAGCTTCCCCTGTCCGACGAGGCCACGCAGCACCTGGATTTCTACCGGCCCGCCGAAGATTCACCGGAAATGAAGTATGTGCGGCAGCGCCTGGAGGCTCAGGGGGGCCCGGTTCCCACGCGCCACGTGAAACGCATCGAGTTGACCGCTCCGCCGCTGGAATCGTTCAAAGAGGCGCTGGAGGGTTCGCGCGGCCGTGAAGCTTCGACGACGGCGGCGTTCGTGGCCATCCTCAAGACGCTGATGAAAGCGCCAGCCACCGCGAAGTACGTGGTGCCGATTGTTCCCGACGAAGCCCGCACCTTCGGCATGGAATCCCTGTTCCGCGAGTTCGGCATTTACGCCAGCCAGGGGCAGATGTATAAGCCAATCGATGCCAACGTCCTGCTCTATTACAAAGAAGCCAAGGACGGCCAGATCCTGGAGGAAGGCATCAACGAGGCAGGCTCCATGGCCTCCACGATTGCGGCGGGAACGGCGTACGCCAACCACGGCGTGCCCATGATTCCTTTCTACATCTACTATTCGATGTTCGGCTATCAGCGCGTGGGCGATCTGGTTTGGGCCTTCGCGGATTCACGCGGCAAAGGCTTCATGTTGGGCGGAACCTCTGGGCGCACGACGCTGAATGGTGAGGGATTGCAGCACCAGGACGGCCACAGCCCCATGCTGTTCAGCGCGGTTCCCACCTGCGCCGTTTACGATCCGGCTTATGCGTACGAGCTGGCCGTGATCATCCAGGACGGCATCCGGCGTATGTATCAGGAGAACGAAGACCGCTTCTACTACATTTGCGTCTACAACGAAAACTACGTGCAACCCGCGATTCCCGCGGGCGATCACGTCCGCCACGGCATCCTCAAAGGTCTTTACAAATACCGTGCCTCGGACAAAGGCCCCGCCGTCGCGCAACTGTTCGGCAGCGGCTCGATCCTGAATGAGGCGTTGCGCGCGCAGCAGATTCTGGCCGAGCGCTATCAGATCGCGACCGATGTTTGGTCGGTGACCAGCTACAACGAGCTGCGCCGCGAGGGCCTGGACGTGGAACGCTGGAACCGCCTGCATCCGGCGGAGGCGCCGCGCATCCCGTATATCATCAAGGCTCTGGAAGGGTCGCAGGGTCCCATCATCGCTTCCACCGACTACATGAAGTCCATTCCGGACCAGCTTTCACCCTGGCTGGCTTCGCGGCTGCGTACGCTGGGCACCGACGGCTTCGGCCGCAGTGAGAACCGCGAACGCCTGCGCCGCTTCTTCGAAACGTCCGCCGAGGCGATCGTGCAGGCCACGCTGGCGACGCTGGCGCGCGAGGGCAAAGTGGACGCCAAACTGGCGCAGTCGGCGGTCACCGAACTCGGCTTCGATCCCGAGGGGGCGGATCCGGTGAAGCGGTAACCAGTGAAAAATCGGGGAAAATCGGGACAGTACACTCAAACACCATTCCTGGACGGGCGATCACAATGGTGTTTGAGTGTACTGTCCCGATTTTCCCCCGGGCGTGAGATGTTAAGATAACTTTCACCCTACATGCTACACGTCACCGAAGAGCAGGTCCGCGAACTGCTGTCCATGGACCAGTGCGTCAAGATCATGCGCCAGACGTTCCTCGCCCTGCGCAACGGAACAGCGTCCAACCAACCCCGCCGCCGGATCAACCTGGACACGGGCTCGACGCTCCATAGCATGGGCGGCGCTTACGGCAAGTATTTCGGGACCAAGTTCTACACCTCGAACCCGAAGTATGGTTCGCATTTCTTCTTCTACCTATTCGATAGCGAAACGGCGCGTCCGCTCGCGCAGTTCGAGGCCAATTGCCTGGGACAGATTCGTACAGGAGCAGCGTCCGGTTATGCCACCGATGTGCTGGCGGCGCCCGCTGCCACCAGCCTCGCTGTGATCGGCAGCGGCTTTCAAGCGCAATCGCAGATCGACGCCATCCGCTGCGTGCGCGATATCAAGGATCTCCGCGTGTGGAGCAGGAAACCCGAGAAACGCGAAGCCTTCGCGAAAGCCAACGGCGGACGCGCGACCGAAACCGCGGAAGAAGCCGTGCGCGGCGCCGGCATCGTGGTCACGGCGACCTTCGCCAAAGATCCGGTGATCGAGGATTCCTGGATCGAAGCCGGCGCGCACGGAGTGCACATCAACGCCATGGGCTCCAACCGCGAGCAACGCCGCGAAATCCCTTCGCGCCTGGTGCATCGCGCCGACCTGATCGCCGTGGATACCGTGGAAGTCGCCAGGATTGAGGCCGGCGACTTGATCATGGCTCCGGTCGATTGGAGCGATCGCCGCATCGTGGAATTGGCCAAGATAGAACACCGCCCCGCGGGCGCGCCCATCACCATCTTCAAGTCTTGTGGTTTGGGGGTCGAGGACGTTTCGGCTGCCGCCTACATTTACGAACGCCTGGCCAAATAAGAACTGGTTTTCTGTGTGGGGCTTATTCCTGGGCCGGAATCTGGGCGTCGCTGTCGCGCCAGGCGCTCAGCTTCAAACGCCGGCACACCCAGCACAGGCCCTCGCTGGAATTAGGGGCGCAGTCTTCGCCGCAAACGCTGCATCGGCCCGGCTTTTTGAGCCGGTCGATCTCAATCGCGCGCTTGGCCTCCGCGAGAAGCGCCTCCGGAATCAGAGGGGTCTCGTGCGAATCCACGGCGGGGACCAGCGGTCGTTTACGTCTCACGCTTTCAGTATAACAGCGGCGTGCGCCGTGTAAAATTAGAGTAGATCCCTCACTTTTAAATGTTTAAGACCGCATTTTTGTTTCCCGGCCAAGGCTCGCAGTTTCCCGGCATGGGCAAGTCCCTGGCTGACACATATCCCGAGGCTGCTCGCGTTTTTCAAGAAGCCGACGACGCCCTCGGATTCTCGATTTCAAAGCTGTGTTTTGAAGGACCTGAGGACCAGCTCAACCTCACCGAGTTCACGCAGCCGGCCCTGGTAACCGTAAGCATCGCGGCGTTGGCGGTGTTATCCAGTAAAGGTCTCGCCCCGGATTACGTCGCCGGACACAGCTTGGGCGAGTACTCCGCGCTGGTGGCCGCCGGATCGCTCGGCTTCGCCGACGCGGTGCGTCTGGTGAATAAGCGCGGCCGCTATATGCAGGAGGCGGTTCCCTCCGGCGTGGGTGCGATGGCCGCGTTGTTGAAGCTGCCGGAGGGCAAGCTCGACGAGATTCTTGCGGAGGCGGCGCAAGGGGAAGTGGTCACACCCGCCAATCTCAACTCGCCCGGCCAGATCGTCATCGCCGGTCACGCCGGTGCTGTCGCGCGCGCCGCCGAACTCGCCAAGACCGCGGGAGCGCGCCGCGCGATTCTATTGCCCGTTAGCGCTCCGTTTCACTGCCCGCTGATGAAGCCCGCGCAGAAACGACTGAAAAACGATCTCGACACCACGGAATTTCGCGATCTCGCCGTGCCGCTGATCAACAACTGGCAGGCGCGCGAAATCCGCCTGGGCAACGACGCGCGCGAAGGCCTCTATCAGCAGGTGCCGAATCCGGTTCTCTGGAGCGGCACCATCCGCGCACTGGCTGCGGCCGGCGTGGACCGTTTCATCGAAGCCGGTGCGGGTGGCGTGCTCACCGGACTGCTCAAGAACATTGATGCGGCGCTCAGCGGAGCCAGGTTCGGCGAGGCAGTTGATCTGGAGAAGGCACTATCCGCGCCGGGACAATTACAATAGCGGCCCGCCGGGACAATTACAATAAAGACACAAGATGTTTCCCAGTGAATTCCAGATCGGTCCGGTGAGGATCGCCCCGGCGACGGTTCTGGCCCCCATGGCCGGCGTCACCGACACGGTGTTCCGCCGCATGATCCGCGGCCAAGGCGGCTGCGGCCTGATCATGACTGAATTCACGAGTTCCCACGGCATCGTGGCCCAGGCGCGCACGCATAAGCCCACGCGAACTTTCCGCTACCTGTATTTCGAACCCGAAGAGCACCCCATTTCCGCGCAGTTGTTCGGCGCCGACGCGCAGGTGATGGCCGACGCGGCCCGCTATTGCCAGGATCAGGGCTTCGACATCGTGGACATCAACTTCGGCTGCCCTGTTAAAAAAGTGGTGACCTGCAACGGCGGCTCGGGCCTGCTGCGCGATCTGCCGCTGGTGGAAAAGATCCTAACCACCGTGCGCGCCGCCATCTCCATCCCGCTGACCATGAAATTCCGCGCCGGATGGAATGACCGCGAGCTGGTGAACGTCCGCATGGCGCGGCTCGCTGAAGACTGCGGCTTGCAGGCCATCGCGCTGCATCCGCGCACCCGCGAACAGGGCTATGCCGGCAAGGCCGACTGGTCCCGCATCGCCGAAGTGAAAGCCGCCGTGAAGATTCCCGTCATCGGCAACGGCGACGTCCTCACGCCCGAAGATGCCGTGCGTCTGGTCCGCGAAACCGGCTGCGATGCCGTGATGGTGGGCCGCGCGGCGTCCTCCAATCCGTGGATCTTCCGCCAAGTTGCCGATTACCTGGCCACGGGGAGCTACCAACATCCTCCAGAAAGCGCCCGCTATGAGATCATGCGCCGCTACTACGTGATGCTGGCCGAACATCGTGCGGACGCGAAAAAGGGCGTGGAAGACGCCGTCGGTAAGATGAAACAGTTCGCCACCTACTTCACGCACGGCGTGCGTAACGGCGCCAAGCTCCGCGCCGATATTTATCACGCGCACGATACCGCGAAGATACTCAGCCTGGTGGACGAGTTCTTCGAACGCGAACTGGCCGCGCCCGCGGCGTAGCCTGTTTCAACCAGCTGGTTTCCACGAGCCGCTTTTTACCAAGCGTTTTCTACCAACCATCGATTTTGCGCCCCGCCGCGATGTCTTCCTGCGCTCCCCTCGCGTCGCCCGAAGCGGCCCGGGCTTGCGCGCGCGCGAAGTACAGGTGCGGCTCACTGGGATCGAGCGCAAGAGCGTTGGTGAAGTCGGCAATGGCCAGCTTCTGCTCGCCGAGCAACTGATACGTGGAAGCCCTTTGGAAATAGTTCTCCAGGTTGGGTTCGAGTCCGACGGCCATGGTGAAATCTTCCACCGCCTTCGCGGCATCTCCCAAGGCCCGCCGCGCGGTCGCCCGCAGAGTGTACGCGCGGCCCATTTTGGCGTCCACGGAAATCGCGCCGACGGCGTCGGCAAAGGCGTTCGCGTAGGATTTCTTGTCGAGCCAGGCAAATCCCCGTTCCACCAGCGCGTTACTGTCTTGCGGATTCAACTCCAGCACCTTCGTAAAGTCGCGAATCGCCGCATCGGGATTCGACTGGGCCACGTATACCCGGCCGCGCAGGCGATGGGCCTCAATATAATCCGGCATCAGATCGATGGTCCGGCTGAAATTGAGGGCCGCCTGCTCGTAGCGCGTGGCCTTCAATAAGCCCAGGCCGGCATCGTAGGCTTCCCGCGCGTCCCGCGGATCGGCCATGCGCCGATAGCTGAAGAGCGCAACCAGGACCACGGCAATCGCGGCGGCAACCCAGATCGTCACCTTGCGCCGCTTTTCGCGCGCGACGTCCTCGGCGGTTACCGGAATCAGCACCAGAGGCTTGTCGGTTTCCTGCTTGTCTGTTCCTTGGGGGTTCACTGCTCTTATGATAAAGGAACATGAAATCGGTGCAATTGATCACCGACGGCGCTTGCCTGGGCAACCCCGGTCCCGGCGGTTGGGCCTACATTCTCCGTTTTAACGAACACGCCCGCGAGATGAGCGGCTCGGAGCCCCACACCACCAACAACCGCATGGAACTGACCGCCGTCATCCACGGCCTGCGCGCCATCAAGGAGCCGTGCAAAATCGAAGTGATCACCGATTCCGAGTACGTCAAGAACGGCATCACCACGTGGATTCACAACTGGAAGCGCAACGGCTGGAAGACCGCCGCCAAGAAGCCGGTGGTCAATCAGGATCTGTGGATGGATCTGGACCGCGAAACCAGGACCCACGACATCCGCTGGACCTGGACCAAGGGCCACGCCGATCACGAAGACAACAACCGCTGCGATGAGCTCGCCACCGCCGCCGCGCGGGAACAGAAGTGAGGGCGTGGCCGTACACGGCCGTACAATAGAGACATGCGCAAGACATTTTTGGTCTTTTTTGTTTTAGCGGTATCGGCACTCGCGCAGCCGATGCCGATCGGCATCGGCTTCAAGGCAGGCGTGCCGCTCAACGACGCGCTTTCGCTCAAGCCTTCGACCGCGGTGCAATACCTGCAGGACACGCACCGCTATACCGTGGGCCCGTATCTGGAATTGCGCCTGCCGGCGCACCTGGTCATCGAAATCGACGCGCTGTATCGCAGCTATGAGTTCCAACGCGTAATTCCCAACCTCTCAAGGCAGGCCGTGAGTTCCTGGGAATTCCCAGTGCTCGGCAAGTACAAGCTGCTGGGCGGACCCATCCAGCCCTACATTGAAGGCGGCGTCGCGTTTAGCCGTTTGACGGATATTCCCAACATCGTCGAACTCAGCCACCGCAACAACTACGGCGTAGTCATCGGCGGCGGAGTCGAGCTACACGTGGGCAAACTCCGCATTACGCCAGAAGTCCGCTACAACGGGTGGGTGTACCGCGGTCTCGAAAGCCCGCTCGGCCAACTGCAATCCAACCGCAATCAGGCGGCGGTATTGGTGGGTTTCGGGTTCTAAATTTAGAAACACCAAGGGCCAGTCCGTTACACGGCCAAAGTGAATTACTTCCCGATGCGCCGTGGCTCGGGACTAGTCGGTCATACCGGTGGCCGCCGCGTATGCCAGTCCGTCACCTGTTGAAAGGCATGCGCCAGCGCGAGCACCTGAGATTCCCCGAAACGCGGTCCGGCGATCTGCAATCCGATGGGCATGCCGTCGCGAGTGAAGCCGCAGGGGATCGACATCGTAGGCAGTCCCAACACGTTAAAAGGCCTGGTGTTTCGGATCGATAGGTCCCCTGCCGGCGAAGGTACGCCTCGAGCCACCTCCTCGATGGTCAGGGCCGGGATCGGCGTAGTCGGGGTGACCAGCAGATCGACCGCTGAAAATATGCCGCCGACCGACCGCCGCAACCGATCCAGCTCTCGGCGAGCCTCGACGTAGGCGACTGCGCTGACACTCGCGTCCTGTTTCAACCGCTCTCGAGTCCACGCTTGGTACAGGTCCGGAGTCTTGGTGAAAGTATGGAGCGTGGAAGGCGTAGGCCTCTGGACCCAGAACGACTATGTTCAGCTCCTGCGTGGGGGGAAGTTCCACGTCACGAACCTCCACCGCAAGCCGCCCGATCAAATCGATGGCGACGTTTACCGCCGCCTCGATTTCTGTGTCGAGCTGCTGGAAGAAGGGGCGGCGCACCAGACCGACGCGCAAGGCCGTTCTCTTCCCGCCCAGTGCGTTCGCGTATCGTTCGGTGGGCCAATCGACGCTGGCCGGTTCGAACGGATCGTAGCCGGCAATCGCCTCCAGCAGGAAAGCGGTGTCAGCAACCGTGCGACACATGGGCCCGATGTGATCCAGCGACCAGGAAAGTGGTACGACTCCTCGTGTACTCACCCGCCCATAGGTTGGCTTGAGGCCCGTGGTGCCGCAATACGCCGACGGCTGACGGATCGAGCCGCCCGTGTCGGATCCGAGCGCGCCGAAGCACAGCCCCGCTGCCACGGCCGCCGCGGAGCCACCTGACGATCCACCCGCGATCCACGTGATGTCCCAGGGATTGTGCACGGCTCCGTAGTGACTCGGCACCGAGGTCCCGCCATGGGCGAATTCCTGCATGTTCTGCTTCCCAACCAGCACGGCCCCGGCGAGCTTCAGTCGGCGCACGACCTCGGCGTCTTGCGTCGGAACCCGGTCTGCGAATACCGCGCTGGCACAGGTGGTCTTCACGCCAACCGTGTCTAACAGATCTTTCAATCCGATGGGAATTCCGTGTAGCGGGCCCCGCCACTTGTCGGCGTGAAGTTCGCTCTCCAGTGCACGCGCCTGAGTGAGGGCCTGCTCCGCCATTATGGTGATGAAGGCGTTAAGCCGGGGATTCAGGAGCTCGATGCGGTCGAGGCAGGTGCGGGTCAATTCCACGGGAGAAATCTTCTTCGCGCGAATTTGCTGGGACGCCTGCTGGAGAGTCCACTGCGTGGGTGAAGCGGCGAGGCTGGCCACCGGCACCGCGAGTAGCGCCGCCAGTGCTTCCCTTCGAGTGGGCGAGGAAGGCGACATGGCGTCATTCTCTCACACGCAAGAAAACCGAGTGTGTCCGTTTCGGCACCTCGGAAACTCTTCATTTTGACGTAACGTCATCCGCGGTTCGACGAAGTGAGCCTCTTGCGTCTTTTCCTGTCCGCAAGCCGGAGTTGAGTCTTTTTTATCTGTGTCCATCTGTGAGCAAAAAAGGGTTGGCTCACGGATGGACACGAATAGACACGGGTAAAGCTTGAATTTTGGCCGCTAACGCACGGGCTCCTATTCCTCAGATGCGTTGAACCACTCACTCTGATTTTCGGGTACGCTTACTCCTAGAAGGGATACAGCGCATGAGACTCGACAGACAGAAGACGTCATGGTCCAGACGGAGCATCTTCGCAGCCGCCCGGATCGCAGTCGCCGCACTGGCCACCGCGGGTTTGGCGATGGCGCAGCCCGCCGCGCAAGAAAAGCCACTGCTGGCTGAACAGGTCTTCAAGAACATCCAGGCGCTCCGCGGAATTACCGTGGACGATTTCATGCAGACCATGGGGATCATGGCGGCCGCCCTTCAGTTCGACTGCTCGGATTGTCACGTCGACGCCGGCACCAGCGAGGTAAATTGGGCTGCCGACACTCCGCGAAAGATCATGGCGCGGCGGATGGTGAACATGGTCGCCACCATCAATAAGACCAACTTCGGGGGACGCCAGATGGTGACCTGCTGGACCTGCCATCGCAACCGCGACAAGCCGTTGGTCACGCCCACCATGGACATTATGTACGGCATGCCGACGATCGTGCCGGACGACATCCTGGTGCAGATTCCAGGACTGCCTTCCGCTGAGTCGATTCTCGATAAATACGTTCAGGCGTCCGGCGGCGCGCAGCGTTTGGCGGGCCTCACAAGTATTGCCGGCAAGGGGACCAGCGTCGGGTTCGGGGGATTCGGCGGCGGCGGCGATGTCGAATTGGTCGCGAAAGCTCCGGATAAGCGCGCCACCATCATCGTATTTAAGAAAGAGATTGACCGGGGAGACGAGATCCGGGCTTACGATGGGCGCATCGGCTGGGTGCGCACGCCGCTGAACGTGGTAGGGGAGTTTCAGTTGGGCGGCGGCGATCTGGATGGAGCCCGGGTGGATGCGCAGTTGTCGTTTCCAGGGCAGATCAAGCGGATTCTCACGAATCTGAGATCCGGCCCGCCCACCACCATCACCGATCTTCCGGCGCCAATCAGCCAGGCTTCGTTGCAGCAGGATGTGACGCTGGAGCAGAGTCACACGGTGGACGTCGTCCAGGGAACCGGACCCAGAGGCCTGATCGTAACACTATACTTCGACCGGCAGACCGGCCTTCTCTTGCGTGAGTTGCGCTATGGCGCCTCGCCCATCGGCCGCGTTCCAACGCAAATCGACTTCGCCGATTATCGCGATGTCAACGGAATCAAGCTGCCCTTCCGGATCACCTACGCGTGGCTGGGCGGGCGCGATTCGATCGTACTGAGCGAGATAAAGACCAACGTCCCGGTGGACGAGGCGAAGTTCGGCAAGCCCGCTCCCCTAAAGCCGCGCTAGCCTGCATTTCTCACAACGTCCCAAGGTAGATCAGAAAGAGCCATACCGGGGCCCAGCGTGGAGCGGGCTTTAGCCTGCAACGGAGGCTTCAGCCTCCGCAGCGGTATAACCACATTTCGAACCGGGGACTCAAGTCCCCGTCGCAGGCTAAAGCCCGCTCCACGTTGGGATCTGCTCCTCCGTAAGCAATCTCGTGTGCGAAATGCAGGCTAGCAGGGCTTGCGCGGCGCGCGGCCGGGGATGAGTGTCCCGCTTACTTTTTCTCTCCCTGGCCCACTGCGCCCGTTTTTAGACCGAGCATCAACTTTCTGCCGTCGGAGAACGTGATGTTCCGGCCCACCGCGCGCGTGGACCCGTCCTTGGCCTGGAAGCCCTCGACCAGGATCTCGGCTCCGGGCGGCAAGGACTCCTTGGTGAAGCCGAGCCGGTAAAGATTATTGGGGCTGCTGCCTTCAATCATCCACGTGACCGCCTTGCCGTCGGCGTCTTTCACGTCCATATGAATCCAGGAGTGCGGATTGGTCACTTCCCACTTCACCACCGTTCCCTTCAACTTGAGCGGTTTGTTCTGGTCGAATTCCGCGGCAAACGCGTGATGCGCCCATACCGGCAGCGCGGCCCCCAGCAGGCCAAGACCAGCCACCATAACCAATAGTCTGGTTCTCATATGTTTCCCCTTCTTCGCTAAAATGCGCGGTATTACTTCCCTGCCTTCTTGGCCGCTTCCGCCTCGGTCACACGGGCTCCGCGGAGGATGGTCACAATCATGGAATTCCCTTCGTGGCAGGCCCACTCGTACACCGGCCCTTGCGCCTTCGACATCGGAATTTCGGCGGTCCAGGGTTTGTCCCACGTGTCCGGATCTTCCACCGTGAACCGGTACAGCAGCGTATTGTCGTCGCTGCGCGAGAAGCGCTCCACCAGATGCAATTTCTCACCGGATCCGCGGAACGCGGTCTTGTCCGTGAAATTGGTGGTATCGACCACCAGCGTGT
Organism: Bryobacterales bacterium; assembly: GCA_009697505.1. GTDB lineage: Bacteria > Acidobacteriota > Terriglobia > Bryobacterales > Bryobacteraceae > Palsa-187. The sequence continues at coordinate 13,766 of SHUD01000010.1, forward strand.
TGCCTTCCCAGTGGCCCACCGAGTCGCCCTGATACTGACGAATATTTTTCGCGACATGCGGCCGTCCGTCGGTGGGGATGACCCGCGTCGAGTGGTCGATCTCGTGATACAGGGACACGTATCCGGGGCCTTGCACAATCTGCAGAAGATTGTTGTCGTCGGCTCCGGGGAGCATGGGGATTCTCTCCTGCGCCATCAGAATGCAACGCTCCGACAGGGGCCGGTTTGCGTAGCTGTCGAATTCGTGCCCTTTATTCTTGGCGGCGCGTTCGGCGTTTCTCTTGCGCGCTTCGGGCAACATGGTGGGTACGACGCCCTCCGGCCCCACGATGAGCGAAGTTCGCCGGTTGGATGCGAACTTGGTCTTGGTCACGTCAAAACCATACAGCTCGAGATCGTAGCGCACTGCCTGCTTATTAGCCGCTCCGAGCTCGGCTCCTTCCTCCACAATTCCCTCGCTGACGCGTTTGGACAGCTCCGCGAATTCCTGTTCGGTATAGAATTCCTTGGCCCCGAGTTTCTTGGGCCGCTCCAGGGGCGTGATGGTGGCGCTGCCCCATACGCCTTGCAGGTCGGGCTTGCCGTCGGGCATACGCGGCGGTGTCCCCGTCTTCCCCGCGGCGCCGGGCTTTGCAGTTGGTGACACGGTTGGTGGCGCGGCCTGGCCCATTGCGGGCGCCTGCGCCAGCAGCAGAACGGCGATGACGGCCACCACGGCGGTTGCTGAATCATGAGAGCGACGAAGCATGAGAGCCTCCTTGTGCGGATCTAATTACTGGGCTTCTTGCCAAGCGGACCATACATCAGTTCCTCGGCGAATTCCGGGCACTTGAATTCGAGAAGCCTGGCATTCTTCTCCACCCGGCGATACAGCGGCATGCTGATCTTCCAGGGCCGCGAAAAAGTCTTGGGGTCTTCTATGGTGGCCTCGTAGTTGAGAGTGTCCGCGCTGCGGGCCGTATAGCGCTCCACCACATGCAGAGCGTCGCTGTGGAAATTACCGGCATGATCGAACCAGGTATCTCCGTTCAGGCTGGTCACGTCGATCACCAGCGTTTCGCCCTCCCAGCGGCCGTTGGACCATCCCATCCAACTTTCGGCGGGGGCCTTGGTTGGAGTCCCCATATTGATGACGCGAACGGCTCCGGCGTACTGATAGGACATCAGGATATCTTTCTGCGATTGGACGATCTGAAAAGGATAGGGAAGATAGGCGGCGCGGGGGATGCCCGGCAGATAACACTTGATCTCCGGGTCGAGCTTCACCCAGTTGACCTGATTCTCCTTCTTTTTCGCGGCTGCCGCAGGCAGATACGGGATCTCGTCGCCCTCCACTACGCCCAGATCGGGCGGTACCGAGAACGCCGCGCCCAGCGACGGCACCGGTCCCTGGGCGGCTGCGTGGCCTTGAATATCCCAGTCCGCCGCGTTGAGAGCCTGCCATATGCCATTTAAATTCGGCTTACCATCCGCTGTTCGGGGAGCCCGGTAAGTCGGAGTCTGACCGGCGGCCGGCTGGGGGACCAGGAACAGAACGCTTGTCAACGCGACTCCGACGATCAGTGAGAGGACCAGTGAATCGCTAATACGATTTCGCATAGGGCGGCCTGAAGCCTACTGCACGCAATTGATCGTAGTATGCAAGTCGTTTGGTGTCAACCGCCTGTCGTGCTATTTGTAGCGCTATCAGCTTAGCTGCCGAGCTTGAGCAGTTTGGTGCCGTTGTCCAGCGTGATGCGCCGGAATGTGGCTTGTGAAGTCAACCGCTTCAACGCGGTCAGCGTCTCGCGCGCCACGCACTTCCCGGCGATCAGCGGCTGCTGGGAACCCTGTCCGGCGCCGTGGCCGTCGCGGCAGTTGCAATCGCAGCCGAACATCAGTTTGGCTTTGTGCCGCTCCAGGAATTTCGCCGCGAAATCGGGGTCGCGGTCGAGGAAGTTCCGCCCCGAGTTTGCCGACATGTCTCCGTAAAAATTCGGGAACTCGCTCAACATCCGGTCACTCGCGCCGCCGGGCTTGATTTTACCCGTTGGATACGGCGTCTCGGGAACATCGTTGCTCGTGTTGGCCCAAAAGGCATCTCCGTGTCCGATGAAGGTCGTCTTGGGATTCGCCTTGACCACGCCCGGAAAGCGGATAATGCCACTGTTCCACGTTCTTTCCCCTTCGAACTGCGGGAAGTCGGCGAAATGAATCAGCACCGGCACACTCATCTCCGCCGCCAGCCGGTACACGGCGCTCATCTCCGGGCCATCGCACGCCGCGTGCGATTTGAGCTCACCCAGGCCGATCGCCCCTGCCGCCAGATTCTTGCGGAGGACCTCGATGGCGCCGGGTTTGGTCACGTCCGCTCCGCTGAACCAGGCGAAACGGCCGGGATTCTTGGCCACGACATCTCTTGCGTGCTCTGCCGTCTCGGCGCGAGTCAATAGGACCGCTTTGCTCACGCCGGAACCGTTGATGTGGTTGAACTCCCCGCCCTGGTCGCGGCGCGGGTGCAAGTGGATATCGAGGACCGTGCCGCCCCATTCGGACGCAGGCTTCGCCCATGCGCTAGAGGAGACGACGCGAGAGGAAACGGCGGCCGCTACAGCACCGAGAAGTTGACGGCGGTCCATCATGGTTGCCCATCGTTTCAAAAAATCGGGCCGCGCGCGGGACTCCGCGGAATCCGCCGCCCGTCGGCTCCCGCTTCAGGGTGATAGGGCTTTTTCGGCATGAGCCGTCCGGAGAGGGGGGGTTCCGCCGTCATCCACGACCAACCATAAGCGGCGCGTCGCACAAGAAAGAAGTTTTCAGCAAAAACAATCTTAAGGAGATTTGTCTTATGATACGACGGCTCAAACCGGCCTTGGCAGCAGTGTGCCTACTGGCCTTTTCATCTGCCCTCGCGGCACAGGATTACAAGTTCAAAGTAGTTGCCAGCAGCCTTGCACGGCCTACTGGCATTGCAGCTGACGGAGATGTCCTCTATTTCACTGAAGTGCCCCATCCGGGAGTGGGCGGCAGCACAAATGCCGTAAAGAAACTGGATCTTGAAGATGGCGCGATAGAGTCGCTGCATTTCGGCGAACCGGAACCGGTCAATATTGTGGTCGGCCGCGACGGGACAATCTATTGGGTATGCAAGTCCGCGGGCGTGATCTTGAAACAAGACGAAAACGGGGTAACCACGGCGTTCCTCACCGGTCTCCACAAACCGAGCGGCATCGCCATCAGCAATAAAGGCGTGGTCTATTTCACGGAAGTGCCTACTCCGGGAATTGCCGGCGGCATGAACGGCGTATTCTCGTCCTCTGACGGGTCAAATATTCAGACGATCAACATGGGAGAGCCGGAACCCGTGGATGTCGCCGTGGCTCCTAACGGAGACCTCTACTGGACCTGCCGGACGGCTGGTGTCATTCTTGTGCGCACCGCGAGGGATGGCATGATTCGCGTTCTTCTCGCAGGCTTGAACAAGCCGACGGGAATCACCATTGACCGCGGGGGGCGCAACTTGTACTACACCGAAGTACCAACGCCGGGTGTCTCGGGAGCCAATGGCGGAATGAACCGGGTCGTGAAATATGACCTCAAAAGAGCGCAGATGACGCTCATTCATGCAGGCGATCCCGAGCCAACCGATGTAGCGGTCGCCGGCAACGGTAATGTGTATTGGACCTGCACCAGCGCCGGTGTCATCGTGGAGGCGCGCCGCATTCACGGCGCAAGCGAAGACCACGATTCGGAAAACGACTGAATCCGGCCACGTTCGCGGGATCGGGCGCGGCGCCGGCCGCACCCGATCTTTCCGGTTGCGGTAGCTGGTTGCAGTAAACTGATACTTGCGCTCTAAGATTCTCTTCCCTGCCGCGGTTATGCTGGCGTTTTGCGGCGCGGCATACGCACAAGTTTTCGTGGCAGGACTGGCGGGCACAGCCGCGCTTTCCGGGGCGTCCGTAATCCGCGCTGCACCGCCCACGGCCGCCAACTATGACCCCAAGGTTGGACTGGCGGCCAACATCGCCGTGGGCTATCACTTCAACGATTGGGTGAGTGCACAGGCGGGCTATATTTGGAACCGCAATCTCCTGATCACCAGCCAGTTGGCGGGAACTGTCTTTTCGCAATCCGAAACCACACACACCCAGACCGCCGCCGCTTTCGATGCCATGCTTTACTTTCGTCCGCGCCCAAGCCGCCTTCGGCCGTATCTTTCCGCGGGCCTGGGAGTGGTAAACGTGCTGGATGAATATACGGCCGGACTTCGCGTTGCGGTAGGCATCGACGTTTCACTGGGCAAGGGCTGGGGCTTGCGTTATAGCTTTAGTGAAATGGTATCGGCGAACCCCTTTGCCACGGCGCTCCGTCCACCTGCGGCAGGGAAGCTGATGAACTTCCAAAACCTGTTTGGCGTGATGAAAACGTTTTAAAACTGGGTGCGCGGCCGGGGCAGCCTAATGCCCGCAGAACTTCGCATACGGGCAGCCCGGCCAGAATATGGGCGCCTGCTCCACCCGTTCCCCCAAAATGCGGGCATGGCAAACAGCGCAGGGATTGCGCGATTGCAGATCATCGCTAGGAAGCGCGGCCACTACGGTTTCAAAAATGCACAGTCTTTCTCCGGCAGCCCTGCTTTCAGACAGCACACGGAGCGCTCCTTGCTCTTGTTCGAGTTGAATCAGCTTCGAAAAGATTCGCGACTGCAGGCGCGAGGAAATATGCACCGGCGCCTCCGCTTCGGCCGCTTGCAGGATGGGCCGCACTTCGCCGTTATCGAAGTCGTCGTGCATCATGCCGTCTCCTCCCAGCGCGACTTAAACTTGGCTCGCGCACGCGCCAGTAGCCTCTCCACCGCCTTTTCCGTTCTACCCGTGGCCGCCGCCATCTCCCGGGCCGTCCGGCCCTCCCAATACCGCCAGCGGAGCGCCGTGGCGTATTCGTAAGGAATCCCGGAGAGGATCTTGGCGGCACGCTCTTCCTGGCGGCTCTGTTCCAGGTTGGCGTCGAGGTTGACGGAGCTGGCAAGTAAGGGCGCGTCTTCGTCCTGCTCCAGGCTCTCCAAAGGAGCCGCCAGGGTTCGCCGGTAGTAATCTTCCACCTTGTTGCGCGCAATGCTCACGAGCCACGTCTGCAGCGACGCCTCACCCGAATAGCCGGGCAGGCCCCGCCAGGCCGCCACGAACACATCCTGAACAATGTCGTCCACTAAATCGACTTTGGGAGTCAGTCTGCGCCAGACGTACCGGTGCACCGCGTCCGCATGCAGCTCGATCAACCGCGCCGTGGCCTTACGGTCGCGTTTGAGGACCGCCGCCGCAAGCTCCAAGTCGGCATCGTGAATGCGGGAAATAGATGGAGTCAAAGGGTTCGCTTTACCAGTATGTCGCGAACGTGCCTCCTTTCCCCCGGTAGGGCAGTGCAAGAACCTAAGGGGCCGCGGGGGATATTTCGTCCGGAACCGACTCATCAAATACGACTTCTCGCCACAGCATGTTGGGGATTTTGATGACCGCGGTTGCCTTACCCGAATTGCTCGCGCAAAGCACGGAACCGCCGAAGCACGAGATTGGCCTGACGCTGGGCCGCCTGCTCAGCCAGGACCGCGCGTCCGGCACAACAAAGTTTACGCTGGGCTCGGGAACCGCGCTGCAGGCGAACTATTGATATCGCCTGGTATCTGGGTCGAATATCGCGATTTACGGCGAGGTACACATGCTGGCCAATCCGCAACGGGCCGTCACTTCGACCAACCTGGGACTCACGAAAGACGTCGCCAGCTTGTTTGTGACCCCCGGCCTGCGCGTGAAATTCTTTCCGCGTGGCCGGATTGCTCCGTATTTCGCGGCTGGCGGGGGATGGGCTTTGTTTGAAAACAGCACGAAAACTCTAGCCGGGGCCGCCAATCCCGCGCCGCGCACGGCCAGCCACGGCGTTTTCGATTTCGGGGGTGGCGTCGATGTGAAGTTCTGGAAGTTTATCGGTCTCCGGGCAGAGATTCGCGATTTCTACTCAGGCAACCCGTCGTATAACGTGCCCCTGAACCGGAGCCAGCATAATGTAGTTGCCGGGGGCGGCTTCGTTCTCCGCTTCCGTTAAGGGCCCCTGGACTTGGGAAACATGAGGAATATCAGGCTAGGCGCGGTGCTACTGGCGTGTTCGTTTTGCGCGGGCGGTGAGTCCTTCGTTTTGAAACCCTCGGAAACTGCACGAATGGAGATTACGGTTGAGAAAACTGGACTCCTCAGCGGCAAGAAACATCTGTTTGTTTTTGAGCAGTGGAGCGGAACGCTACAGTTCCCCCCTGGCAAGCCGGAAGAGGCCGTCGTGAATCTGTCCATCCAGACGAACAGTATCCGCTGCCTTGATACATGGGTTAGCGCGAAGGATCTGCGCAAGATCGAAGAAACCGCTCTCAAGGATATGCTTGCCGCAGACCGTTTTCTTCAGATTACGTTTCGCTCTGATCTTGTCCGCAAATCGGAAGGCGGTGATCATCAGGTCCGAGGCCTTCTCGCGATTCGAGGCCTCGCCAAGCCGGTATCGGTGTCGGTCACGATGAAGCCGGACGCGGGCGAGTCCATACGCTTTGACGGCAATGCAAGCGTACGCCTTTCAGATTACGGATTGAAGCCACCCTCCGCGATACTTGGCGCCATCGGCACAAAAAACGAAATGCTGTTGCGATTTACCGTGGTGGCCACGCCCGTGCCCGACTAGGAAGTTCGCATCTCCTGGGGATCGGCATGTGATGGATTGAATACAGTTCAGCCGATAAAGGAGCGCTAAAGCTATCACATGGTCGTTCGGCAGCTTATTGCTCGCACTGCGGACCGCAATCAGCCCCCGTCGGCCATACAAGCATCTTGAACGCGTCGCTGAACGTCTTCAGCAACGTCTTCAGCAACGTCTTCAGCAATGATGCGAAAGGTACACGTAAAGACCTCCCGGCATTAGGCGAGGAAGTCAGACGCCAGGCGACGGAAATACAAGCGGCGATAGGCAACCCCCACGACACTGCTGAATTTACCGCGCTATTCAACGCGATCCCCAAAGAGCAGCACATCAATGAGATTCATACGCAAGAAACAAATGCGGCGAGTAAAGGCGTAAACCAGCCATGGACCTACGGCTCCGCGGGGCGTGCCACTTCCGGGAGCCCCCGGTAACCTTTGCGATACGAGCGTGGAGTATCGCGTAACGCGCCGTGCGACATTTACCGGCTACTGCGGGTCTTCAGCCGTCACGGGTGAGCAGTGCCGCGTTCCTCGGGCTATCTCTTGGCCGACATCGGCCACACGACTCCCTGATCCATCTTGGGAACCGCCGCGATGCCCTTGTAGTCGAACTTCTGCACGCGCTGGCCGCGATAGGTTTCCGTCGTGAAGATGTTGCCCTTGGAGTCCGTGGCGATGCTGTGCACGGCGTAGAAGGAACCCGGCTGGCGTCCGCCGTCGCCGAACGTGGTCAGCGTTTCCAGCGTATCGCGCAGCAGGATGTGGATCTTCATGTTGGATCCGTCGGCGACATACAGGTACTTCTGTTGGGGGTCCTTGGAGAACGCGATGTCGAAGGTGGAACCGTCGCCCAGCGTGTTCTTCTTGACGATCATCTCCTTCACGTAGGTGCCGTCTTTCTTGAATACCTGGATGCGGTCGTTAGCGCGGTCGCACACATACAGCAGACCGTCGTTGGAGAGCTCGGCGCAATGCACCGGGTTGCGGAACTGCTGCGCCAGCGGGGCGTTGGGATCGTACTTGGGAAGCTGCACGTCATCGGGCTTGTGGCCATAGGCGCCCCAGTGCCGCTTGTACTTGCCGCTATCGGCGTCATATACAACCACGCGATGGTTGCCATAGCCATCGGCGACAATCAATTCATTGGCGGCTTTGTCGACCATCAGTTTGGCGGGCCCCTTGAGGTTCTCCGGATCGTTGCTGCCCTTGCTCATGCCGGGCTTGCCGATCTGCATCAGGAACTTGCCCGACTGCGTGAACTTCAGCACCATGTTGTCGGCAAAATAACCCATGCCCATGCTCTCGTCCTGCTTCGGACCATGCTTGGCGCTGTCCGGCACGACCGTACCCTTGGGGGCCGTGCCGCGGCCGTTGCCGCCGATCCACACGTTACCCTTGTAGTCGACCGTGATGCCGTGGTTGCGCAGCGGCCAGTTGTAGCCTTGTCCCGGTCCGCCCCAGCTCGCCAGCATGTTGCCGTCTTCGTCGAACTCCAGAACCGGAGGAGCAGCGGCACAGCATTCCGTTTCCTTGCGGTCCAAGTAAGTTTCCTTTGGTTCGAGCGCCGCGGAGCTGTGAACGATCCAAATATGATCCTGCGCGTCCACATTGACGCCGATCACGTTGCCTAATACCCAATGGTTGGGCAGCGGCTTGGGCCACATCGGGTTCACTTCAAACTTGGGCGCCTGCACGGCGGCGGCTTCCACCACGGCCCTCTTTTCGAGAACGATGGAGCCAATCCCCAGCGCCGCGGCCACGGCGGCAAAACCTAACCCTACTTTCAAACGAGTTTGCATGTCACCCATTCTCCTTAAGAGAAGTCTCTCAAAACGGATCTATGCTACTATACTCGATTTGAACGGCAAATAGTTGCCGGCCACAATTTTCCCAGCCATGCGCCGCCTACTCGCGAACCTGGTGATTCCGGCCCTGCTCGTGGTTTTCCCCAGCGCCGCCCCCGCTCACGACATCCCCAACGACGTGACCATTCAGATGCTGCTGAGGCCGTCCGGCGAGCGGCTCCATCTGTTGGTTCGCGTTCCGCTCAAGGCCATCCGCGACGTCGATTTTCCCTCGCGCCCCGGCAAGGGGTTTCTGGATTTGGACAAGACCGCCCCCCTTTTACCGGACGCCGCGCGGCTGTGGCTCTCCGATTTCCTCCATATGTACGAGGGCGATACGCGCCTGCCCAAACCCCACGTGCTGGCGACGCAGTTGTCGCTGCAGTCCGATAAGTCCTTTGCATCGTATGACGAAGCGGTGGCGCATGTGAACGGGCCCAAGCTCGGCACCGACGTCTTCTGGGACCAGGTCTTGTTTGACGTTCTTTTTGAGTACCCCATCCAGTCCGACCGTTCGTATTTTTCGATTCAGCCCGGCGGCCTCGCCCACCTCGCGCGGCATGTGGTGACCGCCATGCGGTTTCTGCCACCTAACGGCGCGGTGCGGGCATTTCAGTTTGACAGCGATCCGGGACTCATCCGGCTGGACCCGCACTGGTATCAGGCGGCCGCCAGGTTTGTGCGCGGCGGATTCGACCACATTTTGGATGGCACCGACCACCTGTTGTTCCTGCTCTGCCTGGTGATCCCGCTGCGCCGCTTGCGGGCCCTGATTCCGGTGGTGACCGCGTTCACCGTGGCGCATTCGATTACGCTGATCGCTTCGGCCTATAACCTGGCCCCGGACGCGTTGTGGTTTCCCCCCCTTATCGAAACTCTGATCGCGGTGTCCATCGCGTACATGGCATTGGAGAACATCGCCGGAGGCGTCACCCTGGGGCACCGCTGGATGATCGCTTTCGGATTCGGACTGGTGCACGGGTTCGGTTTCTCCTTCGCACTGCGCCAGACGCTGCAATTCGCCGGCGACCACATGCTGACCTCACTGCTCTCGTTCAATGTCGGCGTGGAGCTGGGGCAGTTGCTGGTGCTGATTCTTCTGATTCCCGCGCTGGAGTTGCTGTTCCGTTTCGCGGTAGCCGAACGCATGGGAACCATCATTCTGTCGGCTCTGGTCGCGCACGTTTCCTGGCACTGGATGGCGGAGCGCTGGGAGGTGCTGAGCCAGTATCACCTTCAGTGGCCGTCCTTCGATGCCGCGCTGTGGGCAGGGGTCTTGCGCTGGCTCATGTTGGCGGTGATCGCGGTTGGTATTTTCTGGTTCATTTCGGCGCTGATTCGGGAGCGCGGCGCGCGGCCCGGCGCTGCCTCCGAACAATAGCCTCCGTTACGTACAAGTCCCAGTGGACCTGTAGTTTACGTGCCGGTCCTTAGGCGGTTGACACCCCCCATGTGGAATGCTAAATTGACTATGCCTTTTAGACTTGCCGGGGTGTGCCCAGCGGTCCAGGAGTGGTGTCCGAATTGAGGGAGGACCATGGCGTTGCGGCGGATGTTCCAGTTTTTTGCGGTGGCCACGGCGTTTTCGTGCGTCATGGTGAGCGGGCAACCCCCCGCTGCGTCAAAAAGTTCCCCCAGCGCGGTGGTTAATCAATATTGCGTCAGTTGCCACAACCAGAAGACCAAGATAGCGGGGCTCGCGCTGGATACGATCCTCGCCGATAGCGTCACCCAACACCCGCAGGAATGGGAAAAAGTCATACGGAAATTGCGCGGTCATTACATGCCGCCGCCGGGAATGCCGCGTCCGGATGATCCGACCTACACTGCTGTTGTTTCGTCGCTGGTGAACACATTAGATAGCGCCGCCGCGGCCAAACCGAATCCGGGCCGGACTGATGCCGTCCGCCGCCTGACCCGCACGGAATACCGCAACGCGATTCGCGATCTGCTGGCCATCGATGTGGATGTTACGAACATGCTGCCGGCGGATGAATCCAGCAACGGCTTTGACAACATCACGGTTGGCGATATGCCGCCAACGCTTCTGGAAAGATATCTGGGGGCTTCCGAAAAAATCAGCCGGCTGGCCATGGGCGCGCCGATGAAGACCCCGGGCGGCGACACCATCGTGCTGCCGGCCGATCTCACGCAGGAAAAACACATGGACGGCCTTCCGGTGGGCACGCGCGGCGGCGCGGCGATTCCCTACACGTTCCCGCTGGATGGCGAGTATGAAATTCAGATCCGGCTGGCGCGCGATGGCGGCGAACGCATTCCCGGCCTGCGCGATCCGGAAGACGTGGAACTGCTCCTCGACAAACAGCGAATAAAAGTGTTCACTCTGCAACCCCCGCCACCGGGTGAGCAGGACCTGCACGCGGTCGACGCGGGCCTGGTGCTGCGGTTGCCGGTGACCGCGGGCCCGCACGTGATCGGCGTGACCTTCCCGCGGAAGCCCTGGGCTCTGCTCGGCACCGAGCGCAAGCCGTATCAGGCGCACTTCAACATGGACCGCCATCCGCGCGTGCAGGTCGGCATCTACTCGATCACCATCAACGGGCCTTACAACGCCAAGGGCGCCGGCGACACACCCAGCCGCCATCGGATCTTGGTCTGCAAACCCAGCAAGGCTTCCGAGGAAGACGGCTGCGCGAAGAAAATTGTGGAAGCTCTCGCCCGCCGCGCTTACCGCAGGCCCGTGATCGACGCCGATTTGCGGGCGCCTTTGAAGTTTTACAGCGAGACCAAGAAAGAAAAGGGATTCGAAGCGGGCCTCGAGATCGCCTTGTCGGCGATCCTGGTGAGCCCCGAATTCATCTTCCGCGTAGAAGCCGATCCGCCAAATGCGGCGCCGGGAACGGCCTACAAGATCAGCGATCTGGAATTCGCCTCGCGGCTTTCTTTCTTCCTGTGGAGCAGCCTTCCCGATGACGAACTGCTGGAGGCCGCCGCGAGCGGCAAGTTAAGAACCCCCACGGTGTTGGAAAAACAGGTGCGCCGCATGCTCGCCGACGAGCGCTCGCGCGCCCTGGTGAATAATTTCGCCGAGCAGTGGCTGTACTTGCGCAACGTGGCTTCCACCACGCCGGACAACCGCATGTTCCCGGACTTCGACGACAATCTCCGCCAGGCTTTCCGTACGGAGACCGAGATGTTTTTCGAAAGCATCATGCGCGAAGACCGCGGCATACCGGACATGCTGAGCGCCAAGTACACGTTCATGAATGAACGCCTGGCCAAGCACTATGGTGTTCCCAATGTTTACGGCGACCGGTTCCGCAAAGTAGAAGTGGGAGGGCGGGGCGGCTTGCTGCGCCAGGGCAGCGTGCTGATTGTGACCGCCTACGCGACGCGCACCTCGCCGGTGATTCGCGGCAAATGGGTTCTGGACAATATCCTGGGCGTTCCGCCGCCCCCGCCGCCGCCGTCCGTGCCGCCGTTGAAGGACAACCCAGCCGGGGAATCCAAGACTCTTTCGGTTCGCGAAAGGCTCGCGCTGCATCGCGCCAATCAGCCCTGCGCGGGCTGCCATCGCTTAATGGACCCGGTGGGCTTTTCGCTCGAAAACTACGACGCTGTCGGCCGCTGGCGCACCATCGAAGAGAATAAGCCGATCGATTCGACCGGCGCGCTTCCCGATGGCACCACGTTTCAGGGCGTGGACGGCTTACAGAAAGCGCTGCTCGCCCGCTCGGATCAATTTGTGGCGCGGTTCACCGAGAAGCTGATGACCTACGCGCTGGGCCGCGGGGTGGAGTATTACGACGCACCGGCGATCCGCAAGATCGTCGCCGATGCCAAGGCGAAGGAATTCAGATTCTCGTCGGTCGTCCTGGGAATTGCCAGCAGCACACCATTTCAAATGAGGAGAACCCAATGAACATCCCAATGGTCAACACCAAAAAGGCGCTACCGCGGCGCACTTTCCTGCGCGGCGCGGGCGTGGCCGTCGCGCTCCCGTTGCTGGACGCCATGATTCCGGCGCACACCGCGCTGGCCGCGACGCCCGGGGCTCCGGTGCGCCGCCTGGGTTACATTTACGTCCCCATGGGTTCTCATACCGCGGAGTGGACGCCCAAGGGCGAGGGCCGGGTCTCCGAGCTGTCGCCGACTCTGCGTTCGCTCGACCCGGTGAAGGACCACGTCACGGTGCTCACCAATCTGGAATTGCGGAATGCGTATCCGGGCACGCACGCGACTTCGAACTCCACGTTCCTGAGCTGCGCGAAGGCCAAGTGGACCGAAAGCACGGACTACCGCCTGGCCACCACGGCCGACCAGATCGCCGCCAAGCAGATCGGCCAAGAGACGGCGCTGCCGTCGCTGGAACTTTCCATGGACCTGCTGACGTCGGTGGGCGTGTGCGACAACGGCTACGCGTGCGTGTACCAGAACAATCTGGCGTGGTCTTCGCCCACCACGCCGCTGCCTTCGGAGGCGCATCCAAGAGTTGTGTTCGAGCGCCTGTTCGGCGACGGCGGTACCAATGCCGAGCGCAATGCCGCGCTGCGCCGCCGGGCCAGCATGCTGGACTGGGTCACCGAAGACATCCACCGCCTGCAAAAGAAGCTGGGGCCCAGCGACCGCAACAAGGTGAGCCAGTATATGGACACGGTGCGCGAAGTGGAGCGCCGGATTCAAAAAGCCGAAAGCGATTCGACCGGCAACGCCATGCCGGATCTGGAGCGGCCGCTGGGCGTTCCGGTTTCCTACGCCGAGCACGCCAAACTGATGTTCGACCTGCAGGCTCTGGCGTTCCAAGGCGACGTGACCCGCATCGTGACCTTCCAGTTGGCGCGGGAGGCGAGCGTCCGCACGTATCCCGAAGTCGGCGTTCCGGAAGCGCATCACCCCACGTCGCACCACGGCGGCGATCCCGAAAAGCTCGCGAAAGTGGCCAAGATCAACTCGTTCCACATTTCGCTGTTCAGCTACTTCCTGCAGAAACTCAAAGCCACGCCGGACGGCGACGGCACGCTGCTGGATCACACGATGTATCTCTACGGCAGCGGCATGGGTAACCCCAGCATCCACAGCCACCGCGACCTGCCGATCGTGGTGGTGGGCGGCAAGGCGGGCAAGGGCGCTCTGCACGTGAAATATGCCGAACCCACGCCGATGGCGAACCTGCATCTCACGCTGCTCGACAAGGCCGGCATCCGCCTGGATGCTTTCGGCGACAGCCAGGGCAAGGTCAAGGAAATGGAACCGCTGGTATTCTAGTTGGTGTTCTAGAGGAAGCTTTGGGAGACTTTACGATGCGTATCGTGCGAATCAGCGTCCTTGCGGTGTTGTCCGTAGCGATGTTCTCAGTGATCAACCTGTACGCGGCAGGGTTGAATTCCCGCATCGCGGACGCGGCCGAAGCGGGAGACCGCGCGGGAGTCCGCGCCCTGATCCAACAAAAGGGGGCGGATCTGAACGCGCCTCAGGCCGACGGAATGACCGCCTTGCACTGGGCCGTCTACCGCGACGATCTGGAAACCGCCAATCTGCTGGTCGGCGCCAAGGCCGGCGTAAAGGTGGCCAACCGCTACGGCATAACGCCGCTTTCGCTCGCCAGCGAGAACGGCAACGGAGTCATGGTCGAGTTACTGCTGAACGCCGGAGCCGACGCCAACGCCGCGCTCCCGGGCGGCGAGACCGCGCTGATGACCGCTTCCCGCACCGGGAAGATCGCGGCTGTGAAAGCCCTGCTGGCGCATGGCGCCAAGGTCGACGCCAAGGAAACCAAGTCGCAGCAGACGGCTCTGATGTGGGCCGCGGCCGAGGGCAATCTGGAAGTGGTGCAGGCGCTCCTGGCGGCGGGCGCAGACGTGCACGCGCGCGCACCGGTGGGCTTCACGCCGTTCCTCTTCGCGGTACGCGAAGGCCAGCCCGATGTGGTCAAGGCGCTCCTCAAAGCGGGCTCGGATGTGAACGAGACCATCCAGATCGGTTCCGGCGCGCGTTCGAGTTCGGTCTACGCTCCGCGCAGTCTGGGGCTGCGCTCGGGCTCGAGCGCCCTGAATCTCGCGGTCGCCAACGCGCACTGGGAGCTGGCGGCCTATCTTCTGGAAATGGGCGCGAACCCTAACGCCGACGCGCAGGGGTGGACGCCGTTGCACACCATGACCTGGGTCCGCCGGTCCGGCATGGGCAACAATGACCCGGCGCCCGAAGGGTCCGGCAAGATGACCTCGATCGAACTGATCGAGCACTTCGCCAGGCACGGAGCGAACTTCAATGCCCGCATGAAGCGGCGCGTCAACGTGGGCTTGACCGAACTCAATACGGCGGACACCACGCCGTTCCTGCTGGCCGCGCGCACCGGCGACGCCGAGATGATGAAGGCTCTCGCCAAGGCCGGCGCCGATCCGATGCTGACCAACGCCGACGGCAGCACCGCGCTGATCATCGCCGCGGGGCTGGGCATCCGGTCTCCCGGCGAGGACGCCGGCATCGAACCTGAAGTGTTGCAGGCTTTGCAAGTCGCGCTCGACCTGGGCAACGACATCAACGCGGTCAACAAGAATGGAGAAACCGCCATGCACGGCGCGGCATACCGCAATCAGGCCTCTGCCGCGCAGCTCTTGATCGACAAAGGCGCCGACATCAAGGTTTGGAACCAGCGCAACAAGCAGGGCTGGACGCCGCTGTTGATCGCCCAGGGCTACCGTTTCGGGAACTTCAAGCCGTCGCCGGAAACCGAAGCGGTGATCCGCAAGGGCATGGAAAAAGCGGGCGTGCCCACGGACACGCAGGCACCCGTCAAGAACTGCGATCCCTACGGGAAGATCGACTGCATCACCGGCAAGCCGAAGTTCTAGGTCCTAGTTGTTATCTTCCACGCGCACGCGGGGCAACGGCCGCGCCGGGCGGTCCAGCTTCGCACCCTTGGACGTCAGGTAATCGATGACCGACTTGTAGCGCAGCGCCGTCGCGACTTCGAGCGCCGTGCGGCCGTCCTGATCGGCGGCATCCACGGGAGCCCCGGCTTCGACCGCGATCTTGATGGACTCGAAAGCAATGGCCTCGCGCTCGCTGGGCAGAGGCGCGCGAACGCTATTGATACCGCCCATGCCGAGCGCGGCGAGCAGGGGAGTTACCTTGCCCGGCGCCACGCGCGTGTGCTTGGAATCCTTACCGCGGCGTCCCCAATAGCTCACCGTGTGCACGTAGCCCGGATCGGCGCCGCGCGCGGCCAGCAGGCGCATCATGGCGGGCTGGCTGAAGCGCGCGGCCAGCCAGAACGGCGTCGCGCCGACGAAACCCGGGTGATAGTAGTAGTCGAGCGAGTCGCGGCGCACGGGCGTCGAGGCCATCAACTTCGCATTGGCGTCGGCGCCGTGGTTCAGCAAAACTTCGACCGCCTTGGCGTTGCCGCGCAGAATCGCCGCGTGCATAGCCGTGTAGCCGGCCTTGGCCGCGTTCGGGTTGGCGTCTTTGTCCAGCAGGAACTGGAGCAAATCCGGGTTGCCGCCATGCGCGGCGAGTACCACCGTGTTGGCGCCGTACGCGGATTCATCGTTCACATTGGCGCCGGCCGCCACCAGGAGCTTCGCGGATTCCAAATCGCCGTAGCGCGCCGCGAACAAGATCGCCGTATCGCCGCCGTACTTAATATTGCTCTGGTAGTCGGGATGAACATCCTGGTCGGGCGCGGTCTGCCACAGTTGCGTCCACACCTCGGAGCGCACGTTAACATCGGCCTTGTGGGCCAGCAAAACTTTCACGGTTTCCGGATGGCGCTGCGCGATGGCCCACATGAGCGCGGTCTGCCCGCGCGTGGCTTTCGCGTTCAGGTCGGCTCCCTTGGCAGCCAACAATTCGACAACTTCGCTCTTGCCAGCGCGCGAGGCGGTCATGACCACGGTCTCGCCCGATGCCAGCTTGGCATTGGGATTGGCGCCCGCCGCCAGCAGTTTCTTCACCATGGCCACGCTGCCGTTCTCGCTCGCCGCCCACAGAGGCGTGACGCCGATATCGTTGGCGGAGTTCACGTTGGCGCCGGCGCGGATCAGCAGGTCAGCGCTTTCCAGATCGTCCTTATACGCGGCCCACAGCAGCGCTGTGGAGCCATCGCCTTCCGCCGCGTTGACGTTCACGCCGGGCTTCAGCAATTGCCGCAGCGTGGCTTTATCGGAGTGCTTGGCCGCCTCGGGGAGCGTCGGCAATTCCGCGGCCACCAACACACCGGCGGAAATTCCCGCGGCCGCGGCCAATCCTAAAACGAACCGGCGCTGCATGGCTAGACTCCGGGCAGCGGATCGAGCTGCACCTTGTTGGTGCTGCCGCCGACTTTGTCGAGGTGCATGTCCATCTTGTCCATCAGCGTCACCAGCAGGTCGGCGCTGGAAGGCGAATTGGCGAACTTGACGTGGCGGCCACCCTTGACCGTGCCCGCGCCGCCGCCCAGGATCAGCGTCGGTACATTCATCGGCGAGTGCGCGTTGCTGTTGGAGAGGCCTCCGCCATACATCATGATCATGTGATCGAACAGCGACCCGTCGCCATCCGGCACGGCCTTCAGCTTGCCGATATATTTCGCGAGCAATTCCACGTGATAGCGGTTGATCTTGGACATCTGTTTCACCACGGCCGGCTGGTTGTTGTGGTGCGACAGCGGATGGTGCGATTCCGGCACGCCGATCTGCGGATAGGAGCGCGCGCTTTGTTCCTTGCCCATCATGAACGTGATGACGCGGGTCAGATCCGTGCGCAGCGCCAAGACTTGGAGATCCTGCATCAGGTCCATGTGCTGCTCAAAGTTGGCGGGGACGCCGGCCGGCTGATCCATGCGCGGCAACTCCATCGCGCTCTGCTCCTCGGCCTTCTGCACGCGGCGCTCGACGTCGCGCACGGCCTCGGTGTATTCGTCCACCTTGTGGTTATCCTGCGAGCCGACTTCGCGCTTCAAGTCCGCCAGCTTCTCGGTCACCGAATCCAGAATGCTCTTGTGCTGATGGAGGCGCGTTTCACGGGCCTTGCGCTCCGTGCTGCCGGTGTCGCCAAACAGCTTCTCAAACACCGCGCGCGGGTTGTGCTCCATGGGCAGAGGCTGCGTGGCGCTGCGCCAGGAGATGGTGTGGGTGTAGGCGCAGCTCAGTTTTCCGGTGCAGGCGCCGGCGTGATTGGGGGCGTCCATGGAGAGTTCCAGCGAACCCACCTGGGTATCCTTGGAGAACTGGCGCGCCATCAACTGGTCGACGGAAACATCGGCCAGGATTTCGACTTCGGTCTTGCCGCCGCGCAGCGTGCCCGTCAGGAACGACGTGGAGGCGCCGGCATGGACATAATTCCAACTGGAGTGCAGCCCCGACAGCACCAGCATCTGATCGCGGAAGGGAGCCAGGGGCTCCAGAATCGGCAGGATATCGAAGTCCTTGCCTTCCTTGGTGGGCGACCAATATTCCATGGCCATTCCGTTGGGCACATAAATCGCCTGGAACCGCTTGGCGGGCTTCACGGACCCTTCGCCGAACGCCGGGAACATGGCATCCAGCAGCGGCAGGCTGAGCGTGACGCCCATCCCCCGTAACACCGTTCTCCGCGATAGTGCTTTCATGGTTGAACTCTCCTTATGCTCTAATTTGCCGCGCGAGCCGAGCGCATCTGAAACGCCGGGCTCTGCACAATTCCCGTAATCAACGCCGACCAGCGGTACTGGCGCGCCGCGGCGTCCCGCACGATCTTGCGCACCGTGGGTTTATCGAAATACTCTACCTGGCGGCCCAGGCCGTAGGACATCAGCTTTTCCGTCAACGTACCCGCGAAGGCTTCGGGCTGGTCCAGCAGCATCTGCCGCAGGCCGGTGAAGCCATCGATCTTGTTGCCGTTGGGCCACAGTCCGGCCGAATCCACGGCGTTGCCGGCTTCGTCCTTGGTGCGCCAGCCGCCGATGGCGTCAAAACTTTCGAGCGAGAACCCGATCGGATCGATCACCGCATGACACGTTGCGCATACGGCGTTGGTGCGGTGCTGCGCCAGCCGCTCGCGGATGTTGGCCGCCTTGGCGCCCGGCTTGCCTTCCACCAGTGAATTCGTCACACCCGGAGGAGGAGGCGGCGGCGGCATGCCGAAAATGTTATCCAGCAGCCATTTCCCGCGCAGCACGGGCGAGGTGCGATCCGGGTAAGAGGTAGCCGACAGCAGCGCTCCCTGCCCCAGCAATCCGCCGCGCTGTTGCGTATCCGGCAAACTCACGCGCCGGAAGCGGGTGCCGTAAATGCCGGGAATCCCATAATGCCGAGCCAGGCGCTCGTTGACGAAGGTGTAGTCGGCCTTGACCAGATCCATCACGCTGCGGTCTTCCCGCAACGTGCTCTCGACAAATAATTCCGTTTCCTTCTCGAAGGCCTGTAGCAGGTTCTCATCGAAGTTGGGATAGAAACGCGGATCCACCACCACCTCGGCCACGCGCCGCAAGTTCAGCCACTGCGCCGCGAAATCGTTCACCAGCGCTTCACTGGAACGGGGATCGGCCAGCATGCGCCGCACCTGCTGGTCCATCACTTTGGGATCCGCCAGACGCCCCTTCTCGGCTAGGTCGAGCAAAGTTTCGTCGGGAATGCTGCTCCACAGGAAGAAGGAAAGGCGCGAAGCCATCTCCAGGCCACTGATGCGATACGGCTGTCCGGGAGCCACGCCCGCCGGGTCTTTCTGCACGCGGAGGAGGAAATCGGGATCGACCAGCAGGCGCTCCAACGCGAACTGGATGCCGCCATCGAAGTTTCCGCCGTCTTTTCGTCCCTGCTCAAAAAACGCAAACAGCGTCCGCACGTCCTTGTCGTTTACCGGACGGCGATAGGCCAAGCGGGCAATCCTGGAAAGAATTGTCGTGGCGCAGGCTTTTTCGTCAGAACCGGCGCGGGGCTGGCAGACGAAGATCTTGCGTCGGCTGGGGATGTCCTTCGCCGTTCCGCTGGCCTGATACGGTCCGCCAATTTGCACCGTATCGACGCTGGCGTTCTCCATGTACACTTCGTCGTTGGTCAGGACTCTGCCGCGCTGCAAGGGCTGAGGAACGAATTCCTGTTCCCAGGTCTGGCGCAGAAACGCCACGCCCACCACATGCGGACCGGCGGTCACCGGCACGCGGACTTCCAGTCCATCATCGGCCGTCAGCATGTACCGTTCCCACTCGGGATCGCCGAAGGAATTTCCGGCGCCGGAGAAACTCGCCGGAGAAGACTTCCCCGGAGCCGCGCCACCCACCGTGAACTGCTTCACCAGTTTGCCGTCCACGCGGACATCCAGTCGTTGCGGCCAGCCCATGCCCATGATGTGATCCTGATACTGCCGGCGCAGGCGGACCTTGATGAGGTACTCGCCGGTGGCCGGGAAATCATAGCGGGTAGCCAGGCCGCCCCGCGTTCCCAGCGGAAGATCTTCGCTCTGGCGCTCGTCCTGCGTGACGTGCAGAGGAACTTTAAAGGTCTCAATCACGGGATTGGCCGGAGGAAGTCCGGTGGCCGTACGCGTGATCTGACGGGCCACGGACAAGTACCGCTCCAGATGGGTCGTTGTAATCGAGAGCACATCGGAATTGTTGTCGAAGCTGCCGTCGGCGGTATTGTCGCCAGGCAGCAGCGAGGCGATATCCACATCCATGCCGAACAGGTCGCGAATCGCGTTGTGATATTCCGTGCGATTCAAGCGATGGACGGCGTTGGTCCGGCCGGGGTTCGGGTGCGCGGTGGCTTCGCGGTCGAGTTCGTTTTCAAGCCACCCGGCGGCCGCGTCATAAGAAGCCTGATCCGGCCTCGGCAGTCCGCGCGGCGGCATGGTGCTGGAACGCAGCCTGCGGATCACGCGCTCGAATTCATCGGCGTGCGCGGTGGGCTTGCTGACGTCGAGCGAATCCAGTGTCAAGCCGGCGGTTTTGAGTTTCTGGTTATGGCAGGTGACGCAGTACTTGTCGAGCATGGCCTTGGCCGCGGCACCTGAGGTCTGCGCGCTCAGCGGCACCGAGCCCGCAACAGACACCAGCGCCATCATCAGCGCATGGCGCGCACCAAGAGTAAGGAGCTTCGCTCCAGCCCGGTAATCCGCCCGCATCTTTATAAGAAACCTCGACAAATGCAGTATACACCTAAGTTTCGGCGGACGGAATGGGGGCCGATAGTGTCCTAACATAGGCTGGTGCCGTGGCCGGCTGTGCTCGCTGATCTTTGAGATCCGGCAGGATCCCGAGGGAGAGTACTATCATCTGGTGACGGCATGGTTCGCAACCAAGGAGGAAGAACAGGCATATGCGGAAAACATCTTATAGGACGGGATCACCGCCGAGTAGATCGCCGAAAAGGCTTCGCGCGGCGAAGACGTGTCGTCCCACTTCACGAATCAGTTCACCGCCGTAAGGCCTGTACATCGCGTAAACGTGGACCTGACCCACGGCATGTTACGGAAATTGGACGAGCGGGCGGCCAGACTCAACATCAGCCGGCAAGCCGTAATCAAGACGTTGCTGAACCAGGCTCTCGGTGAGACTCCCGGCGGAACGCGATATCGCACGAGTTAGGACCCGCCTGTCCCCCTCCATCCATAGCCGGTCTATCCGTATCGCTCCGCAATTCAGGTAGCGAGGAATCCCTCCCTCCGCGCACTTATCTCCGAATGGAGCTCGCATAAGATGGCGCTTTCCCGCACCCGTTCGGCCGCCGTGTTCGGCATCGACACGCATTTTGTCGACGTGGAAGTGGACATGTACCCAGGCACTGGACGCGACTTCATCACCGTCGGCATGCCCGACCTCGCCGTCCGCGAGAGCCGCGAGCGCATCAAATCCGCGCTGCTGAATTCGGGTTTCGGCTATCCCAACAAATCGGTGACCATCAATCTAGCGCCCGCCAACGTGAAAAAGGTGGGCGCGGGATTCGATCTCCCCATGGCCCTGGGCATCCTGGGAGCCATGGGGGTGGTGACGCCTCCGGAAGATCATTTATTTGTGGGCGGGTTATCGCTCGACGGCACGCTGCGCCCCGTGCGCGGGGCTCTCTCGATCGCAGTGGCCGCGCAGAAGATGGGCTTGCGGAATCTGGTAGTCCCCACCGACAACGGAGCCGAGGCGGCGATCGCGGGAGTACGCGTGTTCGCGATGTCGCATCTCGCGGAAGTCGTGACCTTCTTGCAACATCAGGAAAACTTTCATCCGCTGGCGCGCACGCTGGGCGCGGGCGCGGGGGACATGCTGGCCACTGACCTGGATTTCAAAGACGTGCGTGGACAGACTACGTCGAAACGCGCGCTCGAAGTGGCGGCCGCCGGCTCGCATAACGTACTGATGATGGGGCCGCCGGGATCGGGCAAGACCATGCTCGCCAAACGCTTTCCCGGCATTCTTCCTCCGCTTACGTTTTCCGAAGCCATCGAGACTACCCAGATCCACAGCGTCGCCGGAGTTTTGCCGAAAGGCGTCGGCATCCTCAGCACGCGGCCCTTCCGCGCTCCGCATCACACAGTCTCGGACGCCGGTCTGCTGGGCGGCGGCTCGGGAATTCCCCGCCCCGGCGAAGTGAGTCTGGCGCATCACGGTGTTCTTTTTCTCGACGAACTGCCGGAGTTCGCGCGCAATGTCTTGGAGCTGCTGCGCCAGCCGCTCGAAGACCGCGCGGTCTCCATCGCCCGCAGCAACATGACGCTGCATTTTCCGGCGAGCTTTCTCCTGATCGGAGCCATGAATCCGTGTCCCTGCGGCTTCTACGGCGACACCACGCGCGAGTGCCGCTGCACCGGTGCGATCATCCAGCGCTATCTGGGGAAACTGAGCGGGCCGTTGCTCGACCGCATTGACCTGCACATCGAAGTTCCCGCCGTGCCGTATCAGGAGTTGCGCGGCAAAGACGTGGGAGCGTCTTCGGCCGGCATGCGCGAACGCGTTTGCGCGGCACGCGATCTGCAACAAAAACGCGGCTGGTACAACGCCCATATTCCAGCCGGCGAACTGCGCAAGCTGTGCGAACTCGACGCCGCGGGCGAGCGGACCCTGGAAGCCGCCGTGCGCCGCATGGGACTGAGCGCCCGCGCACACGACCGCATCCTGAAAGTCGCGCGCACCATCGCCGATCTGGATCACGCCGCCGGCGTAACCGCAAAGCACCTCGCCGAAGCCGTGCAATACCGCAGCCTGGACCGGAATTACTGGCAGTAATCTCAGGGCTTACTCGCGTACGGGCTGGCTCAGTGTACAATAGCCCAGAGGACTGGAAACTTAAGACATGAAGACACTTAGCAAAATTGTAGGCGGGCTGGTGGCCGGTTTGGCTCTGCTACTGGTAGTGGTGCGTTTCACCGGCTTTAGCCCCACCGGAGATATTCCCGGCCCCGCGAACTATCCGGGGTTGTGGCTGAGTGGAGAGGTGGTAACGGCTCCGGTCACCGACTGGTCGTTTACCAAGCAATACAAGACCGACAAAGTGGAGACGCACCCCTGGTACGGGATTCCGCATTCGGTAACTACGAGTCACATCGTGTACAACGGCCAGCTCTACTTGACATCGCTGTTCCGCGCCAACGTGCCTTTTCCCGAAGGCAAGGCTTGGGTGAACAATATCACGCGTGACCCGCATGTCCGCGTGCGGTTCGGCGATAAGTTGTATGAACTGGTTCTGTCTCACGTCACCGATGAGCAGGAAAGAGCGGCCGTGCTCGCGGCCCGAGGGGATGTTGCCGCCGGACCCCCGCCCAACGGCGCGGTGTTGCATCTGTTTCGCGCGCAGCCCGAGGGAAGCTTGAGTGCCGGAGTCGGCGGCAAGTCCGCGGGCAGTAACTAGACTAGCGGGCATTTCTCACAACGTCCCAAGGTAGATCAGAAAGAGCCATACCGGGGCCCAGCGTGGAGCGGGCTTTAGCCTGCAACGGAGGCTAAAGCCTCCGCCGCGGTATAACCACACTTCGAACCGGGGACTGAAGTCCCCGTCGCAGGCTCAAGCCCGCTCCACGTTGGGATCTGCTCCTCCGTAAGCAATCTCGTGTGCGAAATCGCGGCTAGCCATGGCCTAGCCAGGCCTAGCCTTCTCCGTTTTCGCGAATAAGCGCTGGACCCAAGTCCCGCTTAAGGTAGGCGAGGGAAGAAGCGGCCGGTACGGGTCATGTAAGTGCGATACTGATCTCCGAATTGCGCGACCAGGTATAGCTCCTCTATGCGCGTGCGTCGCGCGAGGATCACGAACATCACGCCGGCGGCCAGCGGCAATAGCCAAGTTCCCAGGGCCAGGCCTAGGCTTGGGCCGAGGATAAGAATCCCGCTGTACATCGGGTGCCTCACGTAGCGGTACGGACCGTGATCGACGAAATACGCATTCCGGCGTGTCACTACTGTGTCCGTGAGATTGGGGCCGAGCGAGATGAACATCCCTATCAGCCATGTGATGCCCAGAGCAAACCCGCCCACGCCAATCCAGCGTGCCCAGTCCGGCACTGCAAACCTAGCCCATGAAAACCATAGTGGGTTCCAGAGCCATGCCGCGGTTGATCCGAACGTTGCCAACCCCGCCAACCGCAAGCCGATGAGAGTGGGCCAGCCCTCTTTGGTGCGATCCAGTCTATCGCCCGCTTGCGCGGCGCGAATACGATGGTAAATGCCGCCAACGAGGAACGCGAGACTGAGGCCGATGAGCGCAAGACGTACGGCAGCCGGCATGATTTAGACTATAGCCCCCCCCATGGAGGAAGCGGTGACGAAGCGGTGACGTGATCTCCCCGAACGTCGTTTCTGGCCAACAGAAGAGATAATCCGGCCAAAACCAACTACCGGACTGCCGGCCACTCGGACACTATCCCACCAGCAACTGGCGTCACTTGCCTGTGGGCACTTTCCGCCGCAGTTGGTCGAAGAAGTTCAGCAGAACCGTGACGTGAACCGAGCCTTTCTGACCGCCGGTGGCCTCCCTTCTCGGAGCCACCACAAAGCGCTTGCCGTCGGGCGCCAGGTCCAGATTCCAGTACAGGGCATTCGGCGCCAGGATCTGCGTCTCGGCCCAGGGACGTGCTTTATCGGCGGCAAACGAATCGCCTTTCGCGCTGTACGTAACCACCATGATACGGAAGTCCTGCGCCTGATAGAACAGCTCCCGCCCGTTTCGCGACCAGATCGGGTGGCGTCCGCCACCGGTGGAAATCAGCCATTTGCCTCCCGGACCCGGAAAAGGTTGGACGTAGACTTCGGAGGCACCCGTTGCGAACGATTGGTAAGCGATCCACCGCCCATCCGGCGAGAAGGCAGGTTCGTACTCGTCAGCCATCGTGCGTAGAAACAGCTCCGGCTTGCCTGCCTTGGGATGTTCCGGGTCGCTCAAGTCCAGCGGCAGCGTCCAGAGATCATATCCCGTCTCCGCGCGGCTCTCACCGAAAGCCAGGCGCTTGCCGTCGGGCGAAAATGAATACGGCCTCAGTTCTGTCTTGCCTTCCAGCAACGGTTGCGGTTCCCCAGCTCCGTCCGAGCGGATCCACTGGAGGGTACTCGTCGGGCCGGCTGCTGCTGCGAAAACGATGTGTTTTCCGTCCGGCGTCCAAACCGGGTAAAGGGCGAATTGGGGTTTGAACGTGAGTGGTGTCATGGTACCCCGCTGCGAATCATAGACCTCAATCGCGTTCACGCTCAACGAAACCGCCAACCGCTTGCCGTCGGGTGAAAGGCGGGGAGTAAAATAAGGCCCTGGCGAGGCCAGCAGCGGTTCGGTCTTGCCTGTGCTGTCCAGCCACACCAGCGGCCAGCCTGCCGCTGACGATTTGCCGCCCAGATACACAAAGGTCCCGTTGCGCGAGACATCGAACTGCCCTCCCCCGGTGAGCGGGTCCCCCGCCACATCTTCCAGCAGTGGCGACGGCGTCCCCCGCACTTCCAACCGGTCCAGATCGAACGGCACAGCAAGCAAGGTGCCCTGGTGAACGTAAACCAACTGGCCGGCTCGGTTGGACGTAGCCAGGTACCGGCCGAAATACCCGCCCCGCTGGACCGTCTTCCACTGCCCCGTCTTCAGGGAAAGGACCTGGATGCTGCCATCGTCATAAGCCCCGTTGACCGTAGTACTGGTGAACAACACGGCTTCGCCGCCCGGCAGGATCTGCGGCCAACGGTGACTGGCCTCGTTTTTATCGCCCGGCTTGGTGAGGGTTTGCGGAGTCCCTCCAGCGGCCGCAACGCGGAAAAGGCCGGTTCCGCTCGCTGCAATCAGAGTCACAACGATATTGCCATCCTCGCCCCAACTGGCGCCGCGTGCATCGGGGGCATCGCACAGGGTGAGCGCCGCGCCGCCCGCGACCGGGATCTTCTTCATCTTGCCGTCGGCGAAGAAGCCGATCCATTGGCTGTCGGGGGAGAAGAATGGATCGCTCGCGTTCTCGGTTCCGGCGAGAAAAGTGGGATTGGCCTGGTCGAGGAGACGCGTCGCGAGCTGTTCTTTTCCGCCTGCCCCGCGTGCCACAAAGGCCAGGCGCCTTCCATCGGGCGAAATGGCGGCGGTGATGCGACGGCCGGCGACTGCCTCCGGTCCAAGATCGACGCTGAACCGGGTTAGCGGCTGCTCGACGGGCCGCGTCGCACGCCAGGCAACCCAGGAAAGCCAGACGAGGCCAATTGCCAGCACCGCCGCCGCGATCCCGGTCAGTCTTCCGAACCGCGACGGTGACGGAGCGGTACGAGCAACCGCCTCGCTGGACCCGCTTGCGATCCACTCCAACTCCCGCTTCACGTCGCGGGCCGATTGCCAGCGTTCATCCGGATCTTTCGCAAGGCAAGTTTTCAACAAACGGTCCAGCGCCGGAGGCGCGATATCCGCAATCGAAGGCGCTGGACGTTCCATGATGGCCGCAATCACGCTGGCCGGAGACGTGCCTTCAAATGCCCGCTTGCCGGTGAGCATTTCATACAGCACGATGCCGAACGAAAAGATGTCGCTGCGGCCGTCGATCTCCTGGCCGTTGGCTTGCGCCTGCAACTGCTCGGGCGACATGTAGTACAGCGTGCCGACAATCTCGTTCTTGCCGGTGAGCGCCATGGTGAGCGTGGCGTCTTCCTTTGATGACAAACCGGGCTTGGGCGCTTGCGCCGCGGCGCTCAGTTTCGCGAGTCCGAAATCCAGCAGCTTGATGCCGGCTTTGGTGACCATGATATTGGCGGGCTTCAGGTCGCGATGCGTGAAGCCTTTCTTGTGTGCGTGGTCGAGCGCGGCACATATTTGCGCTGCGTACCGCAGCGCCTCATCGATGGGCAGGGGGCCTTTGAGCTGCGAGCCCTCGACGTACTCCATGACCAGGTAGTTGGGACCGACATCATAGAGCGTGCAGATATTGGTGTGACTCAGCGCGCCGATGGCTCTCGCTTCGCGCTCGAAGCGCTCGCTGAATTTCTCCTGGGAGAATTTCATCGCGACGATGCGATCGATGCGCGTGTCGCGGGCTTTCCAAACCTCGCCCATTCCGCCTTTCCCGCAGGGCGCAATGAGCTAATATGGTCCGAATTTGTCGCCGGGCTGGAGCGGCATATCAGTGATACTGGACAGTCTACTCCATCAGGGAGCGGCCAACCCCTGAATCACGGCGAAATCTTTCTCATCACGCGGGCCGGCGACAACGGCCGCCGCAAGCCGGGGCTTACTTTTTCACGAACTTGTGCACGGTCGAGGAACTCTGGCCGGCGGCGTAAATATTCCCCTTGGCATCGGCGCTCACGCCCTCGGCGAGCGCAACGCCCGGGGTGGATGGGTCCGGGATGAAATACTTCACCACCCCATCTTTGGCGCTGCCGATCCGGATACCGCGTTTCACGCCGGGGTTGGTCTTGTCGCTCGAACTCGAGTCGACCGAATACAGGGTGTCGTCCTTGGAAATGTAGATCCCGCTCGGCCGGCCGAACTGCTTCCATTGATCGATGAACTTTCCGTCCTGATCGAAGATCTGGATCCGGCTGTTTCCCCGATCGGCAACATAGATGCGTCCCCTGGAATCCATGGCCATGCTGTGCAGTTGGTCGAACTCGCCTGGTCCCGTTCCCTTTTGGCCCCAGGCCTTAATGAACTTTCCGTCCTTGGAGAACTTCACCACGCGCGCGTTGGTGTCGCCACCGTGGCCGTCGCCGATGAAGACGTCCCCGTTGGCCGCGACTACCACGGAGCTCGGGTTGTTGAAAGTATCGGGTCCACTGCCGGTGACGCCGGCCTTTCCGAGCTTCAGCAGAACTTTCCCGTCCGGGCTGAATTTAATCGCCTGCTGACCCTTGCCGTCCTTGGTCTTTTGATCCGTGGTCCAGATGTTGCCGTCGCGATCGATCGCCAGCCCGTGCGCCTCCACAAACATTCCCGCGCCGAAGCCTTGGATGTACTTACCCGTGGAATCCAGCTTGAGAAGGGCTGGATCGATCCGGTGAAAGACGACGATATTGTCATGCGCGTCAGGGAGAACATTGATTACGTGTCCCCACTGAACGCCCGCTGGAAGCTGCGCCCAGTTCTCGACTTCGCGGTACGGATTCGGCAGGTTATTCGGGGCCGGACCACCGGTTTGGGCGTAGGCGCCGGCTCCCCCCAATATCACAAGCATCACCACCATGCCAACCAGGGGCATGAATTTTACTGGATGTATACGCGACATGGCAAACTCTCCTTGAGCGGATTCCTGAGTGCGGTCTTCCGGTCTTTTGAAAGTATAAGCCAAACTGCCTCGGGATGGAGGCGGGTAGCGGCATGGACGCGGCCGGAAGATTGCTTAAAGGCGTCATTCATCCTGGCCAGCCCGATCGCTCACTCTCCGGTACCAGCCATTAGTGTTCCGAACCTGGCATCGGCGTGCAATTCGGCGAAGGCGGGATCGATCTTGAGGTACATCATATAATCGGACCGCTCCTCGCGCGCTTTTTCGAGCCAATCCAGAGCCTCGTCCAGTCTCCCCAGTGCTATCAAAGCATGGGCGTGCCAATGGCGCGCCGTGGCGTATCCGGGGTTGAGTTCGATGGCTTGGCGGAACTCGCGTTCCGCGCCCGGCGCGTCCCACTCGAATTGCAGCTTAATGAAGGCGCGCGACACCCGGGCTTCCGCCAACCCGCCATCGATCTCGAGCGCTCGTTCCGCAAATTTGGCGGCTTTCGGAAAAAGGTCCTTGGGGGGCTGTGCGTTGTAAGGAGTGGAAGCCAGCACGATATAAGTGTCCGCCAGCCCCGCATAGCCGCGGCCATCCTTGGGGTCCTTCGTGATGGCCAGATTGAAATGGTCGATCGACCGGGTGAGTCCCGCCACCGTTCGGCGGTTCCACCAGAAACGCCCCTCCAGATAGGCTTGATACGCTTCCGGGTTCACGACCTGGGTGCGCGCCAGGCGCTGGGACTCCTCGGGTGTCACCTGGACCTGGATCTGCGTTGCCACATCTCTGGCCACGCGGCCCTGTAGCTCCACGATGTCCCGGATTTCTTCTTCGTAAACCTTGGCCCAGACATGCTCCCCGTTGCCGGTCCGCACCACGCGGATCGTGATTCTGACGGCCGAGCCAATGAGTAGGCAGGCTCCTTTGAGCGCGAGGTCAACCATTCCCAAATGCGTCAAAGTTCCCACGCCGTCATCGGCGGCTTGGTAAACACGGAGGGCTCTAATTTCGGCCAGACTGGTGATGAGCGCCTCATTCATCCCTTCGCAAAAGGGCTCCTGTGCAGGATCGTTCGAGAGCATCTTCAGCGGCAGAATGGCGAGTCCCGTGCGTTGGGCATAATTTTCGACCTTCGACTCGAGGACCGGGGCGACAAACCGATACCCCAACCTGTAAATGGTCTCGATGTACTGGCCGTCCTTGGCCTCATCGCCCAGCGCCCTCCGCAGGTGAGCGATGTTTTGGTCCAGCCCACCCCCTTCCACTTTGGTGTCGGGCCAAATTACCTCTATCATTTCTTCTCTTTGCAGGATTCGTCCGGGTCTTGCGAGCAGCACCAGCAAAGTGTCCACTGCTTTCGGAGCGAGCGGCACGTCCACCCCGCCACGCTTCAGACGGCGCTCCTGGGTATCGATCGCATATGGGCCGAACTGGTAAGCCTTCTTTTCTGGCACTTGCATTCCGATGCAAAGAAATCCATCAGAGTTTTGTCATAGCAACCGCAGGACTTCACTGTAGAGTACCGCTTATTGTTGTTCGCAGGAAAGGCGACTCCATGCAATTGACACGAATCTTCGCCGCCGTGCTGCTGGTGGCGGCCACTACCGGTTGCTCCATCCGGAAGATAGCCGTCAACAAGCTCGGCAACGCTCTCGCCAGCAGTGGGACTACATTCACCTCGGACGAGGATCCCGAGCTGGTGCGGGACGCCCTGCCCTTTAGTCTCAAGCTCATCGAAGGCTTGCTGGCGGAGAGCCCGCGGCACCGGGGACTGCTGTTCGCCGCCGCGAGCGGCTTCACGCCATACGCCTACGCTTTTCTGCAGCAGGAAGCGGACGAAATCGAAGATCGCGACCTGGCCCGTGCGACCGCACTGCGCCGCCGGGCCCGCGGGTTGTATATTCGCGCCCGCGACTACGGAATCCGCGGACTGGAGGTGAAACATCCCAAGTTTGGGGAGGCGCTGCGTCACGACCCCGAAGCCGCCGTGCGCGCCGCGGGCAAGGTCGACGTGGCGCTGTTGTATTGGACGGCGGCATCCTGGGGAGCGGCCATCTCCGTTTCCAAGAATAATCCGGACCTCGTGGCGGACCAGCCCATCGTCGAAGCGCTCATCGACCGCGCATTGGCGCTCGACGAGAAGTTTGACAGCGGCGCCATCCACTCTTTCCTGATCACCTACGAAGCCAGCCGCAACGGAGCGCCGGGCGACTTCGCTCCTCGCTCGCGGAAGCATTTCGACCGCGCGATGCAGCTCTCGAGCGGCTTCCAGGCCGCGCCGCTGGTCAGCCTGGCGGAGACGGTGTGTGTGCAAACACAAAATCGCAGGGAATTTCAAAGCCTGCTGGAGCGCGCGACGGCGGTCGACGTGAACGCCAAGCCTGAGTTCCGGCTGGCAAACCTGGTGATGCAGCGCCGCGCCCGCTGGCTGCTGGCGCGGGCAGATGAACTGTTTCTGGAGACAGGTAATGAGAATCAATAACGCGATTTTGAAAGTTGTGTTTCTGGCATCCGCCGCTGGAGCGGCATTCGCCGACGATCCGAAGCGCATCAAGCTGGCCACGGTGTTGCCTCGCGGTTCTTCGATTCATCAGGCGCTCATCGAAATGGGCGAGAAGTGGCGTCAAACGCCGGGCGCGCCCGTGGGACTCACTATCTTCACCGACGGGACCATGGGCGGTGAAGCGGAAACCGTGAAGCGCATGCGGATCGACCAACTGCAAGCCTCCTTGCTCTCGGTGGCGGGTCTGGCGCAGATCGACGCCTCGGTAACTGCTTTGCAGTATATGCCCATGGTGTTCCGTTCGCTCGAAGAAGTGGACTACGTGCGCGACCGGTTGCGTCCCTTACTCGACAAACGCCTCGCGGAGAAGGGATTCGTCGCGCTCTTCTGGGGCGACGCGGGGTGGGTGCGGATATTCTCGACCAAACCCGCCCTCCATCCGGCCGAATTCAAAAAATGAAGATGTTTGCGCTGTCCTCCGACATTGGCCAGATCGATCTCATGAAAGCCGTGGGTTTCCAACCGATGCCGCTCGAATATACGGACACGCTGACGGGACTGCAAACCGGGATGTTCGACGTGGTGCCGACGATTCCGTTTTACGCCTTAGCC
Source organism: Bryobacterales bacterium (assembly GCA_009697505.1). GTDB lineage: Bacteria > Acidobacteriota > Terriglobia > Bryobacterales > Bryobacteraceae > Palsa-187. The sequence goes on from SHUD01000010.1 coordinate 45,001, forward strand.
GGGCAAATGTTTAAGTCCGCGCCGTACATGCTGGAACTCAACTACGTCCCTCTGACGGGTGCACTGGTGATGACGCGCAGGGCCTGGGATGCTCTCCCCGCGGCCGCGCAGGAAACTTTGAGACAATCCGCCGGCGAGGCATCCAAGAAGGTGCTGATCCAGAGCCGCAAGGAAATGGACGAGTCCGTGGCCGCCATGCAGAAACGCGGTCTGAAGGTGAACAAGATGACGCCCGATCTCGAAGCCGAGTGGCGCGTTTCCTTTGAGTCGATCTATCCCAAGCTGCGCGGGAACCTGGTGCCCGCCGACGTATTCGACGAAGTCCAGCGGTTGCTGCGGGAATACCGGAAATGAAATTCCAGAATGGCGTCGTGTCCGCCGCGTTAGCGGCGTTGATGGTGCTGCCTATTCTCGAAGCCCTGCTACGCAAGACCCTGCACACGGGTCTTTCCGGGTCGGCGGCCCTGGTCCAGCACTGCACGCTGGTGGCGGGGATGATGGGTGCCGTCATCGCGGCACGGGAGAACCGCTTGCCGTGGTTGTCCACCCTTGGCACTCTCTTGAAAGGACGTTCCCGAATCGCCGCCAGAATCTTCGGCGGAGCATGTGCCGCGGGGGTGTCCGTCTTGCTCGCCGCGGCCAGCATCCAATTTCTGGGGGCGGAATTCCGGTCCGGCCAGACACTAGCCTACGGAATCCCACTGTGGGTGGTGGAGTCTGTGATTCCGGCCGGTTTGGCGCTGATCACGCTGTACTTGCTGTGGCACGCGGCCGAATCCTGGACGGCGCGGGCCGCGACGGCCGTTCTGGCGGCGGTGTGGGTTGTGGTGTGGAGCTTCTCGCCGTTGAGCGCCCTGGTAGCGCTCGCGCTCGCGACTTTCGCCGGCATCCCGGCCTTCGCCACCCTGGGCGGCGTGGCGCTGGTGCTGTTTGGCCGCGCCGGCGAACCTATCGCGTCGATTCCGATTGCCCATTATTCACTGATCACCAATCCGGCGTTGCCCACCATTCCGCTGTTCACTTTGGCCGGATACCTGCTCGCCGAAGGTGGCGCGCCGCGCCGGATGGTGCGCGTTTTTCAGGCTCTTTTCGGCCCCCTGCGCGGCGGAGCCGTCATCGTTACCGCGGTGGTGTGTGCCTTCTTCACATCCTTTACGGGCGGCTCGGGAGTGACGATTATCGCGCTAGGGGGTTTGTTGATGCCGGTACTGCTGGCCCGGCATTTTGAAGAACGGGCAGCGCTGGGGTTGATCACCGGCGCGGGCTCGCTGGGTATGCTGTTTCCGCCTTGCCTTCCGCTGATACTCTACGCCGTAGTTGCCAAGGTCCCGATCCAGAGTATGTTCCTGGGCGGTATCGTTCCAGGTATAGTTCTGCTGGTGGCGACGGTGATGTGGGGGATGCTCAGTCAGAGTCGCGATGATCGCGATCCCGCGGCAGCCTTCAACCGGACCGCGGCAACAGAGGCGCTGTGGGAGGCCAAATGGGAACTGTTGATGCCCGTGGTCGCCCTGGGCGCACTGTTCGGAGGATTTGCCACGCCGGTGGAGGCTGCCGCGCTGACTGCGCTGTACGCTCTGTTCATTGAGACCTTCGTGTATCGCGGGCTAAAGCTCACCTCGGATGTGCCACGCGTCATGACCGAGTGCGGGCTGCTGGTGGGCGGCGTGCTGCTGATTCAGGGAGTAGCGCTCGGGCTCACCAACTACTTGGTGGACGCCGACGTGACGGCGCACGCGGCCGAGTGGGCCACGCGTACCATCCATTCACCACTGGTGTTTCTGCTGGCGCTGAATGCGTTTCTGCTGGTGGTGGGATGCATGATGGAAATTTACGCCGCGATTGTGATCCAGGCGCCGCTAATCGTCACCCTGGGAGCCGCTTTCGGCATCGATCCGGTACATCTGGGGATCGTGTTCCTGGCCAACCTGGAACTCGGCTACCTCACGCCGCCCGTAGGGTTGAATCTGCTGCTGTCTTCGTACCGCTTCAATAAGTCCGTGCCTGAGGTGTTGCGCGCCGTTACGCCCCTGACGGTGGTTATGGGAGTTGGCGTGCTGCTGATTACGTACGTGCCCGCATTAACCACCGCGCTGCCGCGGTGGCTGGGTCACTGAGGATTGCAGTGGGGTCTTCGGGAACACTGACCGGAATTCTTGCACCGATCGCGACGATGGGGGACCGCATGAGATCTCAATGGCAGGCATTTGTCCGCAGCCGCTCCGCATGCATGATCACGCCCAGCATGCTCCTGGTACTCGGGGCAGGTTATCCGCTCCTTTTGCTGCGAGCGCCTTTCTGGCTGGTGTTTGCGCCCTGTGTGATCGTGGTGCACCGTATCGGCGTGTTGCTCCATGAATACATTCACGGAATTCCATTCCGGCGTTACCGGCGCAATCACAACGTCGTGACGTTCTTCGATGGAGTCATGCTCATGTGGGGAACCCTGGAGGTGTTCCGGGGAACCCACCTGACCCACCATCGCTGGTTGAACACAGACCTTGACCCGGCGCGAGAATCCGAGCGCCGCACTCGTGGGCAAGGATGGATTGCCACTTTGGCTGCTTTGGAAGCCTTGCAAGCGTTGGCATACTTGCGTGACGCTTTAGCCGGCCAGAAGCCGTACGTGCAACGCCTGCGCATGCTAAGTGCGTTTCTATTGTCGGTTGCCGTCGTATTGTTATGGGTTCGAGCGGGACATTCCGAGATGATCTGGAAAATGCTTGCCGTCAATCTGTTTACCACGCTGGTTCCGATTTCGTTTCGCGGAGCCGTGGAACATTACAGTCATTCCGGCGATCCAGGATCAACGAACGAATATAGCGTCTGCCTTCCGCTATTCCATCTCAACCGGCACATTCATCACCACCAGGAACCGCACGTTCCTTGGTATTTGCTGGAGTTCAAGACCGAAAAGCCGCTCTCGCATTGGCATTACTTCACTCATTGGTTTCGCGTCTATGTGACCCAGGAGTTTGTTTTGATGCAGCCGGAGCCGAGGCGAAGTCGCCCTGCTAAGTAAGCGCACACGCTCCGTGGGCGTGCCGGTAGGCGCGTGCCCGTCGTGGGAATTCAATAATTCTTTTCGCTGCACAACTTCCCACTCGCGCCTGCCGGCGTCCGCCCGCTCTGCCCGCTATCTTCTAGCCAAGCAGACCGGGTGCTCTCTGACGGAGTACCGGCTGTCGTTCATTCAAACTCAGCCGGCTCGGGCATCCTAGGCAAGGCCAGGGCCAACGTAAGGCCTCCCGCAAGGAGGAAGTGGACGATTTCAGCCGACCGCTGCTGGCGAAACAGCAGCCGGACGCCGCCTTCCGATAGTGGCGGCAAACGGGGCCCCGGAAATCGGATAACATCACGGAAACCAACATATACTGGTAATCACTCCCCACATGGACGGTGATTCTCTCTTACTCGGCGTCACGTGGTACGTGGTCTTCCTGCTCTCGACCACTTGTCACGAAGCGGCGCACGCCCTCGCGGCCAAGCTCGGCGGCGACCTGACCGCGTTTCACGGGGGACAAGTGTCCCTGGACCCCCTTCCGCACATCCGCCGGGAGCCCTTTGGCATGGTGATCTTCCCAATTCTTTCCTACGTTGCCGGGGGCTGGATGATGGGATGGGCCAGTGCGCCCTACGATCCCTCGTGGGCCCAGCGGCATCCCCGGCGCGCTGCCTGGATGTCCCTGGCCGGACCGGGAGCCAACTTCGTCCTGGCCGCGTTGGCGGCCCTGGCCATTCATGCGGGCATTTGGCTGCATGTGCTGGCGCCTCCGGATTCGGCGAGTTTTACCCACCTTGCCGCCGCCGTCAATCCGGGCGCGGAAGGCGCCGCCAGCCTCCTCAGCGTAATGTTCTCGCTGAACTTGCTGCTGGGTGTTTTCAATCTTTTGCCGCTCCCGCCGCTCGATGGGTTCGGTGGAATCGGGTTGTTTCTGCCCGCGGGAACCGCCAGAAAGCTGCAGAATCTGGGGAGCCGGATGCGTGGATTCAGCATGATTGGGCTGATGATCGCCTGGCGGATCTTCGATCCCATCTTCGATCCCGTCTTCACTCTCGCCTTGCGGGCCCTCTACCCCAGCCCCGGCTTCTAGTCCTTGCCTTCTAGTCCTTCGCGCGGCGAAGTACTGGAGTGGAAACCCATGCCGGTCTAAGTGACCTTTCGCGCCCCGGACAAGGCAAGCCCTAGCGTCTCTTGGAGCGGTCCCGCCGATCATGAAGACAGGGGAGAGATGATGCAGACACGTTTGATTGCAAGCTTGGCGGGAGGCCTACTGGGGGTCTCGCTCACATCTACGGCCAACACCATCCTGGAACTGAGCCCAACCGTTGCCATGATCGGTTGCTCCGCTGTCGGCGTGGCTCTGGGCTACGTCATCAGCATGCTCTTCGACGTATTCGCCATGTCCGACGACCAGAACTAATCCGCGATTTTCCGCCTTCCTGTGCACGTCCTCGCAGTAGAATTGTAGTTAGACACCCCTCTAATGATTCAACTGCAAGGCGCCGGGAAGCGTTTCGGCCACAAGCTCCTGTTTGAAGACTGCCACTGGCTGATCACGCCGCGCGAGCGCACCGGCCTGGTCGGCGGTAACGGCACCGGCAAATCCACGCTGCTCAAAATCCTGTGCGAGATCGAATCGCTCGACTACGGCTCGATCAGCTTCACCAAGGGCATGACCATTGGCTACCTGCCGCAGGATGGGCTCGCGCTCACCGGCCGCACCGTGTTCGCCGAGGCCATGAGCGTCTTCGACAACCTCCGCGCGATGGAGAAGGAACTCGAAGACCTGCACCACAAGATGGCGGAGCTCGATCCCGCCAGCCCCGAATACTCTGCCGCCGCCGACCGCGCCCATTCCATCGACACCGAATTCCGCAATCGCGACGGCTACGCGATCGAGTCGCAGGTGGGCATCGTGCTGGACGGACTCGGCTTTCGCAAAGAAGACTGGACGCGCCGCACCGAAGAATTTTCCGGCGGCTGGCAAATGCGGCTGGCGCTGGCCAAGCTCTTATTGGAGCGGCCCAGTCTGCTGCTGCTCGACGAGCCCACGAATCACCTGGATCTGGAAGCGCGCAACTGGCTGGAATCGTATCTCACCAACTATCCGGGCGCTTACGTCCTGATCTCGCACGACCGCTACTTCCTCGACGTCACGGTCGGCAAGACCGTCGAAATCTGGAACAAGCGCGTGCACTTTTATAGCGGCAACTACGACAAATACATTGCTCAGAAAACCGAGCGCCGCGATCAGCTCACGGCCGCCTACAAGAATCAGCGCGAGCGCATCGAGCAACTGGAGGCCTTCATCAACCGCTTTCGCGCGCAAGCGACCAAGGCCAAACAGGTGCAGTCGCGCATCAAGGAGCTGGATAAGATCGAGCGCATCGAAGTTCCGCCCGACGAGCAGACCATCCACTTCTCCTTCCCGCAGCCCAAGCCCAGCGGGCGCATCGTGGCCCAGTTCAAGAACGTGTCGAAGAGCTACGGCCAAAAGTTTGTGTTTGGCGACGCCAACTTCGTGATCGAACGCGGCGACCGCGTCGCGCTGGTCGGCATCAACGGCGCCGGCAAGTCCACCATGATCAAGCTGCTGGCCGGAACCGAACCGTTGACCTCCGGCTCTTACACGCTGGGACACAACGTGCTGCCGGATTACTTCGCGCAGGACCAGTACAAGGAGTTGGACCCCGAAGCCAAGATGCTCGACGATCTGAGCGGCTCCGCGCCGCGCCACACGCAGACGCAACTGCGCTCGCTGCTGGGCTGCTTCCTGTTCAGCGAAGACGACGTATTCAAGAAGATCGGCGTGCTCTCCGGCGGCGAACGCAACCGCTACGCGCTGGCCAAGATTCTGCTCGCGCCGTCGAACTTCTTACTATTGGACGAACCCACCAACCACCTGGACATGCGCGCCAAAGACGTGCTGCTCGAAGCGCTGAAGGCTTACACCGGCACGGTGGTCTTCGTATCGCACGACCGCTATTTCATCGACAACCTGGCCACGCGCGTCTTTGAGATTCAAGAAGGCCACGTGCATGTGTTCCCGGGCAATTACGAAGACTACCTGTGGCGCAAGAGCGGCGGACCGGAAGCGATGCTGGCGCGGCAGCAATCCGTAACGCCCGAGGCCGTGCCCGTGACGGCTGCCGCCCCGAAGAATGAAAAATCCCGTGTCAATCCCATCAAACTGCAAAAGATGCGCGAACGGCTGCGGGAAGTGGAACACGAAGTCGTGTCGCTGGAGTCCACGATCCAGCAGCACGAAGCCGCCCTCGGCGACTTCAAAAGCGTGGAAGAAACTACCCGCGTCACCGCCTCGCTCACCGCCCGCCGCGGCCAGCTCGAAGCCCATCTCGCCGAGTGGGAACAACTGACCGCGGAAATAGACGGCAACTAATTCCGCCCTTGTGCATCAGATAACCATGTCCCTGCGTCCCATCAAACGCGTCACCCAATCCACGCCAACGCTCGAAGGAGCGGGCGTGCACCTGCGGCGGGCCTTCGGCTTCGGCAACACGTCCGACTTCGACCCGTTCCTCCTGCTCGACGATTTCCGCGGCGACGATCCCAAAGATTACGCCGCTGGTTTCCCCTGGCATCCGCATCGCGGCATCGAAACGATTACTTACGTGCTCGCGGGCGAAGTGGACCACGGGGACAGTCTGGGCAACCGGGGAGTGATTGGAGCCGGCGACGTGCAATGGATGACAGCGGGCAGCGGCATCGTTCATCAGGAAATGCCCAAGGGCGATCCCCAGGGACAGATGCACGGATTCCAGTTGTGGGCCAATCTCCCGTCATCACTCAAGATGACGCATCCGCGCTACCAGGAAGTGAAAGCAGGCGAGATCCCGGAGGCCGCCGATGACGACGGCACGCGCGTGAAAGTGGTGTGCGGGACGTTTTGGGGCAAGACGGGACCGGTGGAAAGCAGCGCCGCCGATCCCATTTACATTGACGTCTCCGTACCCGCGGGAAAGCGCAAGACACTCCCGATAGAGACGACGCGCCAGGCCTTCGCCTATGTATTCGGTGGCGCGGGAAAATTCTCGAACGCATCGTCGCCGCAGGCGACGCCCACGGAAGATGGCGGCTTTGGTGTCAGCAACGACATCGGCAACCGGTCTCTGATCCTGTTCGACACCGGCGACGAAGTCACCGTGCAAGCCGGTGACGAAGGCGTGCGCTTTCTGCTGGTATCAGGTAAACCGTTTCACGAGCCGGTGGCCTGGCGCGGACCGATTGTCATGAACACGCAGGAACAACTCCGGCAGGCCTTCGCGGAATTGCACGCCGGGACGTTCTTGCGCCCGCCAGGGTAATGCTATTCCGGCAAGCGGGCCTTCGCCAGATCGTAATCGCGTTTCGTGCCGTCGTGATGGAATTCTCGGGCCGACCGGAAAAAGCCAATCGCCGATAGGCGGACGATGATTTCCCCGCCGCCGGGATTTTCCCAGTACCAACCGTGTAGGCCAGCGTAGGGCGCGACGTACGCCCCCTGCTTCCCGGCCGCTTCGCCCTTTTCAAAACTTTCCGAGGCGTCCGCGGGTTTACCGGCCGGATCGGTGTGGAGATTGAAGATGACCGGCGCGGAGGCCTTCCAGTTATACAGCATCGAAGCGCCCGGTTCGAGTTCGTATTTGAACTCGATGTACTCGTAGGGCCCGAGCTTGAATTCGCGCGTGTCCATCCGATATCCGGGCCGGTAGCCGCCGGGCTGAGAAAACACGGGTCCGCGGATGGAAGCCTGCGCGGGGTCCGCGGCTTTCGCGCTCGCGGCGCCGGACATGCCGGTAAGTCCCAGCGCGCCGCCGATGCCCAGCGGGTCAATGCCGTACTCGGCGGGAAGCACGAAGCAGACCAGCACAACTCCGGCCACCAGCATGGCGATGGCGGTCGACTTGGCGAGCGCGCGGCCCGAAGGCGCAAGGGGCATCTGCGGGGACGACGCCACGGTAGGTGCTCTTATTTTCCTGACGACGGCGCAATCGCGGGGACGATCCGCACTTCCATGGCCACCAGATCGGCCTCGCTATCGCCCAGCGCATCGATGACCACGGTAAGCCCCGCCTTCAACTCCGCCGCGGCGATCTTATTCTTATCGCGCCGTACAACCGTATCCTTGTTCAGCGCAACGGAAAATACCTTGCCGGCTTTGTTGCGTACCTGCAACGCCGTGTCCGGTTTCTTGATGACAACACCGATAATGCGAAACTCATCGTGCGCGAGCAGAGGAAGCGCGCTGAACAGGAGCAAAGCCAGGGCCGTGCGTCGTCGCATATCCGTGGTTCACCGTTACAGGGTCTTCATCGGAGCCAGCTTTGTGGTGGCGTTCGGACGGACACCCGCCGGCGTGTTGGTCATGTCCACGGATGTGCCATCGGCAAAGTTCTGGCGCAGTTTCCATATGATCTGCGCTTTGTCTTTCGGATTTCTCGCGACAAAAGAGAACTCCTGGAACTCCCCGGGTTTGATGTCCATCAGCCAGGTGATGCCCACAATGCGATTGCCGTCGCGCTTCACTTCCTGTTTCCAGCCGCTGGGCACGGCAAGAACCTCAATGAGGACACCTTCGGGCACTTCAAGCTCAACGGATTTCGACGCGACCTTGCCCTCGGCGGGCACCCGGACAACGTACTTTTCCGTGGCTCCGGCGGTGGACTCCCGGGGCCAGACGCTGACATGCGCTAAAGCGGCCGCGGGCAGCAACACGAAAAGCACGGCGGCCGCGAAAACGAAACAGTTTGGTCTCTTCATGATTGTAGGCTCCTCACGGCTGTTAGCCGACGCAGAATGAAACTGCCCAACTATATCACAGGCGGCGGAGTGGGGAGCCTACTACTGACCAACGATTACTGACCAACGACGCTGGCCTGCACGGGCGAGGCGAGCAACACCGGAGGCTTCGGCTCCGCGGTCGCATTCGCCAGGTAGTCGACGGCTTCCAGGGTCTTATACACGCTGCCGGCTACCATCGCGGCCGCGGGGCCGCTCACGCCGGTTCCGCCGGTCAGCAGCACGACCACCGCCAGCTTGCCGTGGCTGGTTTCCGCGAACGAGCCGAACCAGCCCAAGTGCGTCGGCGTGCGCTCATCGGTACAGGTGCCGGTCTTGCCGAAAATGGAGCCCATAAAGTCGGCGCCGATGCGGCGCGCGGTTCCATATTGCACCGCGCCGTGCATGCCCGGCTTGATTTCAGAAATCAGCGGCTCAATATCCAGGTGACGCTTGATGCGCGGCAAGATCTGCTGCGCTTCCTCCTGCGTCTTGGGGTACTGCAAGTAGTTCAAGTTGCCGCCATTGGCCAGCGCGCTCACCAGCGCCGTGAGTTCCAGAGGCGTCAGCGCGATACCATCGCCAAAACTGGTCATCATGCCCATGCCGTTTTTGGGGGGAGCGGGAGGCAGCAGCCCGGCCTGCTCGCCTTCGATATCCAGGCCGGCTTTCTCGCCCAGGCCGAACAGCCGCGCGTAATAGCTGACGCGCTCAAAGCCCAGCTTCTGGCCCAGACTCGCAAAATACTGGTTGTTGGATTTCGCCAGCGCTTCGGTCATGGACATGGTGGTCTTGCCGTAGAGCCGGATGCGCGTGTCGCGCTCGACCACGGATTCGCTCAGCGCCGCCAGCGCCACCGGAACCTTCACGGTGGAGCAGGGCTGGAAGCCGTCGCGCAGCGCCAGCTTCTGATTCACGATGGTCAGGATGCGGCCGGTCTGGGGATCGGCGACCACCACCGTACCGTTCAATTTGCCCAAGGCTTCCACGGCGGCGCGGCGAACCGTCAGGTCGTCTCCGTCGATGCGGTCGCCTTCGGTGGAATCGGCAAACGTGGGGACGCGCCAGGGACCGCGCAAGGTCTTGGCTTTCGTCGCCTTGGGCGTGGCTTTCGCGCTAGGGCGCAGCGCCTTCTTCGCGGGGCGGTTGGAAGCCGCAACCAGAGGAGCGATCGGCGCCGCGGGCTTGTGAGCCGGTTTTTTGGCGGCAGCAGCGAACAACGGGGGGGCCGCGGCCAGCGCCGCAATCGCCACCCAAAGTCTACGGTCTATAAAGGACAAGACTTCTCCTCAGTACGTCCGGGACGAACCCGGCGTTTAGGCCATTGTGCGGGATGAAGGGCGCTAAGGTCAAGTAAAAAACACATTTGTCCTATGCGTACTGCATGGCGGTACTCTTTGGGACTATCGGCAGAAGTAAGGCTCTTCTTAAAAAATGATTCGACTGATACGCTATTCTCGTGGCCCCGACTCAGCAAGCTGTACCAGGCATTCCGCGCGAATTGATCATCCGGGATTCCGAAGGCAAGGTCACCTACCTTCCGCTCGACGACGACCGTATCCTGCTGGGCCGCTCCAGCACCTGCCAGTTGTGTTATCCGAACGACTCCGGCCTGTCGCGCCAGCACATGGCGCTGACGCGCGTCGACGGCAACCGGTGGCAAGTAGAGGATCTGGGCAGCAAGAACGGCACGCTGCTCAATGAACAGAAGATCGAAGGCGTCATGCCGGTCGTGATCGGCGACCAGATTGCCGCCGGCCACCTCACTCTGGAACTGGCCGAATCCATTCCCGATGCCCAGCGGTTCGAGAAAGTGGAATTCGTCGATGAAAGCAAGACGCACATCGCCAGCTCGACCACGGTGGTCGCAAAGCTGGATTCGCTGCTGAACACGCAGCCCGGCGATCTGGATAAGACCTCCATCATCCAGACCAACCCGCAGATGCAGGCGCTGATCCGCGCGGGCCGCGAGTTGGCCGAGCATCGCCCGCTCAATGAGCTGTTCGAAGTCATCATGGATCTCTCGATGGAGGCCGTGATGGCCGGACGCGGCGTGCTGATGACGCTGGAAGGCGGCGAGTTGCTGACCAAGGCGCAACGCGGAGCCGGCTTCAAGATCTCCAGCACCGTGCGCGACCGCGTGCTGAAGGAAAAAGCCTCGCTGCTGGTGCGCGACGCGATGAGGGATCAGGCGCTCAAGGAGCAGAAGAGCATTGTACAGCAGCGCGTGCGCGGCATGATCGCCGTGCCGCTGCAGACCAACGACCGCGTCATCGGCCTGATTTACGTGGATTCCCCGGACATGATCCGCGAATTCACCAAGGAAGACCTGGGGTTGCTGACGGTGATGGCCAACGTCGCGGCGATTCGCATCGAGCACGTGCGGTTGCTGGAAATCGAGCTGACCGAACGCGCGATGGCCAAGGAATTGGAGCAGGCCGCGCATATTCAGATGGGCCTGCTGCCGTCGAAGCCTCCCAATGTGGAGGGACTCGACATCGCGGGCAACACTGCGCCGTGCCACACGGTGGGCGGCGACTACTACGACTACCTGGAATTCCCCGACGGCCGCATCGCCATGCTGGTGGGCGACGTGGCGGGCAAGGGCATGCCGGCGTCGCTGCTGATGTCGAGCCTGCAGGCGCGCGTGAAAGTTCTCTTTGAAGAAGGCGACCGGCTTTCCGAAAAAATTACGCGGCTCAACAAAACCACGACGGCCAGCACGCCGGACAATCGTTTCATCACCTTTCTTCATGACGGTGGCGGACCCCCGGACGGGCGAGCTGGTGTTCACCAACGCGGGTCACAATCCGCCCTTGTTGGTCCGCAAGTCCGGCGGCTTCGAGCTGCTGGAAGGCGGCGGCATGATCCTGGGCATTCTGCCCATGGCGCAATATACCGAGTCGCGCGCACAGATGCAGCCCGGCGATACGCTGGTGCTGTTCAGCGACGGCGTCACCGAAGCCGTCAATCGCGCCGATGAGGATTTCGGGGAAACGCGCCTGGCCGAACTGGTGGCTTCGATGCAGGATCGCCCAGCCAAGGAAATCGTCGCCGCCGTCCACGCCGAAGTAGCCCGTTACACGGAAGGCGCCCCGCCCGCCGACGACATCACGGTGGTGATCGCGCGGCGGCTGTAAGCTCCGGACCACGTGACTCGCCGGATCGCGGACGGACCTTCGTAAACTACGCCGCGGGCCGCGGCCGGTAGCGCTCGACGCGAATTTTCTTCTCGCGGCTGCGCGTGCGGGCGATATCGTAGGAATTCTGCATCCTCATCAGCGTATCCATATCCACTCCGAACGCTTTCTCAAACCGCAGAGCCATGTCCCCGGATAGATCCGCTCGGGCGTTCAAGAGGCTGGAAAGTGCTGGCCGGGATACGCGAAGAACCTTCGCGGCGCCCGTAACAGAGAGGTCGTGGGCCTCAATGATTTCCGTTCGCAAAAAGCGTCCAGGGTGAACCGGATTCAGCATCCGCATATACGCTCCTTAGTGATAGTCTTCATAATCGACATCGAATATTTCGCCGCCCTTGATCCGGAACGTGAGACGCCAATTGCGTGTCACATGCAAGCTCCACACGCCTTTGCGATCCCCTGTGAGCTGGTGCGCCTTCCAAGACGGGAAAAAGCGAAGCACTTCGGGGTCTTGCATATCCTGCGGGAAAGTGAGCATCGCACGGAGCTTGGCTGCGGCGTCCGGAGGCAGTCCCTTCGCGCTATCTTCCACCTAGAGCCTCTTCAGCCCCTTGTGAACGAAGTTTCGTATCTCCACTGACCGTACTGTAGCCTGTTGCTTTACGCATGTCAACAAGGAAGGACCACGAAGAGGCAGCGAATCCATCCACACCGCAGTGACCCGCTACGCCGAAGCCGCTGGTCCGGCTGGATCGTGTCCTGAGACTGCATTCAGCCAACGGATTCTCGCGTAATAGGCGAACTGATCCTGAGTGTGTAATTATGAAACGCCGATGAACGCGACCGACCCCAAGCTAGGTGAGTTGCAGGTGGACAGCGCTATGCCGGCTTTGCTGTACTTTGCGATGCAAACTTTCGGCAAATGCTCCACTGGGGCGTTAGAACCGCAAGCAGTTCAGTTGGCCGCAATCCTAACGCTCCTATTGGCCGTAATGAATTTTCTTCACGTTCTCTTGCTCATCAGCCAATGGAAGTGGTACGGCGCGATTGAGAAAAAACTCCTTACTCTCCGCTGGGAAGACCCAGCGCGCCACAGTAGGTGGCTTCGCACTCATTCTCTGTTGGGCAGCTTGGCTGATGTACTGGTATACAAACAAGCCCGCTGCGTCGTGATCGCCCAGCGGATGTAGCATCGCAGGGTAGGCTCCATTCGCCCTGGCAAGGAGATCAAGATGACTACGGAACATGCGGGCAATGGACACTTCGTCTGGTACGAACACATGACCCAGAACCCGGCGGCGGCCATCGCTTTTTACTCGGACGTGATCGGGTGGAAGACGCAGCCGTTCCCGGGCAACGTCGAGTACATCATGTGGGTGGGGAGCCAGGGGCCGCTGGGCGGCGTGATGAAGCTTCCCGATAAATTGGCGCGGATGGGCGTGCCGCCGAACTGGCGCGGCCACGTGCAGGTGCAGGACGCCGATGCCACTTGCGCGCTGGTGAAGAAACTCGGCGGCCGGATCTACAAGGAGCCCACCGATATTCCCACGGTGGGCCGCTTCGCCGTGATCGGAGACCCGCAGGACGCGGTCATCATGATTTTCAAGCCGAACTCCGCGATGACGCTTCACGATGGGTCCCAGGAAGGCGACTTCTGCTGGCGCGAGCTGCTGACCAGCGATAGCGCTGCCGCGTCCGCGTTCTATGCGCAGGTTTTCGGTTGGCGGATGGTTCACGAAATGGACCTGGGCGCGATGGGGATCTACCGTATCTTCGGCATCGGCGGGAAGCAGATGGGCGGGATGATGACGATTCCGAAGGGCGCGCCGATGCCTCCGGCGTGGCTGTATTACGCGGAGACGCCGGACCTGGACGCGGCGATCGGGCGCGCGACCAAGAGCGGCGCGAAGGTCCTGAACGGACCCATGGAGGTTCCCGGCGGCGGCCGCATCGCGCAGCTTATGGACCCGCAGGGCGCGGCATTCGCGCTGCACCAGTCGCCGAAGAAGTAGGCGCGCGGAAGTAACCGCGGGCCACCGCGCGCTTCACTTGGCCGGCTTGTCGACGATCAGGTGCAGAGTCACGCGGTCCTGGTCGCCGATCACGCGGGTGATGTGGCCTTTGCCGGCGGTGTCTTCAATCAGCTCAATGTGGCCGGGCTCGACAGGAATCTTCTTGCCGTTGGCGACTTCGAGTTCCCCGCGGCCAATCATGGTGATGACGTAGCGGCGGCTGGGTCCTTGATGCCAGTCCGAGACGCGTCCGGGCGCGCCGCGATGGAGTTCGGCGCCGATGATCGGCAGCATCTTCGACACTTCGCTGGTGAAATTCATTTCCACTTCTTCGGAATGCGCGAGGTTATCGGGGCCGTTAAAGATGCGGGTGATCTTGAACGGCTTGTGGGACTGCGCGCGCGAAGGGATCACCAGGTTGCCCACCACCGCACCTATCGCGAACGTCAGAAAGAAAGCCAAAGCTTTACGAGTCATCGTGAGTGCCTCCGGGGGATGAGTATATCAGGATGGGGCGTGCCCCGGCCAGAAGGGGAGAAACCGTTTGTCGCGGCCAAGTGAAAAGTTCCTAATTGAGCCAAGTAGAAAGTTCCTATTGACAGCCGAGAGGCTGAAGGATGGAACGAATCGCGATGAGCCAAGAGGAACGGGACTGGCTGGACTGGTTGAAGAGAGCGCGCGACCAGAAGATGA
>SHUD01000011.1 GCA_009697505.1 Bryobacterales bacterium
TTCCCACCGCTCCGACGACTGTTCCTTTCTTGCGAACCAAAACCAGAAAACCTCCTTCGGCCAGCCGTAGAGGTGCAACGGGGTGAATAGACGAAACCGGACAGATCACGTGTGAACAAAACCGGACAGATTGACTTACTACCGACACGGTTGGGTCGTGCAAGGTCTGGCTTTCGGAACTACCGCGACTCGGCCAGCGTCTCCTTGCTTCATCGTGCTCGGCAGCTATAGCAATTGTGGCGCCGACTTGTCCATCAAGGTGCAATCCGACCTGGCGCAGAACATCACCTTTCGGTCGAACTACCTCCAGATCGATCCCCGCACCCTCGCTCGGAGAGCCATTAGCCTGGATGCTGTGGGTGGAACGATCAGAGATAACTACATCGACGCCATCGTCCCGACTTATTTGGATCCCGGCACGTCGGACAGCCAGGCGATCTCCGGCAATCCCATAGGCACGCTGGCCAGTCCCATCGTGGTTGACAACAACGTCGTCATCGGCACCACCACCACCATCACCTTCGGCGGGACGCCTCCGCTGGTAGTGACTCCGCAAGTGGCCTCGACTTCCAATGGAGTGGTCGGATGGTATCTCACCTCCTCCCTCGGTGCGCAGTTCATCAACATCACGAATAATCATATTTGGCATCACCCTTACTCCCTGACTGTTCCCTGGTCGGCGAATACGTGGTTTCGAAAAGGTCAGGCGGTGAGACCCTCGGCCGGGTACGCGGGGAAGCTGTTTATCATGGTCAATAATGCCGGCCAGAGCGGAAGCACGGAACCGGACTGGGCGGGAATGGGTGCCGGTACAACCCTGGCCGACGGCGGCGCGACTTGGTTCTACAACGCCAATCAGTGGAACGATGGAGATTGCTCGTACGGAGTGAAGAACGCTTACGAATCCAAGAGCGGCGTGGACATAACGTTGAACAACAATTTCATCGACCGGGTGTGGGCCGGATGCGCGACTGGCGGCAACCAAGGACGCGCCATCACGCCGGAAAATCAGACTTCCGGGAATGGTGGTGGAAGCGCCAGCACCTTCACCAACTTCACCGCGGCAAACAATATAGCGACCAACATCGGGCAGGCCTTTAACTCTCTGGGTCAATATAGCTTTGACGATTTGAATCGGTTCCCCCGGTTTTTCACGTCCATTACAGAGCCCTACACCATCGTGAGCGGATCGAACAACTCGTTGAATATTTCCGTGGACGAACAAGCTCCGGTTACCATTACTCTGACGGCTGGCACCCGTAGCGCCTCTCAGATCGCAGCCGATATCAATGCTCAAGGGAATGCTTCCAGGATCGCGGCGGTCGCCTACAGCATGCCTCACAATGATGCAACGGTCGCGAGTTGTACTAATCCGGCAGTGGCAGGCGCCAATTGCCGGGTTCTCATCATGCGGGCAACGGCGGCGCATACGAGTCTCCCGGCTTATTCGCCCGATGCTATTCCCAACCCGTGGAACGCCAGCACCGGCACGGCGATATCGATTGGACCGGCGGCGGGCACAAACGCAACCACGGCCCTGGGCCTGCCTGCAAACGGCACACCCGTCTACGCCTGCACGAACCCCCTGAGCTTGATTTGGTACGGCTGCGGGAGGTCGCTCAATACATATCTGGTGAATAACATTTTCCAGATGCGTCATGATGGCATCTATATGCCAACGCAACAGTATGTGGGCTTGCTCGGCTCGGGGATCAGCAATTTCGTGGTCGACCATAACATATTCCACGACCCCACCGGATGGACGGCATTCAATGCCCTGTTCGCTACAGCCAGCCAGCAATCCGTGGCTCCGGTGAAATACTGGGGGCAAAATGGGGTTCTCATCTCCAACAACTTCCTGGCCGACGTAAAAACACCGAATGCCGGCGGGGGAGCGCACTATATTGGAGATACTACAGTTACCGCCGTGGACTGGAGCGGGATCAACTTTGCGTGCCAATCTCAGGCGATCAATGCCACAATGAACACCGGCGGTGACTTGGCTGCCGAGTGCGATGCCAAACACCTACTGGGCGGGTTCACAAAGAATCTGGCCTACAACATTCCATTCACGAACGCCGCCTGCGCCGCTGGGCTGACCTGCAACACGAGCCCGGCACCCAGTGATATCGGGTTCAACGCCCAACCCAACGACAACTTCAACGCCGACCCGTTCTCCACTCTCCGGTTCAACGACGTAAAAGCGGCTGACTATACGCTGATGTACGATCCGCAAAATTTGCAACCCTACGTTCAGCCGGCCAAGTACGGCACCGACAACCGCCCGCTCGGGGTGGATATGACGCAGATGAATTTCGTGCGGCTGGCGGGCGGATCTCCCAGGGTGAGCGATCGCGCGGCGGTCTTCAGCATGAACGTCACGCCTAATTTGCAGAGCAAGTCAGGGATGCTGACGATCGCCACAGATCCGTTCTGTTTCTCTCCTGTGAGCGACATGGACCCTGCCCAGTTCACAAACCCCGGATGGACGGGGAATGACCGTTACCCGCAGTTTGGTGCCACCCGAACTGCGATCGTTGGCATGAATACGGCACTGTCTCCCAACACCACCTATTACTACTGCCTCGAATACCAGGGGTACAGCCTGGATGGGCAGTTCACGACCAAGCCGGCGCTCAGCGGAACGCGCACGATGCAGGTTCAGACCGCGCTGACCAGTGCGACACCTGGCGCCAGCGGAGCGACTAGTATGATCGTCGAGTATGGCACCTCGTACTCGCGGGGGACGGACAGTATCACGGGTGGCGCGACAACCACTGCGGTGAGTTGCACTGTGGGCGGCGGTGTGTGCGCCACCTCATTCAGCGCCACTGCTGGAACGCCGCTCTTCTACCGTTACAAAATCCGGAATACAGCGAATGCCGTGCTCATCACCCAGCCGGTGATTTCGTATCTGCCGCAGTAGTTCGTTCATTCCGACCTGGCGGTGACCAGAAAATGCCGTCCCCGTTTGAAAGAAATGTTTCTAAACCCGGTTCTCGTCAAAGCTCGGGACATGCTCCCTTCGGTTTGAAACGATTCGTATCTTCCCAGAAAGGGAAATTGTTTTCCTGCCAGGTGAAAGAGGGCGCTGTTGAGGACGATATACGCAAAGAAGATCCAGCCTTTATAGTTGCTCGACTTCACCTGCCTCCAGGGGAAAGGGAACGGGTGCAAGGTTACCCAAAGATCTCCCCCCTGCTTTAGAACACGGTGGATTTCCCGCAGGCTGGTGTTGATATTTGTGTAGACCAGTGACACCCGAGCAATCACCAGATCAAAGTGGTCATTCGGCCAGGGCAGCGCTTCGGCCTTACCGCAGACGAAACAAACACGGTCCGTAAAAGTTCTGCCCAAGCTGAGAGCGTCAAAATCGATATCGATACCGAATGAGACTCGATCCGGGTATGCGAGAGCGAGCGTTTGCCCTGCGCCACACCCGATGTCCAGCACTTTACTGGAGACGGGAAGCGGGGGGGGGCAATAAATGGGCGGGGTGAGTTGGATCGCGTGCGATCCGCAGCTCTTCACGATGATATGCCTCACTCACTTCATGAACCTCCGACTTTCTAATTTGGGTCCCGATGGACCAGGCTGGCGCGACCGGTGCCGGTGGGAAAGGGCCAGAAATGTCTCTGGGGCAGGAATAGGATGGAACTGGCGCACAACGTTGCGGCCATGGAGAGTCACGAAAGTGCGAATCGGCGAAGTCAGGCGGCGCAGCGGAAACCCGGGAGGCAACCATATATCCAGAAAGGCTAGCCCGTAGAACAGAGCTTGGCCGGACAAGGCGAGGCGGCCCCAAGGCTCCGGCAGCCAAAAGCTGCTGACTGCAATCAGCGCCAGCGCGAACGGCAGCAGCAGGCGCGCGAATTTGTGCGACACGAAATGAATCCACATGCGATTGCGCGGGCCTAGCAGATCCGGGAAGGCGAAAAGGATCTGATAGATGCCGGCCTGGGTGCGGACTTTCCGCCGAAATTCGGTTCCCAGCGGGCTCGAGGAATCGTACGCCTTGGCCATGTCCTCCAGAATCAAGCGGCGTCCGCGGAAGAAGGCGGCCATCGGAAGGTAGACGTCATCGAGCAGGCAATCCGGCGGCAGAGGCACAGCCAGTTCACGTCGCATCGCGTAGATGCAACCCGTCGCACCGGGCAGCGAATCGATCGAGCTCAGCCGCTTTCGCATCCATTTTTCATACTGCCAATACAGGCCGACTTCGGTGTCTTCGCGGCCCTGCTGATCCAGGATCACCAGTTCACCACTCGCCACGCCCACTGTTAGGTCCGCAAAACAGGCCACCAGAAGACGCAGCGAATCGGGATCCAATGTCTGACGGACGTCTGTGAAAAAGAGAATCTCGCCGCTTGCGTGCTCCATCAGGAGGTTCAACGCGACCGCCTTGCCGCCGGGGGGAAGGGAAAACAGACGGACCCCTTCGATTTCAAATTCGCGCACGGTCGCCTCGGTGCTGTCCGTGGAGCCATCGGAAGCCACTAGGATCTCGAGTAGCTCGCGCGGATAATTCAATGCCCGGATCGACTGCAACTTATTCCGCACCCATCCTTCGCCGTTGCGAATCGGCAGAAGAATGGAGACGGTTCGCGGTTCCCATCGACGCTCGATCGGCACGCGGGCGCGGCGCGCAAGCGCGGTCAGCAATAGAGGATACCCAACGAGGGTATAGAGAATAAACAGGGCGCCAGCTAGGAAGAGGAGGCTCGCCAAGTTCATTCCGTCTCTACCGGGCTTCTGGTGTGGCCCATTTCATGGTGCTTCCATTATCGCCCATCGCAAGCAAGTTTCCGAGGAATCAGGCAAGCGCCGATTGGCCATCCGGTTCCGTCTATGCGGTCTGAGAATCTACCTTCTCACTTTGACCCCCTATATGTACTTGCGCGCCCTCGCTTCGGGGCAACTGCCACATGTTCACGCCGCGGCACGGCAGTAATAGTTGAGCATGCCGCCCAACCGCTCGCGGCGCCGGATTGCTCCACGATGACCAACGTGACACTCAACCGAACCGACGTCTCGACCATGGAGACGATCCTGCGCATGGTGGAACGCAAGTATGGCAAGGCGCGAAGGATCTGGGTGTTCGATCGCGGCATCGTGAGCGAAGAGAATCTCGCGGTGATCCGAAAACGCGATGGCCGGTATCCCGTGCATCGCTCCCGTGTCGTCACCGGGTTTGTGCAATCGACCGCAGGACGCCTGCGCATCTTCCTTCTTCCAGGCTACCTGCCGGAGCGGGAAGGGGAGCGACGCCGGCTGCTCGACGGTGTTCAAATACGGCATGAAGCGGGATTTCAACCAATGGCTGGCTTCATTGGGGCCCACGGCGCCGGCGCGTTGTATTTTTGGCGCGCGAACAAACGAAGACAGGCGTTTACCCTGCTTGAATAGCGATGCCTCAGCCGCGTTACTCGGTAAAGACTTCCCGCAGTGTGCTTAAGGCGGAGGTGAGCGCCTTTGCAGACACTGTTCCCAACTTCTTCGCTAACCGGATCTTATCCACAGCCCGCATCTGATCCAGCAGAATCAAACCCTTCTGGCCGCCATGCGCCACACCGATGCGAAACGGTGCGGTCCGGCTCTTGGTAGACATGGGCGCGACGATTACGGTCCGAAGGTGATCATGCATTTCGGCGGGAGATACCACAACGCATGGGCGCGTCTTCCTGATCTCGCTACCGACGGCCGGATCCAGATTCACCAGCCAGATCTCCCCCCGCATCACCAGATCAGTTCCTTGTCATCCGCGTTTCCGAATTCTCCCATGACCAGCTCATCGTCGCCGTGTTCGGCGATCTCCTTGGCCGCCTCCGCCCAACCCGTGCGCACTGGGCTGGCCGGCCGGCGCAGCACCAGGGCATCGCCTTCGACCGTCATCTCGGCCCCCGCCTCGCCGCTCAATCCCAGCTGGATCAGGAGCGGCTTGGGTATCACTACACCTTGCGAGTTGCCGATCTGCCGTATGCTTACATGCATCGGTTTCATAGTAATAACAATGTTATTCCTTGAGGGCTGCTGCGTCAAGGGCGGGGAGATCCTCACGCCGAAAAATCCCGAGGCCCTCGAAGGGTATCGCCATTCGACCGCGCTCCTCCTTGCCGCGGCCGTGCTGAGGCAGTCGGCGCTCCTTCCATCGACGGTGTAGCATGGAGCCAGGCCCTCTATGAACGAGATCATATTTCTAGTCGAGGATGCGCCTGAGGGCGGCTTTTCCGCACGGGCTCTGGGATACTCGATTTTCACGGCGGCGGACTCAGAACAGGAACTTCAGACGATGGTCAAGGATGCGGTCGCCTGCCATTTTGACGAGGGCGAAGCTCCCAAGATCATCCGGCTCCACTACGTTCGCGAGGAAGTGATACAGGCGTGAAGTTGCCGCGGAGCCTGAGCGGCGCGGACCTCGTCGCGGCGCTCAAACGACTCGGCTACCAGCAGACCCGTCAGGCCGGCAGCCACGTACGGATGACCCTTTCGTTCCCGCGGCAGGCGCATCTTACGGTCCCTCTTGCGCGCGCCATTCCCACCGGAACTCTCGCGGCGCTGATCAAGGACGCAGCGACTCATCTTGATACCACAGTTGAGGATGTCCTTAGCAAAATTCGCTAGTCCGGTGTTCGAGGTCACAAACCCTCGTGGGCTTACCCTTGACACACCCCCGGCAGCCGCCCCGTCAACAACAGGCCGCTTGGGTTCGTTTGGTAACCTGAGATTATTCTCATGAGCCAAATCCAGGTAACCCTTCCCGACGGAAGTGTCCAGAGTGTCGCGGCGGGCGCGGCGCCGATCGATGTCGCGCGTTCCATCAGCCCTCGTCTGGCCGACGACGCGCTGGTCGCCAAGGTCAACGGCCATCTGTGGGATTTGAAGCGTCCCTTTGAAGCGGACTCGTCATTGCAGATTTTGACGCCCAAGAATCCCGAGGCGCTGGAGGTGTACCGCCATTCGACGGCCCACCTTCTCGCGGCGGCCGTGCTCGAATTGTTTCCAGAAACCAAGCTCGGCATCGGTCCCGCGATTGAGAACGGGTTCTACTACGATTTCCAGCGCCCGCAGGCGTTCTCGCCCGAGGATCTCGAGAAGATCGAGAAGAAGATGTGGGAGCTGCAGGCCGGCGACTTACCCTACGAGCGCAGGTACATGCCCAAGGAAGAGGGCCTGAAGCTCTACGGCGATCAGCCCATGAAGTGCGAACTGATCACGGAAAAGGCAGATGCCATATTTTCCGAATACTCGTTGGGGTCGCACTTCATCGACTTCTGCCGCGGGCCGCACGTGCCGTCCACGAAAAAGATCAAGGCGTTCAAGCTGCTTTCCATCGCCGGCGCGTATTGGAAGGGCAACGAGAAGAACGCGCAGTTGCAGCGCATCTACGGGACCTCGTTTTTCACCAAGAAAGAACTCGACGATTATCTGGCTAAGCTCGAAGAGGCCAAGAAACGGGATCATCGCAAGCTGGGCCAGGAGCTGGACCTGTTCAGTATTCAGGAGCTGGCCGGGCCGGGGTTGATCTTCTTCCATCCCAAGGGCGCGCGGGTGCGCAAGATCATTGAAGACTGGATGCGCGATCAGTACCTGGCGCGCGGCTACGACCTGGTCTACACGCCGCACGTGATGCGCGCGGATCTGTGGAAGACTTCGGGCCACCTGAGCCACTACGCTGAAAACATGTTCGCGGGCATGGAGCTGGACGACGCCGAGTATCGCCTGAAGCCCATGAATTGCCCGGGTCACATTCTGATTTACCGCGACCGGTTGCGCAGCTATAGGGAACTGCCGGTGCGGCTGGGCGAGCTCGGCACGGTGTATCGCTACGAACGCAGCGGAACCATGCACGGCTTGCTGCGCGTGCGCGGCTTCACGCAGGACGACGCCCACATTTTCTGCACTCCTGAACAGGTGGAAGACGAAGTCGTAAGCTGCCTCGAGTTCGCGCTGGACACGTTGAAGGTCTTCGGCTTCGAACATTACGAGGCCGAAATTTCCACTTGGGATGGCGGCGCCAGCGGCAAGTACGACGGCACTCCGGATCTGTGGCAGCTCGCCGAAAGCGCGTTGCAGCGGGCCGTGGGGCGGCTGGGCATTCACGCCCCGGTGATGGCCGACGAAGCGGCGTTCTACGGGCCGAAGATCGACGTAAAACTGCTCGACGCACTGGGCCGCAAGTGGCAGCTATCGACGGTTCAGTTCGATTTCACGCTACCGCAGCGCTTCGGGCTCGAATACGTCGCCGAGGACGGCAAGCGGCATCAGCCGGTGATGGTGCATCGCGCGCTCTACGGCAGCATTGAACGTTTCTTTGGGACACTGGTCGAGCATTACGCGGGCGCGTTCCCGGTGTGGCTGGCTCCGGTGCAGGTGGTGGTGATGCCGATCACGGACCGGCAGCAGGAATACGCGCGGACGGTACACGCGCGCCTGCAAGCCGCGGGGCTGCGCTCGCATTTGGACGACCGCAAGGAGAAGGTGAATCTCAAAATTCGCGAGTCGCAGTTACAGAAGGTACCTTATATGCTGGTGGTGGGCGACCGCGAAGCCGAAGCGGGAACGGTTTCCGTGCGCCACCGCAAGCACGCCGATATGGGTGTCAAACCGCTGGAGCAGTTCGTCGAAGATGTGACGAAGCTGGTCGAGTTGAAGTCGGCGACGGAATAGCGGCGCGTATCAGGCGCGCGCCGCCTTACTCTGTGCCGAGACCGCACTTTCCTTATAGAGGGCCGCGCCGGCCAGCGCCCCCGCAACCCCTTCGACGATGCCGCCCAGGGTGGTCATCACCGTGAGGCTGGATGGGAAGAGGCCGGTCACGCCCATCAGAGCGAAATTGGGTATGAGGAGGCCGGCCACCCAGACCGCCAGCCCCGCGCACACCGCGGTTTTCGGGCCGGCTCCGTAGCGCGGCCGGATTGCGGCGTAGAGCCACACCGTGAAGATGCCGTAGGCAAAGCCCAGCACGCTAAATCCGATGATTTGAGTGCTGGAAAAGTCGGGCCTTCCCAGCGCCTTCATGGCTTCGGCCCATTGCGGGGCGAGGATTACGCCATCGACGAGGAATCCCAATACATTTGCCACCAGGCCGGCCGCGAGCCCGCCTAAAATGACACCGCCCAAATTGATTTTTCCCATAAGTCTCCTTCGGGGAGACAATGACACGAAAGCCGAGCTGGGTGCAGGGGCGGCAGCGCAGGCGCACGGCTCTACAATCGAAGTGTGGCGTCGCACTTCGTGTCCCGGCCGGTGCGTTCCGCGGCTGCGCGAACCATCCTCAGTCCGACGTCGGGATTCATTGCCGAGGCGGGATTCACGCACTCGTTGACTCCGGCGCGTAATTGCACTTTTGGCTGCACGTATTGCTATGTCCCCACATTGCGCGTGCAGGGAGGATTGAAGCCGGAAGACTGGCAGCGCTGGGGCCAGTTCACGACGTTCAAGACCAACGCGGCGGAATTGCTCGGGCGGGAACTCCGGAATCACCAGCGTATCTATTGCTCGCCGCTGGTTGATCCCTATCAACCAGCGGAGGAAGGCGAGCGAATGATGCCCCGCGTTCTTCAAGCCATGGCCGCGTCGCCGCCAGGGGTTTTCACGCTACAAACGCGCGGCACATTGATCTTGCGCGATCTGAATCTGCTCCGCGCGCTGGCCCGCCGCACCACGCTCCGCGTCAGCTTTTCGATCACCACCAATCGCGACGAAGTGCGCCGGCGGTATGAGCCGCGCTGCGCGCCGATCGCCGAGCGCCTGGCTGTGATCCGCACGCTGCGCGATGCCGGCATAGAGACCTACGCGACGCTCGCGCCCCTGCTGCCGTGCGATCCCGAGGAGCTGGCGCGACTGGCCATTGATGCCAGCGGACGCGATCTCATCGGCGACGCCCTGCACGTACGCGGAGTGAAGCCGCGCGGCGCGACGACACGGGATGCGGCCCTTCGGGTCGCCGCCGTGAACGGTCACTACCAGTGGCTCGATCCGGCATTCCAATCGGAAACCATCGGCCGCATCGCAGCCGCCGCCAAGGCGCTGGGACATAGCTTTACCACGGGACCCTCAGGATTTGCGAAATTGGCGGCATGAGCCTCCTCGATCAAATTCTGCACAAGACGCATTCGGGAGCCTGCGGCCAGACCTGGATCGACGATCCCGGCGGCGAAGAGCTGGTGTCTTTCAATCCCGCCGACGGCAGCGCATTGGGACGCGTGCGCATGGCCAGCGGGGACAACTACGAGTTGGTCCTGCGGGCCGCCACGGCAACGTTCGAACGCTGGCGGATGCTGCCGGCGCCGCGCCGCGGCGAGATCGTCCGTGAGATCGGCAATGAACTGCGGCTGGCCAAAGATGAATTGGGCACGCTGGTCACCCTTGAAATGGGCAAGATTCTCGCCGAGGGGAAGGGCGAAGTGCAGGAGATGATCGACGTCGCCGACTTCGCCACCGGTCTTTCACGGCAGCTTCATGGCCTGACCATGCACAGTGAACGCCCCGGGCACCGGATGTACGAACAATGGCATCCGCTGGGTGTCGTGGGGGTGATTAGCGCGTTCAATTTTCCCGTCGCGGTGTGGAGCTGGAACGCGCTCATTGCGATGGCATGCGGCGACACGGTGGTGTGGAAGCCGTCGAGCAAGACGCCGCTGACGGCGATCGCCGTGCAGCATATCTGCAATCGTGTGCTGGCGCGTCACGGCTGGCAGGGTGTGTTGAATCTGGTGATCGGAAGCGGAGAAGTTGTGGGAGACAGGCTGGTGCGCGATCCCCGCGTTCCATTGATCAGCGCGACGGGGTCGACTGCCATGGGCAAGCGGATAGCTCCGATCATCGCGGCGGGCATGCGCCGGAGTCTGCTCGAGTTGGGCGGCAACAACGGTGTGATCGTGATGGATGACGCCGACCCGGATCTGGTCGTGCGCGCGGTACTGTTTGGCGCCGTGGGCACGGCCGGGCAGCGCTGCACTTCGATCCGCAGGCTGTTTTTGCAGAAAGGGATTGCGAGGCGTATCACCGACAGGCTGTCGGTTGCTTACCGGCAAATCCGCATCGGCGATCCGTCAGATCCGGCGACGCTGATGGGTCCGCTTATCGACCGGGACGCCGTGGCGGCGATGGAACGCGGTTTGGAGCGGGCACGTAATGAAGGCGGGCATATCGTGTACGGCGGCAAAAGCTTGGCTGGCTGCTTCGTCGAACCGGTGCTGATCCACGCGCGGCCGGATATGCCGGTGGTCAGAGAAGAACTCTTCGCGCCGGTCTTGTACTTGCTGGAATTCGACACGCTCGACGAAGTCCTCGCCTGGCACAACGATGTTCCACAGGGCCTGTCGTCGGCGATCTTTACGTCGAATGTGCAATCCGCCGAGATGTTCCTGAGCGCTGGTGGCAGCGACTGCGGGATTGCCAACGTCAATACCGGCACCAGCGGCCCGGAAATCGGTGGAGCATTTGGCGGCGAGAAGGAGACCGGCGGCGGGCGCGAGTCCGGCAGCGACTCCTGGAAAGCCTACATGCGCCGGCAGACGGTGACGGTGAATTGGTCCGGCGAGTTGCCGCTGGCGCAGGGAATCAAATTCGAACTGTAGCGTGTGCCATCATTGCCGTATGCGCCGGGTCGCCGTGTTGCTGTTGGCGGGGATGTCGTTAAACAGTCAGAGCCGCGTCGCGCGTCAGCCGTTCACGGTTGTCGAGGCTACAATTCCGCAAATGCGCGCGGCGATCGAGCAGAAGCGGGTCACGTCGCGCGAGCTGGTCCAGCAGTATCTGACGCGCATCGCCATTTACGAGGATAAGCTCCATGCGGCCATCACCGTCAATCGCGATGCCCTGAAAGAAGCCGGTGCCCGCGATCGCGAGCGTGCACAAGGCAAGGTGCGCGGCCCGCTCCACGGCATCCCGATCGCCGTGAAAGACAACATCCACACCACGAATATGCCGACCACCGGAGGCGCGCTGGCCTTCGACGGCTTTGTGCCCCCTTATGAAGCGACGCTGGTGAAGAACCTGCGCGACGCCGGCGCGGTGATTATCGCCAAGACCACGCTGACGGAGCTGGCCAACTGGGTGGCGGGACCACCCACGCCGATGCCTGGGAATTACAGCGCGCTCGGCGGCTATGGGATGAATCCGTACGATCCCCGGCGCGACCCGCGAGAAGGCCTCGCGGACGGCCGGCCTGTGCTGGATTCCGGCGGCTCGAGTTCGGCGGTTGGCACGGCGGCGAACCTGTGGGCGGCGAATGTGGGGACGGAGACGTCAGGCTCCATTCTGAATCCCGCGAGCCGGAACATGCTGGTGGGCATCAAGCCCACGGTGGGCCGCGTCAGCCGCCACGGCGTCATTCCGATTACGGCGGACCAGGACACGCCCGGACCTATCGCCAAGAGCGTGACGGATGCGGCGATTCTGTTGGGCGTGCTGGAAGGGCCGGCGCCAGATCCGGCCGACCCTGCCACGCGAGCCTGCCTGCCGCCGCCAGGCCGCGACTACACCCGCTTCTTACGCCGCGAAGGTTTGCGCGGGGCGCGCATCGGCATCCCTCGCGAGTTTTACTTTGGCGCAAGTTTGACGGCTGCGCAACGAAAAGTGATGGACGAGGCAATCGAGATTCTCCGGCAACAGGGCGCCGTCGTGATCGATCCGGCGGACATTCCGAGCGTGGTTGCGGACGATCCGCGCAACAGCTTGCTCAGGTGGAATACCTGCCAGAGCGGGAAGGGGAGCGACGCCGGCTGCTCGACGGTGTTCAAATACGGCTTGAAACGGGACTTCAACCAATGGTTGGCATCCTTGGGGCCCACGGCGCCTGTGAAGTCCCTTACGGATCTGCGCAAGTTCAACCTGGCGCATCAGGCGGCTGGTGCCATCAAGTATGGGCAGACCTTGCTGGATATCTCCGATGAGATGGATGTGGACGGGGACCGCGCGCGCTACCAGGCCGATCGCGCCAAAGACATCTTGCTGGCGGGCACGAACGGGATTGACGCTGCCATGAAGCAGCACCGGCTTGACGCCTTGCTCTTTCCCGGTCCCAACGGAGCCGCGATTGCGGCCAAGCCCGGCTATCCCACCGTGGTGGTTCCCTTCGGCATGGTTCCCAATACTGGCGCGCGGCCCTTTCCTGACGGCTTCCAGCCGCGGCCGGCGCCGTTTGGCGTTAGTTTCTCGGGGATGGCGTGCAGCGAGCCGCGATTAATCGAAATCGCTTACGCGTTCGAGCAAGCCACCAAGCGGCGCGTGCCGCCGGCCCCCGTGCCTTGATGAGCGTGCCTTGATGAGCGTGCCCTGATGAGCGTGCCCTGACCGCCGTCTATGGCTTTCCGTTTTTCGTGATACCGGGCTCTTTGAGCAGCTCACGGATGGTGCCGCGGATGACGGTCTCCATCTTGTCCATCAGAGGGTCGTCGCCGGCAAGCTGCACCCGCACCATGCCTTTCGCGTCGATAAACAGAATGACGGGGACGAAAGGACGGTCGTCGGGCTTGAGGTTCGCGAGTCGCAGAAAGGCTGCTTTGTCCAAGTACCCAATCGGGAAGTTAGGCTGGTGCTGGGCTCCGAACGGCGCGATTGCCTTTGCCGCATCCGGGTCTCCCGCCGCCGCGACTACTTGCAGTCCCTGCGCTGCGGACTCCTTCTGCATGATCTTCAGAAAGTCTACGGCGTGGTCGCAATGTTCACAATCGGTCGAGATGAGAGCCAGCACCAGCGCCTTGCCGCGATACTGCTTCAGATCCAGCTTCTTGCCGCCGGGTTGGGAAATGGGAACATCCGGGAGCGGCCGGCCGGGCGGCATTCCGGCGAACACGGGGACGAGCAGACTCAGGGCCAGAAGAGTACGGTGTAGCATCGTACTTATTTTAGTTGATTTTCCACTTCCGCGAGCCAATCCGGGCTCTTCAAGACTTCTCTTGGGCGGCTGCCGTCGGGCGGGCCGATGATGCCGTCGCGCTGCATGGCATCCAGGATGCGCGCGGCGCGGCCGTAGCCTAGCCGCAAACGCCGCTGCAGTGTGGACGTGGACGCCTTGCCCATATCCAGCACCACACGCACTGCTTCCTGGTACATGGGGTCCTCGGGTCCGGCCATCTCATCGCCGTCGGGATCATCGTCATCGGTGGGCGGCGCCAACAGGAACGTCTGGTCGTATTCCGGCGCGGCCTGCCTCTTCCAGAATTCGACCACATCGTTGGTTTCCGACTCACTGACGTAGGAGCCGTGGACGCGCACCAAGCGAGAAGAGCCCGGCGGCAGGAACAGCATGTCGCCGCGGCCGAGCAGGTGCTCGGCGCCCATCACATCGAGGACCGTGCGGGAGTCGACGCGCGTGGCCACGCGGAAACTGATCCGCGCCGGGAAATTGGCTTTAATCAAACCGGTGATCACGTCGACGCTGGGGCGTTGCGTGGCGAGAACCAAATGCATGCCCACGGCGCGCGCCATTTGCGCCAGGCGCGTTACAGACTCTTCGACGTTGGCGCGTTCGAGCATCATCAGGTCGGCGAGCTCGTCGATGATAATCAGGACGTAGGGAATGGGCTCGAGCACGGGCTCGTCCATTTCCTCCTCAAAGAGGCTGCGCGGTTTGGCCTGCAACTGCCGGACTTTCCGGTTGTATTGATCGATGTTGCGGACGCCCAGCGAAGCCAGCAGCTTCAGACGCCGCTCCATTTCAAGCACCGCGTTGCGCAGCGCGTTGGTGGCCTTCTTGGGATCCGTGATCACCGGCGTCAGCAAGTGCGGAATGCCTTCGTAGAGGCCGAATTCCAGGCGCTTGGGGTCAATCATGATCATGCGCACCTGGTGCGGCGTGGCCTTGTACAGGATGGACATGATCAGCGAATTGAGCATGACGCTCTTTCCCGATCCGGTGGAGCCCGCGATCAGCAAGTGCGGCATGGTGTCGAGCGCGGCAATCTTCATGCGCCCGTTGATGTCCTTGCCGAGAGCCACGGTTAAGGGTGATGTCGAGTTGTGGAACTCCTCGCTTTCGAGGATTTGGCGCAAGCTGATCACCTCGCGCCGCGAATTGGGCACTTCGATGCCGACAGTAGGTTTACCGGGAATCCGTTCAATGAGAATCGACTCCGCTTGCAGTCCCAGGCACAGATCTTCGCTGAGCGTGGTGATGCGCGAATACTTGATGCCGGCCTCGGGTTTGAATTCGAAGGTGGTGACCACGGGCCCGGGATTGATCTGGGTGACCGATCCGCGGACGTTGAATTCTTCGAACTTGGACTTGATCTTAGCGGCGGTTTCCTTCAACTCCAAGCTGTCGAAGGCTTCGCGCGGAGGCGGTTCCTGCAATAGATCCGTGGGAGGAATCTTGAAACTGGCGCGCTGGCGGCGTGGCTCGGGTGGGGCCATGCGCGCGGGTTCGTCGGCCGGTGCATCAAAAGATGGAGCCTCCGGCAGTTGCTCCAGGGTGCGGATGGGGATGTCTGCGAAGGGCTCGGGTTCGGCATCGGCGGCCTCCGGCGTGTAGCGCGGAGCGAAGTGATCCACAATGGGAGGTTCCCGGTAAGCTTGGGGCGGCTCCAGCAGCGCCGGTGTTTGTGCCTCGGCGCCTTCCATCGCGGCCCTTTCCTTGACCGCCATCGCTCTGCGCAAGGCGCGCTGCCCGGCGCGTTCTTTGGCCAGGCGCGCGCGCGATTCGCGCCACGATGTCAGGCGGGCGGAGACTCCACGGAACGAATTTCCGCACAATGCAGCAGGTCTCCGGAACCACCTGGAGAGCATGGAGACCTCAAAGGTGGATACCAGGTACAAGCCGACGATCCAGCACGCCGCCGTGACTATCGCGGCTCCCATCAGGTTTAGAGAAGCCATCAGCGTATCCGCCAGCAACACTCCGATGACGCCGCCCGCGGGCAGGGAACTGGCAATCGGACGCCAGCCCGGCGCGAAGCCCAGCGCGGCGCAGGATGCGGAGACGAGCATGACGGCGCCGGCGATTTTGGCCAGCGGAGCCTGGATTTCCGAGGAGCGAATCCAATGCCAGCCCAGCAGCAGTGTTAAAACAGGGACGGAAAATGCAATGAGGCCAAGCATCTGCAAAAGCAAGTCGGCGAGAAACGCCCCCAGCCGGCCGGTTAGGTTTATGGGCGTGGCCGCTCCCGACGCGGTATTCCACGACGGGTCGAACGGACTGTAGGAGACGAGGGCAATGAGAAAGAAAAGCCCTGCAACAAGAAACACGAATCCCGCGGGCTCGTTCAGCCTTGGGTGGGTGGTGGGTCCTAAAAATTTCATTCCCCGGTAAGCCGGACGAAATGAGCCAGAGCGATTACTATTATGCCAAAAATCACGCGGTAAGCGACGAAGTAGTTTAGCGTGCCCTTGCGCAGGTAGTTCATCAGGAAGCGGATCACCAGGCAGCCGGTGACCGCGCTCACCAGAATTCCCACCACAAAGGCAGTGCGCATATCGGGTGAGATGCCGCCCTCCTGCTTAAGGAGATCGTAGAAATCCTTGGCGGCAGCGGCGCCGATGGCCGGAGTTGAGAGGAGAAATGAAAAGCGCGCGGCCGTCGCCCGGTCCAGGTTGCGGAACAGTCCGGCCGCGATGGTGATACCGCTGCGCGAGGTGCCGGGCACGATCGCCAGCACCTGCGCGAAGCCGATGGACAGCGCGTCCGCGAAGCTGAGATGGCTCAAGTCTTTCTGGCGGCGGCCGGCACGCTCGGCCAGCCACAGGACCACGCCCACGCCGATCATCATGGCGCCGATGACATTGGGGCTGCGCCACGTGGTCTCCGCCTGCTCCTTGAGGATGTAGCCGAACAAACCGACGGGGATCGTCGCAGCCACCAGATACCACAGCAGCTTGGGATTGCGCTTCAAATCCGGATCGCCCTCGACGCGCAGGCCGAAGCCGTGCGCGATGACCAGGAGCCAGTCGCGGAAGAAATAGATCAGGATGGCGGCCAGCGTGCCAACGTGCAGCGCGATATCGAAAGTCAGGCCCGGATCTTTCCAGCCGAATAGCCAGGGGATCACCGCTAAGTGCGCGGTGCTGGAGATGGGGAGGAATTCCGTGAGGCCCTGGACGATGCCCAGGACGATCACCTCAATCAGCGGCATGAATTATTCAGGGTAGCCGAAAAGCCAGGGGGCGCGCCAATTTGCGGTAGTCTCCTTGTCAGCGGGCTTCTTGTCAACGAACGGGGCATTGTTCTAACTTGGATGCATACACGGTAGAGGACGCCTCCGTGCTCGCCCGCTTCTCGGCGGTCCGTATTCCACCAGTCATGCCCAGCGAACGAAAACTTCGGATCAAGACTCTCGCGATGGTGATGATGCTGGTCATCTGCGCGAATATTGGCGACCTCACGCTGAAGCGGGGGATGACGGAGATTGGTTCGGTGGAACTATCCGCCGCCGGGCTGGCGCGTGCGCTGCCGCTCACGGTGACGAACCCGAAAATCTGGATCGGGATCTTTTTTCTGGTGGGTTTCATGGCCAGCTACATGACGGTTCTCAGTTGGGCGGATTACAGCTACGTGATGCCCGTCGGGGCGTTTGGCTATGCCCTGCTGACGCTGTTCGCCGTCGTGTTCCTGCACGAGGAAGTGTCCCCGCGGCGCTGGACCGGAGTGATGGTGGTGTGCATCGGAGTTCTTCTCGTGGGGCAGACCAAGCCGAGTACGGCCGAAACCCAAGGCGCGGAGAAGGGCGAGGGATGAAAGCCACGTTCCTTCTGCTCGCGGTATTGGTGTGCTGTAGCACGGGAGGGGAGATTACCATCGCCCACGGCATGAAGACGTTGGGCGAGCCGGCGTCGCTGCGGCCGAAGGCGTTGTTGGTCTTCCTGGGCCGCGCGCTACGCAATGGGTGGTTTTGGGCGGGAATTCCCTTGATGGCGCTATCGTTTTATGCGCTGCTGGTCCTGCTCTCCTGGCAGCCGGTGAGCCTTGTGATTCCGGCTTCGGCGCTAAGCTATGTGGTGGGCACGCTGGGCGCCAAGTACTTTCTGTACGAGCAAGTCAGCCGCGCGCGCTGGGCCGGAGTGGTTCTGGTGTGCATCGGCGTGGCGCTGGTGGCGGGCGGTTGATGTGGCGACGCTAACACTTCTGCTGCAGATCCTTCTCGGGGTCGCTGCACTGGGGACGCTGACGTCCACCATTTTCCTGGGCCTTACGATCGCGGGTGCCATCCGGTTTCATCGCGACGCCCGCAAAGCGAAAGCCGCGCTGCCCGCTCTTGACGCCATGCCTGCGGTTTCCGTTCTCAAGCCCGTGCATGGAGCGGAAGCGCAACTGAAAGAGAATCTCGAAAGCTTTTTTCAACAGGACTATCCCGCTTACGAAATCCTGATTGCCGCCGATGAAGCTGACGATGCGGCGCTGCCCATTGCGCGGGAAGTCAGCGCGCGTTATCCAAACATTCCGTGCCGCATCCTGGTCACCGGAAAGACGCCGTGGCTCAATCCCCCGGCGTACTCCTTCTATCGCATGACCGAGGTGGCGGCGCACGAAATTCTGGTGACCAGCGACAGCGATGTCGAGGTCGCTCCGAATTATCTGCACGAAGTGGTCGCGCCGCTGCTGGATGCCAAGACCGGCATGGTCACCTGCGTTTATCGTGGCAAGAACGTGACCGGCTGGTGGTCCGGCATGACCGCGATCGGCATGTCGGTCGAAATGACCGCCGGCGTACTGGTGGCGAACATCCTGGAAGGAATCAACTTCGGCTTGGGTCCCACGATCGCCGTGAAGAAAGACGCCGTAGCCAAGATCGGCGGATACGAAACGCTTGGGGAGTACTTTGCCAACGACTACGCGATCGGTAACTTAATCGACAAGGCCGGCTATAGAGTCGTGCTTTCGCATCACATCATCGATCACGTGGTCAGCCAGAAGAATTTCCGGCAGATGTGGAGAAGCCAGCTCCGCTGGGCCACTTCGACGCGGCATTCGAGACCCAAAGGTCACTTTGGCAGCGGCTTGATCTTTGCCATACCCTTCGGAATTCTGGGCTTCGCAGCCGCCGCACCTCTGGGGAGGATCGATCTGGGTTGGTTGCTCTTCGGCGCCGCGTGCGCGAATCGGGCACTGGAATCCTGGTCGATAGGTTGGGGGATCGTTCGCGATCCCGTCGCTTTACAGCGCCCCTGGTTCTATCCCATTCGCGATCTGCTGGGATTCTTCGTCTGGGTGGCGAGTTACCTGGCGGCGGGCGCGGAGTGGAGAAGCAGCAGCTACAAGCTGAGCCGCGACAAGATCGTGGTGCGGACCAATCGCAAGAAAGCTTAGTTCGCGGGCTGGATCAACAGCACATTCTTGGCGTCGATCTTGCCGAACTGCATCGGGAAGCTGCGGCCGGCCAGGTAGGCATCCCACTGGTCTTTGTAATGCGATGACAGGCGGTGGCCGGATTCGCCGGTGGCCAGATTCGCAAAGGAGTGTTCCAGATCGCCCAGGTCCACGATCATGCGCAAAGACGGACCCATACGGCGATTGTACTGTTTCACGGTGCTGGGCGAGCCGCCCATGGGGACCGGTCCGAAGGTGAAATACTTTCCGACCACGGGCAGGCGGCTTCCCACCGGGCTCTCGATTTGCAACTTCTGAAACTGGCCGTAATCCCAGCGCGCGACTTTCGATCCCTGAATCTTGCTCCCTGCATCCAGGGCGCCGGTGAGGCAGCGGAGCAGAAGCGCGTCGTAATCCGGGAACCATCCCGCGGGCCGCTCGCGCAAGAGTCTTTCGACTACCGAGCGCGCCATGAACGTCTGATAGCGATCCGCCGCGCCAGCCACCACGCGATCGACAATCAACTTGAGAAGCTGCTCGTAAGCGAGCGAAGTCACCATGGGCGCCGCCAGACCGGACTCCATTTGCCCATTCCATTGGCGGAGGATCTCGGCTGCTTCCCGTAACTGAGGCGGCTTCCGGCGATCGAAGGCCGCGATGATTTGTTGCGCCAGGAAATGATCGAAGGCCGAGTACACGTCTTTTTGGACTGCCAACATTTCTTCCGCCTTCCATTTGGCGCGCGAGCTCAGAAGCGCACGGATCTGATTGGCGCGATACGGCGAGGCAAAGTTTCCATCCACCCGGTACGGGTAGTTTGCCGGGAACGGGTTCTGATTGGCGGTCACAATCATTCCGGACGGCGGATTGTACACGCTGGGGAGCTGGTCGAAGGGAATTCTTCCGGCCCAATCGCATTTAGTGTCCGCGACTGGTACATCGCCCGGACAGCTCTTGCGATCCGGCAGCCAGCCGGCCGCCTGGTAACCGATGTTCCCGTCCACGTCCGCGTAGACGAAATTCTGCGCCGCCCCCCCGAAACGCTCTAAAGCCGTGCGGAATTCGGTCCAGTTGCGCGCGCGGTCCACGGCCAGGAACGGAAACGCGAAGCCGCCGGGTTGGTTGGCGGTCCATTGCAGCGCGTATTGGTGTCCGCCCTCGGATGCCAGAACAGGGCCGTGGCGGGTGACGCCAAGGCTAATCGGCACGGGCTGCGATCCCTTTACCGCAATGGCGGATTGCTGCACGTTGACTCCTCCACCAGCGCTTTCTTCGAATAGATCCTGCACGTCGAACTGCAGGTTGGTTGCGCCCCAGGCAATGCGATCGTTGTGTCCGATCACGACGGCCGGCAATCCAATGATGGTCGCTCCGGTCACGTTCAAGTCAGGAGCTTGCAGATGCACCAGGTACCATGGCGAAGGCGCCGAGTATTCCAGGTGCGGATCATTCGCCAGGATCGGCTTGCCGCTGGCGGTCATCACGCCGGAGAGGGCCCAGGCGTTGGACCCCGGCTGCGGATCGCTTCCGGTGCGCACGGGATAGAGATACTCTACTTTCGCGCGATCGCCGGCTTGTAGCAGCGCTTGCTTGGCCAAATCATTGCGCCAGCTATTGCTCAGCGTGCGGTACATCTCCAGGCCGGCAAGAATGGAATCGCGAATGGTCCAGGGCCGCGGGTCGTATTTCAGCAGCGTGAACTCCAGAGGCAGACGCTCGCGGTGAGTAGTGATGAAGAAATTAACGCCGCGGGCGAAGGCGGCAAACAAGGCGCGTTCGTCAGGCCGCAGAGTTTGCTCCAGCGCTTCGGCGGTTCTGCGGAGCCCCATGCGGCGAGAGTCCTGATCCACGCCTCCGGCGGCCGCTCCCACGATTTCGGCCAACTCCCCGGCGGCCTGCCGCCGCATACCGTCCATCTGCCAAAGGCGATCCTGGGCCATCGCGTAGCCTTCCAGGAATATGGCGTCCTCCCAGGAGGCGGCTTGAATATGGGGGACACCGATCGCGTCACGCGTGATCCGGGCGGCCGCGGAAACCGGCGCCGCGATTTGGCCGGAGGTATCCGGCAGCGGGCGCCAAGCGTACCAATAGGCCGCCACGAAGACGCCGATCAGCAAAACCGCTATGCTCAAATTGATTGCTGTGATCAGGCGGGAAACCAGCCGGCTTCGCGGTTCGGACGGCGCATTCTCAGATGGCAGCACTGCTCCGATTGTAACGAATCGCCACCGGGCAACCCATGTCACTACGGCTCATTCTTCTGGTTGCGATCGTCGCGTTGAATGCTTTCTTCGCGGCCGCTGAAGTGGCGCTGGTCTCGGTGCGCCGTTCGCGGTTGACGGAACTGGCGGAGCGGGGCAATGCCTCGGCGCGCGCGGCGTTAGGCTTGCTCGCTAATCCCGGGCGCCTGTTGAGTTCCACGCAGGTCGGCGTGACGCTGGCCAGTTTGGGATTGGGATGGGCCGGCGAAGACACGGTTTACCAGATCCTGGTGGCCTGGCTTCAGCCCTGGATTCCTTCCGAGCCCGGATCCCAGCGCTGGCTGCACGGTCTCAGCTTCGCGCTGGCGTTCCTGGTGATCAGCTTCGTGCACGTGGTCATCGGCGAGGTGGTTCCGAAGAATATCGCCCTCGACAAGGCCGACAAACTCGCATTACTGGTGGCCACGCCGCTGCTGATATTCCGGCGTGTGTCCGCGCCGTTTGTGATTGTGGTGGAGCGGGCGTCCGCGCTGGTATCGCGTCTTTTGGGCGTGCGCGCCGAACACGGAGGGGGCGGGCATTCGGCCGAAGAGTTGAAGTTCATTATTCAGTCCAGCCGGCACGAGGGCCACCTGGAGACGTTCGAAGAGGACGCCATTCGCAAGCTGCTGGAGCTGAAAGATGTCAACGCGCGGGAGATCATGACGCCGCGCCGCCAGATCATTTCGGTTTCGATTGATGCCGGCCTGGATGAGTTGCTGCGCCTGACGCTGCAACACAAGTATTCGCGCCTGCCCGTGTACGAGGGGAGTCCCGAGCACATCATTGGGATCGTGCATTACAAGGATTTGACGCGGGCCTGGCAAGAACGCAGGGCGGCGACTGACCGGCGCCAGCCGCAGCGCCCTTTCCGTTTGCGGCCATACTTGCGGGAGCCGCTGGTCGTGCCAGAGACCAAGCCTCTCCATCAGTTGATCGATGAGTTCCGCGAGAAACACACGCACCTGGCCATGGTGGTGGATGAATTCGGGACCTTCACCGGCCTGGTGACGCTGGAAGACGTGCTGGAGCAAGTGTTCGGTGAAATCGCCGATGAGCATGACGTCCGGCGGCCGGCGCCGGTGGCCGGCGCACCGGTGGTGGAACTCGATGGTACGGCCAATATCCGGGACCTGAGTTCGCAGTACGGGATTGAGCTTCCTGGAGACGCGGGCTTTGAAACACTGGCCGGGTTCCTGCTGCATCAGTTCGGCTACATTCCCACGGCCGGAGAGTCCATCATGCACGGCGGCCGCACCTACCTGGTGGAGGCGATGGAGCGCAATCGCATCGCGCGGGTAAAGATCCTGAGCAAGAGGCCGGAGGGCTCCGGCGCGATGGCTTCCTGATATCTCGGTAATGCGCTAAATGCTGGTATAACTTCGGGCGCGTTCACAAGTCGCTCCGCATGACC
The DNA here is from genome assembly GCA_009697505.1 of Bryobacterales bacterium. Lineage (GTDB taxonomy): Bacteria > Acidobacteriota > Terriglobia > Bryobacterales > Bryobacteraceae > Palsa-187. The sequence goes on from SHUD01000011.1 coordinate 22,901, forward strand.
CCAGCTATGGCTGCGGGGATTTCCGATCATATCTGGAGCGTGCGGGAACTGCTGGAAGCGGCATAAGTTATGATATGGTTGCCCAGGAGACTCTTCTTGATCTGGCTCTTCATTGGCATATTGATCATCGTAATCGCCCCTATTCTGCGGTTCTTTTATCAGGCCTTTCGTGACCATGCGGAAATGGTCGCGTACCACAACTCGGAAGAACATCGGCGTGAAATGAAAGCGATTGAAGACGAACTGGCATCCGAGGATGCACAGGAACATCACAACGAGGATCTAGCCCGCAAGTCAGGGACACAGATTTAGCGCACTACCGATATCTCCGATGTCAGGCGATCCGGTGTTAAAATCCAAGAATCGCAGAAACCTCCGCCTTTTAGCCTCGCAGGCCACGTCGCCGTTGAGCGCCTTCACGAGAGGACTCCTATAGCATGCAAACGGCCGCTATTCCGTACCGGGTCGCTGACTTCCTCAAGCAGCATCCGCCGTTCCAAGTTCTTTGACGAAGCGGAATTGATCGCGCTCGCCGCGCGCGGCCGCGTGAAATTCCACGAACCCGACGAGTACATCTGCTGGCAGTCCTCGCCGCACACGTTTTTCATCTACGTGATCCAGCAGGGCTCGGTCTCGTTGTGGGATGAAGCCGCCAATCCGCCTGCCTTGCGGGATATCCGCGGCGCCGGCGACTGCATTGGCTTCGAGCGTTTCAACGGGTCTCCCGCGAGTCTCCATTCCGCGAAGGCCGCGACGGAGGTCATGCTCTACGCGCTTCCGGCCGCCGATTTTGAGCCACTGCTGGCCCGCCATCCCCGCGCCGCAGCCTATGTCTCGGCCTCTTCCGCCGTCACCGCGGACTACGCCGCCGCAAGTGAGCGGCCTCTTCCGCATGAGACGTTTCTAGCCGATCTCTTGCGCGGGCGCGCGCCGGTTTGTTGCCCCGCGTCGGCGCCCATTCGAGTTGCCGCGCTTCTGCTGAGCGTATCCGGAGCGGATGCGCTTGCGCTCATGGACGGGGAACAGCTTTCCGCCCTTCTCACGGCAAGCGATCTGCTCCGCTGGGTGGCCGGCGGAGCGCCGGATCCGGAACAGTCCGCGCGCAATATCGCGTCCGCGACGACCGTCACCGTGGCGCCGCAGACGATGGTGAGCGATTGTGTTCTAGCGATGGCCGAAGCGCGCACCTCCGCGGCCGCGCTCACCAGTGACGGTTCCCGCGGCACCACGATCCACAGTGTCGTTACGGCGGCGGGTCTGGCCCCCGCGTTTGGGGATCACCCCGTCACGATGCTCCAAGAGATCGCTGTCGCGCTAGACGCTGCATCTCTGCGCGCGCTCAACCTGCGTGCTCGTAGCTGGATACGCGACAACCTCGCGGCGCCGCCGGCTCTTGACTGGCTCGCATCCTGGGCGGATGTGGTGAACCGCCGCATCCTGGAACGGCTGCTGCAAATCACCGGTGCCCACCAGTCCGACTCGCTTTTCTGTTTCTACGGAGCCGCCGGCCGCCAGGAGCTTCTCACTTCGCTTGCGCCGGGCATCGCGGTCATCGGAGCCGCGCCGCCATCATTGGACACAGCACTCGCCGAGTGCGGGTACCTGTCACCCGAGTCACCCGTCGTCGCCAGTCTTGATGAATGGAAGGCCCGTTTCTCCGGCTGGATTCGCGACCCGATCCGCACACAGGTTTACGGCTCTCATCCCTTCTTCGACCTCAGGCCGGTGCACGGCCCCGGGCACGTCTTCGATGAATTGGAGTCGCACGTTCGCGCTGAACTCGCCGCCGAGCCTGCCTTCCTGCGAATTCTGGCCAACGACTGTCTTTCCACTCTTCCGCCGCTCACGTTCTTTCGCGATCTGGTGGTCGAAGAGTCCGGCGAGCAGACGGATACGTTCCGGCTCGAAAGCAGTACGCTGCAGCCTCTGGTGGATGTCGCGCGAGTGTTTGCGATTGCCTCCGGAAACCCACTCGGCGCCTCCACGCGCCAGCGTTTTCAGCAAGCCCGCCGCTTGCTGCCCGCGCAGGAAGCCATCTTTCGCGAGGCCGCCGAGGCCATGCGCATCGTGCTGTTTCACCAGGCGCGCGCCGGACTTCGCATGGGTTCCGGTGGCTCCGCTCTGCCGCCAAGACCGCCAGGTGCTCAAGAGCTGCTTCCGTTCCACCCACAATCTGCTGGAATTCACCGCGCCGTGCGATTGGATGGAGGCGTCTTGATCTGGGCGCCGGAAACGCCCGTCGAGCAAGTCCGCTTCGTCGTGCTCGATTCGGAAACCACCGGGCTCAATCCGCGCAAGGACCGCATCGTTACGATTGGCGCGATCGGCGTGCTGAACCATGAAGTTCTGATCGAGGATTCCTTTGAGGCGCTGCTGAAAGTGGAATACAATTCCAGCGCGGTCACGGTTCACGGCGTCACTCGCGAAGAGAGCCTGGTTGGGCTCGACGAACCCGAGGCGCTCATGCAGTTTCTTGCGTACCTGGACGACGGCGTCATCGTGGGCCACCACATCGGCCACGATGTGGAAACTTTCAATGCGGGCTACGAACGGCACTTTGGATTTCGCATGCCCAACCCGAGCCTCGACACGATGGCGTTGACGCTGCACCTGGAACGCGATGGGGCCTTCGCCGGCCGCGACCCGATCCAGGAGTTTTCTCTCGACGCCCTGTGCACGCTCTTCGACAGCATCCCTCATGACCGGCACACCGCTCCCGGCGACGCGTTCATGACCGCGCTGGTTTTCCAGCGCCTCCTGCGCCTGGCGGCAAAACACAACCGGACCACTTTGGCCCGGCTGCTGGAACCCTTCGAGCCCTAGTTTCGGGTGTCTCAGCGGTTGAAAACCACCGCTGGGCGGTGAAACTCGACCATCGGCGATCCTGCATCAACCGTGTTTTCAATTATTTAAATATGGCACGGCAGTTGCACTCATGAGCAGCGGAACAGGAGGCGGTTATGAAAACGAAATGGATGGCGCTGGCGATTGTGGCGGGAATTTTGGCAACGGGCAGTTCGCTGTTTGCGCAGTCACCGTTTTCAGTGGGGATCGGTATTGGCGCGCCGGGTTACTATGGGCCACCGCCCGTGGTCGCGTACCGGCCTCCTTACCCGGGACCTGGTTATTCCTGGATGGATGGCTACTATGATCCGTACGGGGCCTGGACGGCGGGATATTGGGCTCCGCCGGCATACCGCTACGGCTATGCCGCGCCGCGTTATTACGCTCCTCCCCGCTATTACGGCGGCTACAGCCGTGGATACAACCGCGGCTACTACGGCAACACCTTCCGCGGGAACTTTGATTACCGTGGCCGTGGCCGGGACGGGGATCGCGGACGGCGTTAACTCGTAAGGCGGCGCACGGGCTGGTCCGTCACTTCGGTGAGCATCTCCCGCACGCTGCGTCCGGTTCGCGGATGGCGAATGGCGGGAGCCAGTTCGGCCAGAGGCTCCAGCACAAAGCGGCGTTCCGCCATCCGCGGATGCGGAACTTCCAGACCCGGCAAATGCATCACCATGTTGCCGAAGAGCAAGATGTCAAGGTCAATCACTCGCGGGCCGTTGGGGAGCAGTCTCTGACGGCCCATTTCCTGCTCGATCTTCAATAGCCGTGCGAGTAACTGGCGCGGAAATAATGTCGTCTCCGCCTCGATCACTTGATTTAGGAACCAAGGTTGATCGAGCAGCCCGCGAGGTTCGGTTTCATAAACCGACGAGGCGCGCGTCAGCCGGAGATTCGAAGATTGCATGCGTTCCCGTGCCTGCAGCAGGTTCGCGACACGGTCCCCCAGGTTCGATCCCAACGCGATGTAGACGGTTTTCAAGGTTGTATCAAAACACGACTGTTTGCTGAACAATGCGGCTCGCTAGAAAAGTGTACTCTGCGAACTGCGCGCCCGCCGCGCGATGCCGAAGTATTCAAAGCCGCGCTCCGTGCCCACGCGGCCGCGCGGCGTGCGGTCCAGAAATCCCAACTGGATCAAATATGGCTCGTAGACTTCCTCGATGGTTCCAGGCTCCTCGTCGATGGAAGCCGCGATGGTGCCGAGTCCAACTGGTCCTCCGCCGTACTTCTCCAGCACCGTGAGCATGATCTTCTGGTCAATCTCGTCGAGCCCAAAGCGGTCGACTTCGAGCATGTTGAGAGCTTTTTCCGCCACCGCGAGATCGATGTGTCCGGAGGCCCGCACTTGCGCGTAATCACGCACGCGCCTCAGCAGGCGGTTGGCGATACGCGGGGTCCCGCGGCTGCGGCGGGCGATCTCCTCGGCGCCGGCCGCGTCGATATCGACAGTGAGCAGGTTGGCCGAGCGGCGCACGATCCTTGCCAGATCCGCGACGTCGTAGGGGTTCAGGCGCAGGACCAGGCCGAAGCGTCCGCGTAAAGGAGCGCTGATGATGCCTTGCCGCGTGGTGGCGCCGATGGCCGTGAAGGGCTTGATGTCCATGGCCACCGTGCGGGCGCCCGGGCCGGTGCCGATCAGGATATCCATGCGGAAATCTTCGAGCGCCGAGTAGATCATCTCCTCGACGTCGGGCTGCAAGCGGTGGATTTCGTCGATGAAGAAGACTTCGCGTTCGGCGATGTTGCTCAGGATCCCGACCAGGTCCAGCTTCTTCTGGAGCACAGGACCGGAAGTTTGTTGGATTCCGACGCCGAGCTCGGCGGCGATGATGCCGGCCAGCGTGGTCTTGCCAAGGCCGGGCGGTCCGTAGAGCAGCACGTGGTCCATTGCTTCGCCACGCTTCCTGGCCGCTTCAATGGCAATCGAAAGCTGTTCTTTGATGTTGGTTTGCCCGGCGAAATCGTCCAGGCGCGACGGACGGAGCGCGGTTTCAAACTGGCGCTCTTCCTCACGCAGCGAAGCTGAGACGATGCCTTTCTCCATGCAGTTTCAGTCTAGCGAACTAATTTCAGTGCGCGCCGGAACAGATCGTCGAACTCGTTGGATTCGCTGGCCGAGCGCGCCTTCGTAACAGCGGCTTCCGCAGCGGCGCGGGATGCCCCAAAATTCATGAGCGCGGAGATAACGTCTTCTTCGATGGAACTGAACAGGCCCTTGGACGCGCCGGCAGCGGCTGCTTCGGCGTGGCTCGCGGGGCCCACCTTGTCGCGCAGTTCCAGCACCATGCGCTCGGCAGTTTTCTTGCCGACGCCGGGAATGCGTACCAGCTGCTCCACGGCGCCGCTGCGGATGGCCGCGCGAAGATCTTCGGACGTGAGTCCACTGAGCGCTGTGATCGCCAGCTTGGGGCCAATGCCGCTCACGCCGATGAGTTTTTCAAACAGAGCTTTATCTTCTTTGGTAAGGAAACCGAACAGCGCGAGAATATCTTCGCGCACATGCATGTAGATGTGCAGTCTGACAACGGCGCCCTGTTCCGGCAGCGAAGAATACGCGGAAACGGGGATCGTGACTTCGTAACCCACCCCGTGTACGTCGATGGTCACCTGGTTGGGATGCTTTTCCAGAAGTGTGCCGCGCAGATGCGAGATCATTAAAACAAAGAATACAAGAGTCGGGACACGGGAGTCGGCATGCGGCGGCGCTTTTTTGTGGAGCAAGTGAGAAACGGGCTGGCGGAGATCGTGGGCGAGGACGCCGCGCACCTCACGCGCGTGCTGCGCGTGGAGGTGGGCCAGCGCTACGAGATTTCCGACAACCGCCAGGTGTATCTCGCCGAAATCGAGAAGGCGCGCAAAGAGCAGGTGGTCTTCCGAATCGTCGAAAAGCTGCCTGTGGTTGAGCCGCCGGTGCGCATGATCCTGATCGCGGCCATTTTCAAGTTCGATCACTTCGAGTGGATGATCGAAAAAGCGACCGAATTAGGCGTCGCCGAGATCGTGCCGGTGATCGCGACGCGCACCGAAAAGGGCCTCGATACGGCGGCGCCCAAGCGCCTGGAGCGGTGGCGCAGAATTGGCGTTGAAGCGAGCCAGCAATCGCGGCGCGCGCGTCTCCCGGAAATTGCCGAGCCGGTCAAATGGGCGGAGGCGCTCGCGGCCAGCGCGCAGTACCGCTACGTGTTGGATGAGAAGGGAAGCCGCCCGCTTGTGAGTGTGTTCCCAGGCGAACGGCGCGGTGAAGACACCGTCACGCTCCTGGTAGGTCCGGAAGGCGGTTGGACAGATGAGGAACGCGCGGGGTTCACGGCGGCCGGCTGGGTTCCCGTGTCGCTGGGGCCATCGATTTTACGCGCGGAGACAGCGTCGCTCGCGGCGCTGGCGGTGGTCAGTTCGGCATGGCTGGAACGCGCGGTTGCTACACTAAAGCTTTGATCCACCGCCTCGTTTTAGAAAACCTGAAGCACCGTCCGGTGCGAACTCTACTCAGCGCGACTGCGATCGGGGTGCAAGTCACCATGATTCTCACGCTGGTGGGCGTCAGCCAGGGCGTATTGGGCGATATCGCCGCGCGCTCCCGCGGGACCGGCGCGGATATTTTGGTGCGTCCGCCGGGAAGCTCGGTGCTGGCGTTCTCCGGCGACATGCCACAGGGCATCGTCGGCCTGGTGCGCAAAGAGCCGCACGTGGTCATGGCCACCGGCACCAAGGTCCAGTCGATTGGAAACTTCGATTCCATCACCGGCATCAACCTGGAAGAGTTCAACGCGATTAGCGGTGGTCTGCGGTATCTCGAAGGAGGGCCGTTTCAAGGTCCCGATGATCTGCTCATCGACGACGTCTATGCCGGAGCGCACCAGCTTCACGCGGGCGGCAAGCTGGACTTGGGGCTCACGTGGCGGATTGCGGGCGTCGTGGAATCCGGCAAGCTGTCGCACATATTCGCGCGGCTCGATTCGCTGCAAGACAAGTACTCGGCCAGGGACAAAGTCAGCGTGGTGTATGTCAAGCTGGACGATCCCAAGAATCTGGCCGCGGTCATCGACTCGCTCAAAGTGAAGCTCGAAGATTACAAGGTATTTTCCGTCGACGAATTCATTTCGTTGATTTCGGTAGACAGCATTCCGATCCTGAAACGCTTCACCAACGTGGTCATCGGCCTGGCGGTGATCGTGGGATTCCTGGTCGTGTTTCTGTCGATGTACACGGCCGTGCTGGAGCGCACGCGCGAGATCGGGATTCTGAAGGCGCTCGGCGCCTCGCCGGGTTATATCATGGCGATCCTGTTGCGGGAAACGTTTGTTCTCGCGGTGGCGGGGGCGATCGCCGGCGTCCTCATGAGCTTCGGTACGCAATGGATCATGCGTGTCTTCGTACCCACCATGCCGATGCTGATCGTGCATGCGTGGTGGCCGTGGGCGGCTCTGATCGCGCTGACCGGGTCTCTGATCGGCGCGATTTATCCGGGACTCAAGGCCGCGCGGCAGGATGCGATCGAGGCGCTGGTGTATGACTGATGAGCCGCCAGCGGACGTTCCGATGATCGAGATCCGCAACCTGCATAAGACGTACCGCGTGGGCGAGATCGACGTGCATGCCTTGCGCGGCGCGAATCTTTCGGTGGCGCGCGGCGAGTTTCTCGCGGTGGTGGGTCCCAGTGGATCGGGGAAGTCGACGCTGTTTCACATTCTCGGCGGGTTAACGCCGCCGACGTCGGGAACGGTGCATATCGGTGGGCAGGATCTGCTGGGCATGACCGACGCGCAACGCACGGACCTGCGCAAGAGCACCGTGGGCTTTGTCTTCCAGAAATACAATCTGCTGCCCACGCTGAGCGCCGCCGATAATATCGCGATCGCGCGCGATATCGCCAAGAAGCCGCGGGAGACCGATCCCGCGTTCGACCAGATTCTGGAGCTGTTGGGGCTCAAGGGGCGCCTGCACCATAAGCCGCGTGCTCTCTCAGGCGGAGAACAACAACGCGTGGCGATTGCGCGTGCGATTGTGAATCACCCGGCGATCTTGCTTGCCGACGAACCCACGGGCAATTTGGATACCGAAAACTCCACGGCGGTTCTCGGCCTGCTTCGCGACCTGAACACACGTCTGGGGCAGACGATCCTGATGATCACGCACAATCCGGAAGCCGCGACGTACGGGAACCGCATCGCCAAGATGCGCGACGGGCGGGTGGTGGAATAGTTCACTCCGGCACGATTACGCGCTTCCACTTTTTCCCGACGTGCGCAACGAGCGGCCCAGGTTCCGGTGTGAACTTCAGTTTCGTCACCGGAGCACCATTGAACTCCACGGCGTTGGATTTGACCAGGCGCTCAGCTTCGGTGCGGGAAGGCGCCAGGCCGGTCGCAAGCAGAAACTTGGCCACATTCATACCGTCCGGTCCGAGCGCGCTTTCCGGGAACGGTACTTCCTCCATGTCGGACGGTTCGGCGCCCTGCCGGACTTCGCGGTTGAAATCTTCGAGCGCCTGCGCCGCATCGGCCTGCGAATGGAAGTCAGTTACGATGCGTCCCGCGAGTTCCATCTTCACGCCCATGGGCTCGTGCTGCTTGCGCGCGTTGATTTCAGCGAGCGAAAGATCGGTCAGCAGTTCCCAGTAGCGCCACATGAGCACATCGCTGATGTTCATGACTTTACGGAACATGACTTTGGGGGGTTCGGTGATGCCGATATAGTTGTTCTTGGATTTCGACATCTTCTCGATGCCATCGGTGCCTTCGAGCAAAGGCGTGGTCGCGACAATCTGCGGTGGCTGGCCGAAGTCTCGTTGCAGTTCGCGGCCAACGAGGAGATTGAATTTCTGATCCGTGCCGCCCAACTCCACATCGCAGCCGAGCATCACGGAATCGTATCCCTGCGCCAATGGATACAGCAGTTCATGCATCGATACCGGTGTGCCGTCTTTCAGGCGCTTGGTGAAATCATCGCGCTCCAATATCCGCGCCACGGTGTAGCGCGAACACAGCCGGATCATGTCCTCGAACTTCAGCGGCTCCAGCCAGTCGCTATTAAAGCGCACCTCCGTCTTGGCGGGGTCGAGAATTTTGAACACTTGGGCCTTGTAGGTGTCCGCGTTGCGGTTGATATCACCGCGGGTCATCGGCGGACGCGTGATATTGCGGCCGGTGGGGTCGCCGATCAGGCCGGTCATGTCGCCGATCAGGAAAATGACGGTGTGGCCTAGATCCTGAAAGTGCTTCAACTTCCGCAGGAGGACAGTGTGGCCCAGATGCAGATCCGGAGCCGTGGGATCGAAGCCGGCCTTAACGCGCAGAGGGCGGCCCACTTTCGCCGCTTCGGTCAGGCGTTCCTTCAAGTCCTCTTCACGGATAATTTCGGAGAAGCCTTTCTTGAGGTACGCGAGTTGTTCATTTACGGGAGCAAAGGACACCTTACAATTGTAATCGTGAAGGTTTTGCCGGTGATCATCATGCTCAGTTCCCTGGCGGGAGCGCAATCACTGACGGATCGCTTCTTCGACGAATACTACTTCCCGTTCAATCCGTCGACGGCGACCTCAGCCGGCATCCATAAGTACGACGGGGAGTTGGAAAACTACTCGCGCGCCGGAGTGGCCGCGCGCGTCTCCAAACTAAAACAGTTTGAATCCGAATTTGCCAAGTTGTCGCCCAACCCGGATCGTGACCTGATCCTCGCCAACATCCGTTCCTCCCTTCTTGAGCTGGAAACGATCCGCAACTGGGAACGGAATCCCGACATCTATCCGGGCGGCATTTCCAGTAGCGCCTTCACCATCATGAGCCGGACGTTTGCTCCGACGGAGGCGCGCCTGCGCTCGCTGATCTCCAGGGAGCGGAAGATGCCGCAAGTGCTGGCGGCGGCGCGGGAGAACTTGAAGAACCCGCCGAAGATCTACACCGAGATTGCCATCGAGCAGGTCCCGGGCATCATCGCGTTCTTTGAAAAAGATGTCCCGCTGGCATTCAAGAGCGTAACGGACGCGAAGCTCATGGCTGAGTTCCGCGAGGCGAATGGAGCCGTGATCGGCGCGCTTCAGGACTACGAGAAGTACTTGAAGGCCGACGTGCTGCCTCGCTCCAATGGCGATTTCCGGTTGGGTGCCGCCAATTACTCCAGGAAACTGCTGCACGACGAAATGGTGGAGATTCCGCTCGACCGCCTGCTGCGGATCGGCTACGACGATCTCCGCGCGAACCAGAAGAAGTTCCGCGAGACGGCGGCGCTAATCAACAAAAACAAGACACCGCGAGAGGTTTTGACTGAGTTCGAAAAAGACCATCCGGCGCCGGATAAGCTCCTGGATACGTTCCGCGATACTCTCACCGGACTGCGGGACTTCGTGACCCAACACAAGCTATTGGCGATTCCGTCGCCCGTGTTGCCGATCCTGGAAGAGACACCTCCCTTCATGCGCGCGACCACGTTTGCATCCATGGACACACCGGGCGCATATGAGACCGCCGCCAAGGAAGCGTACTTCAACGTCACGCTCCCCGAGAAGAACTGGTCCAAGGAGCGTGTGGAAAACTTCATGGGAGGCTTCAACCGGGGGACGATTCTGAGCACCGCCATTCACGAAGCCTATCCGGGGCATTACGTGCAGTTTCTGTGGGTGCAGCGCCTGGATTCGCGCGTGCGGAAACTGCTCGGCGCCAGTTCCAACGCCGAGGGCTGGGCGCACTATTGCGAACAGATGATGTTCGACGAGGGTTACGCAAAAGAATCGCCGCTACGCGACAAGTTGCGGCTGGGGCAGATTCAAGACGCGTTGCTGCGCAATGCCCGCTACATCGTGGGTCTCGAGATGCACACCGGGAAGCGCACGTTCGAGCAGGCCGTCGAGTTCTTCGAACAGGAAGGCTATCAAACGCACGAGACGGCTCTTCGCGAAACCAAGCGCGGCGCCGGGGACCCGACGTACTTGTACTACACGCTTGGCAAGTTGCAAATTCTCAAGCTGCGCGAGGATTACCGCAAGCTGCGAGGCGCGAAGTACTCGCTGGCGGAATTTCACGACAGCTTCATGAAGCAAGGCTTTCCGCCGATCAAGATCGTGCGCAAAGCCCTGCTGGGCAATGACTCGCCGACGCTGTAGCTAATCGCCAACGATAGCGGTTTTTACGCGCTCCGGCGTAAAGGGAGCCGTGCGCACGCGCGCTCCGGCGGCATCGAAAATCGCGTTGGCCAGCGCTCCGGGAACCGTCACCGCGGCGGCCTCGCCCGCTCCGTAGAGCGGCAACTCGGGCCGGTTGATGAGCGCGACCTCAATCGCGGGGGCATCCGGGAAGCGCAGAATCGGATACGTGACCCAGTCCACGCTGGTCACGCGCGCGCGGTCGAACTTCACTTCCTCATGAAGAGTCCGGCTGAGGGTCTGCACGATGAGGCCCTCCACCTGATTGCGCAGGGCATTCGGATTCACGATCAGTCCGCAATCGTGCGCGCAGGCGACCCGGCGCACGCTGACTTTACCCGTAGTGCGTTCGACGGCGACCTCCATCGCCATGGCCACGTAGTTTTCGGCCTGCTTATAGCGGGCATACGCAAAGCCATAGCCGATTTGCACGCCGCCCTGCACCGGGCGAGGGGCGGACGCCGGCCGGGGTTTCCAACCAAACATGTCCGCGGTTCGCCTGATGACCTCGATGGCGCGCGGGTCTTTGAGACCGCGCAGACGGTACTCCACCGGGTCCACGCCCGCGGCCAAGGCGAGTTCATCGGTGAACGCCTCAACAGCGAACACGTTGGCGATTTTGCCGGGCGCGCGCAGGTTGGACGGCCGCAAGGGCGTGTCTTTGATGTGATGCGCCACCACGCGGACGTTGCCGGCCGCGTACGGCGGGTCGGCGTTTTGCGTCATGAGGCCCGCGCCCTGGCCGTGGTCCTGCGCCATGCCGGCCGCGTCAATGCTGAGCAGAGGCCGCGTCCCAGGCTTATTCATGGGCACCCACATTTCCGCTTCCCAAGCCGCGATGTTGCCCTGGGCGTCCAAACCCGCGCGCAAGTCGATCAACTGCTGCGGCCCCTTGGGATCCCAGCCCAGCTCGTCCTGGCGCATCCACTGCACGCGCACGGGAGCGTTCACGGCTCTGGACAGGAGCACGGCATCCGCCGCCACGTCGTCGTTCCCATTGCCGCCGTAACATCCGGCTCCGTCCATATAGACGACGCGGACCTTCGCCAAGGGCACGGCGAAGACCTTTGCCATGTTGGCTCGCAAGTTGTGCGGCGCCTGCGCGGACGACCACACGGTCAGGCCGCCATCGCGCATGTCGGCCACCGCGCACGATGGTCCCAGCGACGCGTGGCTCTGATTCGGCCAATAGTAAGAGGCCGCGAAAGTCTTCGCCGCTCCCGTCATCGCGGACGCCGTGTTGCCGCGGTTGATCACGGTCTCGTCGCGGTCGACGGCGGCATTGCGCACATAACCGCCGAGGCCCGTGCTTCCCGGCAGCGTTTGTCCTTCACTCCACGTCACTTTGAGTTCGCGAGCCGCGCGAATGGCGGCCCACTCGTCTTTCGCGACCACGCCGAGGAAACTTTCGATGCGCACGGCACGCACATCCGGGATCGAACGGATCGACGACTCATCCACCGACATCAGTTTCGCGCCGATGACCGGAGGATGAATCACGCGGCCATGCAGCATTCCGGCCATCGTGAAGTCCTGTACATAAACGTGGCGGCCGGTGGCCTTCAACGGAACTTCGGGACGCAATACCGGCTGGCTGACCACTTTGTAGGTCTTGGGATCTTTTAACGGAGCGTTGGGGTCCACCTTCATATTGAAGTGCTTGCCGCTCGCCAGATCGGCGGGAGTCATGTTGCGGAACGCCTCGCGCGCCGTGGCAGCCGCGCGACGCACCTGCACGCCACCTTGCGTGAGGCCAGTACTGCCACCCGTGCTTCCTTGATCCGGAGTCAAAGCCGTGTCGCCTTCCACGAGATTCACGCGCTCCACGGGAAGTTCCAGTTCCTCCGCGGCCATCTGGCGGATGGCGATGCGCAGACCCGTGCCCAGATCCACTTTGCCGGTGTAGACGGTGACCGAGCCATCGGCGTGCACGGCCAGGAAGCTGTCCACGTCGTTAATGCCGGTGGGCTTGCCGAGAGCCGCGTCGGCGCCGACCGCCATTTGCGCGGCGCTCCGGCCGGCGAAGGTGAATCCAACCAACACGGCGGCGCCGGATTTCAATAGATCGCGTCGGGAGAAAGTAGATGTAGTCATGATCGTCTCCTAGACCGCCGCTCCCGATGCCCGCATCACGGCTCGCAAGATGCGCGTGTGCGTACCGCAGCGGCATAGGTTGCCCGCCATTCCCTGCTTGACTTGTTCGAGGGTCGGCTTGGGATTTTGCGCCAGCAGCGATTTCGCCGTCATCACCATGCCATTGGTGCAGTAGCCGCATTGGGAGGCCTGTTCGGCGATGAACGCGGCCTGCACAGCGTCCGGTTTCTCCGGAGTCCCCAGTGCTTCAATCGTAGTGATGGATTTCCCCGCCGCCTGCCGCACCGTGGTCAGGCAGGAGCGCGTGGCCTTGCCATCGATCAATACGGTGCAAGCGCCGCACTGGCCCAAGCCGCAGCCGAACTTTGGTCCGTGCTGTCCGAGTTCGTTGCGGAGCACATAGAGCAGCGGCTGCGCGGGGTCCCACGATTCCGCCGTCGACGGGCGTCCGTTCAGTTGGAATTTGTAAGTCGCCATCGAATGGCCTCCTTGGGATCGTCTCTCAATATATCTCAATACGGCGCTGGAATCGCGGTGAACCGGAGCGGGTTCGCGTCGAATAACATATGCGCGGGTCCCAATCCGTCTGTTAGCGCCGCGGCCCGATAGATGCAGCCTTTCTCCGCCCAAACCACGCTGTCGTCATCCCGATCGGCCCACTCCCAGTCCTGCTTTTCCAGACGGACACCGAGACGCGGATTTTCCAGCTCGTGTTCATCCCAATAGGAACTCTTGCCCTGCGGCGCGCCTGCCTGAGCGTGGGCGAGTTTCCGCAAGACCCAGCCGGCGGGGCGCCCAGTCCCATCTCGTTTTCGCGTTTGCGCTTTCGGACGCTTGCGCTGGGCCGCGAAGGGCCCGACTACTTTCCCCTCAAGAGCACGGCGGTGCAAGGACGCCAATACCTGGCGGACGCGCGCATTGACGGCATCGAAGGAGTTGCGGCCGTACGCTTTGAACTCACGGATGCAGCGGGACGGGCGCTGCAGTTGCTGAGTATGTGGAAGGCGACCGATTCGTCCACCGACGGAGAGTTCCTGGGTTTGGTAACCATCCCGGGCCAACCGTTCCGCATGGCCGCTGTGGGCACGGACCGGCGAGGCGCCGCGTTTCGCGTACTCTCGCGGGATGTGATTCAGCCCCCGGTAAGCGGTGCGGATGAACCGGGGTTGGTATCTCCAGGGTTTCCAGCGATCGGGCAAGAGCAGATTCAGAAAATCGTCGACGGAGCCCGCCAGGAGATGGGCACGCGCGCGGCCCGTGCCGCCACTGAACACCCCGGAGGAGTCATCTCCATTGGCAGTTCCGCGCTGTCCCGCATCGGCTACGAGCCGTTTGTTTCCCCGTCGGGGGCGCCCTTGGGGCTGCGGCTCCGCTATTCGCTGCGCTTCGATGCCGATTCCACGGTCGCCGCGATCCCCCACGTGTTTCCGGTCTACAAGCCCTACGAATGGCGAGGGCTGGTCACGATGAAAGGTCTGCGCGGTACAATTTCGCCGGCTCCGGAATTGGGCGCGATGTCATTGAACGACGTGATCGTTTACGGCTCGCGAGCCCAGTACCGCGCGGGCGTGACCTATACGTTTTCGATCGACATGGTTCCCGATTACGTTTTTCAGGGGACTCTCTCCGGCCGCTACTGCGTGCACGATCAGAAATTCGCGGCCAATCCGAATCCCTGGAACGCACTGCTGGCGAGTTCGGAGACGCCGCCTTACTCGCTATCTTGGAACGACGCCGGCTCAGTCGCGACGATTCCCGCTTTCTATCCGCAGAGCGCCCTGCGCGCGAACTTCATCACGGCCGGTGCAACCGATTGCGGTCCAGGCGCAAATTTGCGGTTTTAGGGTCTATTTGCAGACCCAGCCGTCAACGCCGGCGCGCTTGTCATTGCACGGCGCGACGTTCGCAGGCGCTTCCAGCGAATAGTAAACCTTGAAATTATCGCCCGCCTTGCGGTTGAAATCGTAAACGGCGATAGGATCGCGCGGGGAAGTGTCGCCGCCCGCCATGCGGTAGTTCATGGAAATCGCGGCCGGCGGAGACGTCTGGCTGGCTGCGACTCCGTTCAACGGCTCGAACACGGAACTGCGCACCACGGCAGCCTTTAGCGGCTTGTCGTTGCGCGAAAGTGCACGATAGGAGGTGGCCACCACGATGCCGAAGTAGTCGCGGAAGTAACCGTTTTCCACCGTCATCGTGCCATCGCCGCGGCCCGGCTCCGGCTTCTCGCTCATACGGACAAAGGGGCTGGTGACGCCCGTGCGCATGCCCTGTACGTTGGCGTTGCGGATGACGATGCTCTTGGCCAGGTAGTCGCCCACCCAAACTCCCGCGGGGCTTTCAAATTCATTGGTGAGGACCGCCTTGTCGCCGCGCACCGTAAGGTTGTCAACGACGAGCTTGTCCGTGGGCGTAGCCGTCACGCCGTGGCGCGCCGAGTTCCACACGCGGAAGTTATTGACGGTGGCGTTCCACCCCAGCGCCACGCCCGTCTGAATCGCGCCATAGGCTTCGTTGTTGGCGAATTCGAGCACCGGAGTCTCGGTGGTGTCGACTTTCTTGGTCTCCTTGGCGAGGCTCATGTCGGCGCCCTTAAACGCGGGGATCTGCACCTCGCCCAGCGTTCCCGCGGCGAGTCCAAAGCCGAACACGTCGGCATTGGCGGCCACGTTATTGCGGATGTAGTTGTTCGGTCCGCGGAACCAGAATCCCGCGCCTTCGCCACCCGGATCCGGGGCCGCGCCGGCGTAGCCGCTGCGTGGCGCGAAGTCACCGGAGCCGCCCGAGCGCATGGCGAAATTGTGATCGAAGACGTTGAAGCTCTCCGTGCCGTCTTCGGTAACCATACCCGCGCCGTGCGTGTTGTAGACTACGTTGTCCTGCACCAGCCCGTAGTGGCTGTTATGCACGGTCACGCCCCATTTGGGAGCGCTATCCACGGAATTCCCCACCAGCGTGAACTGGTAGCCGTTGGCCGGGGTCTGCTTGGGTCCG
This sequence comes from Bryobacterales bacterium, assembly GCA_009697505.1. Lineage (GTDB taxonomy): Bacteria > Acidobacteriota > Terriglobia > Bryobacterales > Bryobacteraceae > Palsa-187. The sequence goes on from SHUD01000011.1 coordinate 38,976, forward strand.
AAATTGTGATGGAAGTGGATGGCGTAGCGGCCGATCTGATTCGCGCCCAGCTTCTGCAACTTGCCGGCGTTATCGAACTCCGTGTTATCCAGCACGCCCATTTTGGTGCGGCCCATCTCGCGGATTTCCACGTAGCGCAGGTCGATATCCGAGCGCGACATGAAGAGCATGTGGCCCCGCGTGCCTGCCGGATTCTCCGAGCGCACCAGTACGTTGCGGCTCAGGTTGCCGGCATGCGGCAGGAACTCAAGCTTGCCGGCTCCGTCGTGCCCTCCCTTGTGATCGAACTTCAAGGGCGTGGTGAGCGTGATCTTCGCGCCGTCGATCGCCGCGATGGTGAGCTTCTCGTCCCGCGGTTGATAATTTTCGCCGCGCTCGCTCTCGCGTAGCTGGCGGGTATCCGGAATGACGATGCCATCGCCCGCTTTCCAGGACGCGGCCGGTTGCTCCAGTGTCAGCGTCCTCTGACCGGCCATGGGCTCCGCGGCCAGACGCACGAACGTGAGTGTCTTCACCGCGCCGTGCATGGTGATCTTGCCCAGGCTCTCGATGCCCGCGCCCAGCTCGGCGGGGTCCACTTTGCGGTCGATCTTCTGGTCCGCGATGATGACTTCGGCGGTGACGCCAGCCGGGATGGGATTCGTCGCGCTGCCGATTTCCAGATACCCTTCGTCCTGCACCATCACGTTGTTGGTCTTCAGGCGCGTATTCTTGTCGGCGGCGAAGCGCAGGTGTCCGCGCAGATCGACGCATGTAATCTTGGCGTCGCTCAAGGCGTCGTAAAGCACGTTGTGGCCGGCGGCCACCAATACGCGGTCGCCCGCGCCCGGAACCTTTTTGGTGGACCACGTTGCGGCGCTGGACCAGTTGCCGCTGGCGGTGCTGGTCACCGTCGGGCCGGCGCAGAATTCGGGGACGCCACCCGGGACGCCGTGTACGTTGCGTGAGTGACTGTGGTCCTGCGCGGCGGCCATTCCCGCGAAAATCAAGGCCAGAGCGAATTTTTTGGACATGTCGGCCTATTTTACACCGTTCGTAGCAGCGTAAAAAAGGGATATCCGCTAGGCCAGAACGCGATCCGCCGGTAGGGGTTGCCGGTTGCGTTCAAAGGAGATGGTCTTCGCGATAATCGCCGCGAGACTGGTCGCCGGCCTCCAGCCCGTCAACGCTTCCATCCGGCAGATGCAAGGCACGCGGCGGCGCATGTCTTCGAAGCTGCCCTCCGGGTACGCCTGGTGGTAGGGGACAGTAATGATTGGCGAAGACGATGCCGCCGCCCGCTTAACATGTTCCGCCAGTTCGCGGATGGAAATTTCCTCGGAACCTCCGATGTTGACGATCTTGCCCGCCGCCAACGGATTCCGCATCAGGCGCAGCAGGGCGTCGATGCAGTCGTCGATATAGGTGAAATTTCGGGTTTGGAGGCCGTCTCCGAATACGCGAATGGGCTGGTTTGCCAACGCCGCGCGCACGAAGCTGGGCAGCACCATTCCGTAGCGCGCCGATTGCCGCGGTCCGACGATGTTGAAGAAGCGCGTGATGGTGACCGGCAGCCCGTGCGCCCGGTGGTGGGCCAGGCCCAGGAATTCGTCCAGCTTCTTGGCCGTGGCGTAGGACCAGCGGTCGATCGCGGAGGAACCCAGGATGGAATCGGCATCCTCGCACAGCGAGTCCGCGTCATTCTTGCCATAGGTTTCCGAGGTGCTGGCCAGAAGGACCGGGCGGCCGGATTCCTGGCAAGCGTTCAAGATGCACGCAGAGCCTTCGACATTGGTCCGCAGCGAAGCCAGGGGCTTTTCGAGGATGGTTCGCACCCCCACGGCCGCGGCCAGATGCACCACATAGTCGCAGGCGGAGACGTGAGCGTGGACCAGACGCCGGTCCAGAATCGTCCCTTCGCTGAAGGCGAACCGCGGATGGCCCAGCACGGCGCCCAAGTTGTCAATCGATCCCGTGCTCAGATCGTCCAGCACGGACACCGGATACCCGGCCGCGAGCAATGCCTCCGCCAGGTGCGATCCGATAAACCCCGCGCCGCCGGTGATCAAGACTCTCATGATTTTGGTTGCACCATCAGACTGATGTAGAAGCCCTGATACCAGCCGTCGCGCGAAAGCAGCGAGTAATTTTTGCGCTCATAGGAGCCGTACAGCCGGAACAGCCCACCGAGCTTCGCCGATGCGCGCGCGGTTACCGACCAGTTGGGGGTGAAGTTGGATGCCGTGGTGATCTGTTGTGTTCCCCCTTCGCCGCGAATCTCCCAAGTGAACTTCTTGAGTTCTCCATGGGTGTTGAGAAATCCGGTGTAGCGGCTGTAATGATCCGGCGTGAAGAAACCGGAAGCGGCGAGAAAATCGTGCCGGAACGCCTGTTGATGCGTCAGCGCCCCGGCGTCGAGATTAAAGGTCTTTCCGTAAACCAGATTGCGGGTGAAGGCGCCTTCTCCCTGCATGCTGTGGTTGGTGTCGCTCCACAGGCGTTTGTCGGCGCGCAACGCCAGCGAGGTTCGGGAATCGAACCAATACGTGAGACTTGCGAAAAAATTCTGGGAAGCGATTTGCTGATCCACGGCCCGCGGAGTGACCGTGAGGAACTTACGGTCCGCCCCGATGGCGATATTCCAGCGGTCGTGCGGAGCGCCGGAGAGCGAAAGTTCATAGATGGGCCGCGGCGATCCCCGGCCTAGCATCGACGCCCCTCCCGCCGCGAATAAGTGCAGCCCGGGCGCCACCAGGGCTTCACCCCCCGCTGAAAATTCCTGCACCGAGGCCCGCGTTCTGCCGGCGGTAAAGATGCTGCCATCCGGCGCCGACGCAATGCGCTCGGCAAACTTCAGATTTATGGCATGATCCTCACGCACCGGAATGGCCATTTGGTTTTCGTAGCTTGTATTATGGATGCCGTCGGAATCGTTGTAGGCGGTCAGCGCGTGGCGGTTGCGGAGGTGCGTCTTTTCACTCAAACGCTCCGTCAGAAACGCGGACAGCGGGCTGGGTTCCGGGAGCTTCGCGGCCTCCCCGGAAGCGGCGCGATTCAGTCCCAGAGCCTCCAGCGCGGCCATGTGGGATACTCGCGCGCCGGCCGATTCCGTAGTCAGCGCGAGTGCCTGCTCCGCGTCGCGACGCGCCTGGAAGCTCCGGTTGCGCGCCCAATAGAGCACCTCCGCGCGTAAGGCCAGCACTTCGGCGTCCCGCGGATTGGAGCGCAGGAGCTGGTTGCACAATTGCTCGGCCCGGCGGTAGTTTCCGGCAAACCGCAGCAGCCGCGCATACTCGATGGAGACGGCGCGATTGGACGGATTCGCGAGCAGATAGGCTTCGTAGGCCCGCTCCGCCGCGCGCACCTGTCCGGACCAGGTTTCATTGCGGGCCTCGCCCAGCGCGGCCCGCTGCGCCAGCGACGGGTCCTGGATCCGCGTCTGCCGCAGTTGCGCGTAGCAGTGCGCGGCTTCCTTGGCTCGTTGGCTATTATTGAGTACTTGGCACTGGAGCTCCGCATCGGATGTCTGTCCGAGTGCGGCAATTGCCGTGACCGCTAATGCCGCGGGCGCTGTAAGCATAAGTCTTCGCATGGCGGTCATTTTCGCCACTCCCGGTTTCCTGTCGTGAGGTCGGCAAGACACTTCACGGAAGCCACCAGATCGACGCCCAAGCTCATCAGCCGGATAGGAAGCGCTGGTACCAGCATGGCTGCGTATTTCAAGCGGCTTCCGGGGTCCGCAGTCGCCAGGATCAACAGCATGCACAGCAGAGTCTCCGCGCCCAACGTGATCCAGAAGGCTTCCTGATTGAACCACGCCAGGTACAGCAAGACCAGCGGATACGCCACTTTTTCCAGCAGGCTCATCAACTCCAGCCAACCCACCGGCCGCCCTTCTGTTTGTGTGATGCCCTCGCCCCAGGCCGCGCGGTATTGCTCCTGAATTCTGCGCGGCCCCTGATTTTCCGGAGGCGCCGGTTTCCCGCCAGGAATCAGCCGTTTGATCTGCCGCAACGGCGAGACCACCAGAGCTCCAAAGTAATACGTCGATTGCAGGAAGCCGCTCGACCACAGGAACAACTGCCGCGGCAGGCGGTGGATGGGCGGCTCGGTGGTTTCGCAGCGGACGCCCAGAACCTGAAAGTTGCGGTATCCCTTCCAGTTGAAGAAATGCCCGATGTAGATGTCTTCTGAGTCCGACAAGTTGTCGCCGATGCGGGGCCCGGCGTAGTCGAAGCACTCGCGCAATCGCGCCGTGCGATAGGCGACCGCGCAGCCGACGGGGTTCAGTTGCGCGCCGAACAGCTTCAGGTTGCCGTCGTAGAGCGTGCGTTGCAGCAGAACATACATGGGCGCGCGATACAGAACCGTGAGCCGTGTCAGAAGGCGCTTCCAAAACGGCGAGCGCTCCCTGGCCCGCGGGAAGAACTCCGCCGCGACGGTTCGCACACCCGCGTCTCCTTGCGCCAACCCTTCGATCCGATCCTCGGTCAGGGGCATCACTTCGCCGCAGGCCGCAGCCACCCCCGCGTTGCGGAACAACTCCTCTATCAGCCGTGAGATGTAGTTGGGGCTGACCAATACCGAGTCGGCGTCCAGAATGAAGATGGCGTCGGCGTCGGTCTGCGCGCAGAACTCGCGCAGCGCCGGGGTCTTGCCAATCGAGTGCTCTCGCGCGATTAACTCGATCTCCCGGCCCGTGACCTCCCGATAGCGGCGGACCACGGCGCTGGTCCGGTCGGTGGAGGCGTCGTCGAACACCACCACGCGGCGCAGCGGAAAATCCTGAGCGATCAATGACGACAGGGCGATGGCGATCGAGGCCTCTTCGTTCTTGGCGGGCACGACCGCGTCCACGGTCATGCGGCGCCAGTCGACGGCCGGTGTCGGTACCGTGCGGTCCCATCCGCGCAGCTTGCCGGCGATGGCCAGAATCAGGCTGGGCGACAGAAACCAATAAGACAGCGACGCCACGCTGGCCTTATCGGCCGTGACGAGAAGCGCGAGAGGGGCCTATAAGCCGCGGAAGCAGTCGGTTGCAGCCGGTGCGCTACGGATGTCGCCCAGTTCCAGCAGTTCCGCGATCAAAGTCTGCCAGCGCTCCTGCGTCATGCTGCCGAGTCCATTGCGGCGCGCGTCTTCGGTTTCGATGAGCGGCTTCTGCGCTTCGGCCACTTCGGTGAAAACTTCCACCGGCATCGTCGGGTTGAGCTGGTTCATCCGCTGGTTGGTTGGCTGGGGGTCATCGAGATACGCGCGCCACCCTTCGCGGACCGCCGCTACCATGGCCATGGCTCGTTCCGGATCCTTGCGGAGCGATTCCCCTGACGTTGCCAGCACGGTGGTGTACGGATTGTAACCCGCGTCGGCCACGGAAAACGTCTGCACGTCCGCGCCTTTGTGCTTAGCGGTTAAAGGCTCGGACACGATGAAGCACTGCTGCGCGAAATTCGGGTCGGTCAAAAACACGCTGATGTCGCCCCCGGGCGAAGGAACGATTTTCACCTTGCTGAATCCGTATTTCTTTTCGAGCCAACGCGCGTAGGGGAGCCCGCGCTGTAGGGCCAGCGTGCCGCCCTTCAGCACATCGGCCAGGCTGCTCAATTTGCGGGAAGCGTGCGCCATGATGCCCTGCGGGTTGGTCTGATAGACGGCAAACAAAGCCACCACGTCATTGCCTTGCGAGCGCGCAATCACCAACTCGTCGGCCGAGACGATGCCGAATTCCGCCGATCCCGCCCCCACCATCTGCACCGTGGGCGTGCCCGCGCCGCCCGGCAGGATGACGACATCCAGTCCATGCTTCTGGTACGGAGCCGCGTAGAATCCGCCGAATTGCGGGTCCGGCTTCCAATTCAATGCCAGCCGGATCTTCCGCGGCGATCTTGAGCAAGCGGAAAGCAGCGCCACGGCCGACGTGATCCGCAGGAACGTTCTTCTGTGCACGAGTCTATTGTCCCAGCTTGGCTGTCCCAGCTTGGCTGTCCCAGCTTGGCAAGGGGGCCGTGATGCCCATTTGCCCATCGCCATCCACGGAAAAGGAGTATCATGACTGAGCCATGAGACTCACCATCCTGCTGGGTTTATTGCTGCTGTGCACCCTCGCCTTGCAACCGCAAGCGAACCGGCCGCTGCAAGGTGTTATCGACGTCCACGTGCATTCGCTTCCGGATAGCGAACCGTGGACCATGGACGGCATCGAAGTCGCCAAGCTCGCCAAGGCGAAGGGTATGCGCGGCCTGGTGCTCAAGAGCCACTGGGAACCGACGGCGATGCTGGCATACTTGGCACGGAAGGAAGCCCCCGGACTTGAAGTCTTCGGCGGTATTTGCCTGAGCCGCGCCGTGGGTGGCATCAACCCTGCCGCGGTGGAAGAGATGGTCAAGGTGACCGGAGGCTGGGGCCGCGTGGTCTGGATGCCCACCGTGGACGCGGAAAATGTCCGGCGGACCACCAAATCGAGTTTGCCCTTCGTCAGCGTTTCCAGGAACGGCCAGTTACTGCCGGAAGTCAAGGAAGTGCTCGCGCTGATTGCCAAGAACAAACTGGTTCTCGCTACCGGCCACTCTTCTCCGGAGGAAGACCTGATGCTGGTCCGGGAAGGACGCCGGCTGGGAGTGGAGCACATGGTGATTACCCATCCCATGAGCGCCTCCGTGAAAATGAACGTCGCGCAGATGCAGGAGGCCGCGAAAGCCGGGGCCTTCCTCGAAATGGTGTACGTGCCCACGCTCAGCAACGCGAATCGCAAAGCTCTGTTTAGCGTGGCCGACGTCGCCGATACGATTCGCAAAGTGGGCGTGGAATCGGTGGTGCTCTCCACCGACATGGGGCAGATCGGACTGGCTCCGCCTCCCGACGGCATGGCCGCCTACATCGCGGAACTCAAAGCCAAGGGATTTACGCAGCGCGAGCTCGACCGCATGACCAAGGAAAATCCCGCGCGCCTGCTCGGATTGCCGGCGTTGTAAAGTCCGCGAATTATCCGGTCGCGACAGCGTGAGTTAGCCGCTCGCTACAGCGCCTTGAGATAGGGGTCCGTCGGCCAGGGAGCGGCGGGGCAGGGCGGGCAGCCAAATTTCAAACGTGGTTCCGGCGGTGCGATTACTTTCGACGTGCAGGCGGCCACTCAGACTGGAAACAATTCCGTAAATCGGAGACAGATCCACGCGGTGCAGCTCGGAATCAGGGTGCAAAGGCTCAAACAGATGGGTCAGGGCCTCCGCCGTCAGCGTGGTGCGCGAATCGGCAACCCGAATCACGGTGTAGCTGCCGGCGGACATCTCCCCTGAGTACACGGCACGAGGCCGGTCCAGGGTGCACAAGCTGGTCTGAATGCGGGTCTTGCCCGCTGCTCCGCTGCCGCGGGCCCTGGCGCCCTCCGCCAGGAGTCGAACCACCTATTGGAGGCACTCGCCGTTCGCCCGAGCCATCGCCGGCTCCGGGGCGAGGTCCAGCTCCGCCTCGGGGATGTCTTGCGCCGCTACGTGGACTACCGTATTGAGATCGAGAGGTTCCACGGGGATCAACTGGTTGCCGCTAAAGGCGAGCAGGTTGCGGGTGAGATGGGATGCCTGTTCGCTGGCGGCGACGATTTCCTCCAGATGCTGGCGCAGTTGACGGTCCTCGCCTGCCGCGTGCAGCGCCAGTTCGCCGTATCCGTTGATGGTGGTCAGCAATTCTTCGAACTTGGCCGTGATGCGTCCGACCACGCGCTCCAGCAGGGCCAGCGGAGGCTCCGGCTGGGGAACCACCGCCTCCAAGAACATATATAGGTCCGACGGTCCTAAAGATTCCGGCCGGGTCCCCGTCATGCGGACTTTGACCATGGACTTATCCTTGCGGCGCACTTCCATTTGGGCGCCCTGCATTCCATCCAACGCGATGCGCGGGGCTGGGGGATTGCGCGCCGGCGGGGCGAAGGGCAACAGCCGCAGGATATTGTTGCCGAGCAGTTCCTGTTCGGCGTAACCAAACAATTCTTCCGCCGCGGGGTTGACTCTCCGGATCAGCCCGCGCGCATCCACGATCATCAGCGCCCGAGGAAACTGAGACTCGATGGTATGAATCCGTGTGGTGAGAAATTCGTTTTCACGCTGTAACGCGGCTTGCTGCGCACGGCGCGTGTTGCGACGTAGGGAAAGGTCGGTGATGAACAGGAAGATGCCGGCGAGGAAGCAAACAATGCCGAGGGCGAGCATTCTCACCGGTTATTCTAGCACTCCGCTGACGAGAGAAAAGGGGAATGGTACAACTGGTAGTGGGGTCAGCCCATTTCCATACCATCCCTTCGGTCGCGGTTACTCGCGAGTGAGGATATGACGCTGGAGCTTCATCGCGCGCTGCGAGAAATATCCAACCGCGCTACGATGGAGCCATATGGAAACACCCGGCGAGCCCGCCTGGGTTGCTCTGCGGGACGAAGAGCTGCTCGCGCTTCGGATTTGTGACCTCGGGGTCCGCATCGAAGGGGATCTGGAAAAGCGAGTCGGCGAGCTCTACGAGAATCTCGCTGCCAGCGGCGTTCGCTTGCGGCCAGATTGCTACCTAGGCGATGAATGGTTCTCGCCAGAAGGGGTCCCCGCCATCGCGATCCCGTTCTACCTGGCGCACCCCCGGCTGCGCGCGCTGGAGCTTCGCCAGATGCTCGAAGTGGAGGGAGGAACAGCGGAGTGGTGCCAGAGGCTGTTGCGGCACGAAGCCGGGCATGCGATCGATCATGCTTACCGGTTCTCCTCGCGAGAAGACTGGCAAAGCATCTTCGGTAGCCCGGACGCCGAGTACACTCCGGAGACCTATACGCCGCGGCCGTATAGCCGCAGTTTCGTGCGGCATCTCCCGAATTGGTATGCGCAGGCGCACCCGGATGAGGATTTTGCCGAAACCTTCGCGGTGTGGCTCGGCAGTCCCATGGAGGACTTGCGGGAGCACTATCGCGGATGGAAGGCGCTCGAAAAAATAGAATACGTCGACACACTGATTCGAGATGTCGCGGACCGGAAGCCGGCGGTCAGACGCGGGCGGCGGATTTCGGAGGCGGCGAAGCTCCGCAGCACGCTCGAACGCTATTACGCGGGGCGGCGTAAGCTCTACGCGGAAGACTTTCCGGATTTCTATGACGCCGATCTGCGCGCCATTTTCGGAACTGGAGTGGAGGGCTCGGAGTCCGCTTCGAAGTTGATGAAAAAGAACCGCGCCGCGTTAATTGCGACCATCGTGAAGTGGACCGGCCAGCGCAAGTACACCGTCAGCATGCTGGTACGAAAACTGACTCTACGTTGCCAGAAACTTAAGCTGGCTGCGGCGGGAGATTCCGCGCAGCTTCACTTCGAGTTGGCGGGTTATCTGGCCGCGCTTGTAACCAATCACTTGTACACCGGAAGATTCAAGAGGTCGGTGTGACAGAGATCGCTGTGAGAGAGATCGCTGTGACAATGAGGGCGTGATCGCATGAAGGTCCTGATCCTTTTCGACGTCCCGCAAGCTTCCGATCCCAACGAGACGCACTCGCCCGATTCACTCAAAGAGCAGGACAAACCAACCGAGGCCTGCGTTCTAGAGAGCCTACAGCGCATCGGCCATGAAGTCGAAACACTGGCTGTTTTTAATGACGTGCCCGCGATCGTCGAGAAGCTGGCCTCCTGCGCCCCGGACGTTGTCTTTAACCTGACGGAATCTTTTTATCACGATCGCTCGCACGAGCCCAATATTCCCGCGGTGCTCGACCTCATGAGATTGCGCTACACCGGATCTGGCCCGGAAGCCTTGCTGCTCTGCAAAGACAAGGCTTTGGCCAAAAAAGTTCTGAGCTACCACCACGTGCGTCTTCCTCGCTTCGTAGTTTCCCATCACCAACATCCGCTCCGCCGCCTCCGGCAATTCGCGTTCCCGGCATTCGTCAAGCCAGTGGGCCAGGAATCCTCGGACGGCATTAGCCAGGCCTCGTTCACACGCGATGAAAAGGAGACCTTGGAGCGCGCCCATTTCATTCACCAAAAATTCGGCTGCGAAGCGCTGATCGAAGAATATATTGAGGGCCGCGAGCTGTACTTGAGCGTGCTGGGGAATGAGCGCTTGCAGATCTTTCCGCCCAGGGAACTGTTCTTCAGCCAAATGCCCGACGCTGCCCCCAAATTCGCTACCTCCTACGCCAAGTGGAATGAAAAATATCGAACCAAATGGGGGATCCACAACGGGCCGGCGCTGGAGCTTTCCGCGTCCACCACCAAGCAGTTGCAGCGTCTCGCTCGAACCGTTTATCGCGTCTTAAAGATACGGGGATTCGGGCGCATTGACGTCCGTTTGACGCCGCGGGGGGAGGTTTATGTGATTGAGGCGAATCCGAACCCCTCGCTGGCCGTGGACGAGGATTTCGCGCAATCGGCGGCCGCGGCCGGGATGGGCTACGATGCACTCCTGCAAGAAATTCTCGACGCGGCCGATGCTGCTCGTCGACCCGTGCAAGTTGCGGCCGGATGATGGTTGCGCCGCGATAGATCGGCGTCAGTCGTATCAAGGTATCTCTTCCGGCTGGCTTGACGGTTTCCCTCGGTCCGTCCGTCAACCGCGGCGTGAAGCAGCAGGAGGTTATCCAAGCGGTAGGCTTGGTTATAACAGAGTCGTTGAATTACCGCTGCTATAGTGAACACAGAGGCCTCGCTTTGACCCCTTCGCCCAATCCGGTAGCTCCCGCTGCGGACGCGTTTGACGACGCCGCGCTGGTCGCTCGCGCGCAGGCCGGGGACCGGGCCGCCTTCACGGCCCTGGTAAAGGAGTACAGCCGCAAAGTCTACCGCGTCGCCAAGAACATCACCCAGAACGACGAAGACGCCGAAGACGTGTTGCAGGACACCTTCCTCAAGGCCTATGAGCACCTGCCCGGCTTCCAGGGCAATTCCAAGTTCTACACCTGGATCGTGCGCATCGCCGTGAACGAATCCCTGATGAAGCTGCGCAAGCGCAAGGGGAATCGCTTTGTTTCGCTCGACGAACCCTTGGAAACAGGCGAAGAAGAGGTGAAGCGGGAGATCGCCGTCTGGGAAGACAACCCCGAACAGCGCTATTCTCGCGAAGAAATGCAGAAGATTCTTGCGGATGCCGTGGACGGCCTGAAGCCAGATTTCCGCACCGTCTTCACCCTTCGCGACATCGAAGAACTGAGCACGGAGGAAACCGCCGAAGCTTTGGGTATTTCCGTCGCGGCGGTGAAGAGCAGACTGTTAAGAGCACGGTTGGCTTTGCGCGAGAAGTTGACGCGGCAATTCAAACGCAAAGGAGACGATTTTTTTGGTCACCTGTAAACAGTTCCTTCAGGAGCTGAACGATTTCCTCGATCCCAACGTGGATGCGGTGATGAAGGCGCACTTGAACCGGCATGTATCGGAGTGCCCCAATTGCTTCGTGCTGGTGGATACCACCAGGAAGACGCTGCAAATCTACAAAGGGATGGAGCCGCAGTCGATTCCTGAAGACGTTGAGTCGCGGTTACTGAAAGCGCTGGAGCGGAAGATGGCGGCCCGGCCGAACGACTGATTATTTCTTATCGAGCTGGGGCTGCAGATCGCCCATGATCCGTTCGAACCTGGCGCGCTGATCCTGGTCGAGGATCTGCAGGATGCGTTTCTTGCCGGTCGACCGCACGTCGTCGAGCTGATCCTGAAGGCTCTCGTAGTAATGCCGGTAGTCTCCCAAGACCATCGCCAGTTTTTCCGTCTGCTCGCCGGAGAGATTGAGCTCGGTTTTGAACCTCTGCATCAGTGCGTCATTGGCGGCGACCCTGCGCGCGGGCTTCACGGAAGCGGCGGCGACGGCGCGGTGCAGCCGTTCATGCAAGCCCAACTGCATCCCGAGAGCGCCCGCCGCGGCGCCCGCCAGGAACACCAAGACCAAAGTTCCGATGATCTTGGGATTCTTGCCGCCGGGCGTCATAACCTATTGGTCCTGATACGTAACCAAATTTACCAGGATGGCATCGTCTTCGGACTGCGCGTCGAACGGCTGTCCCGCCGCCAACGGTTCCATCGGCATCACTACACGCCCAGGGGCGTCCTCATCGGCGACTACCAGCGACGCCGGAAGCGGGGACTCCGGAGACACGAATTGATCCTGCTGGAGGGCGATGACCGGCTCCTCGGCCGAGCGTTCCGAGGTCACCAAATAGATCCCGAGCAGCAACGCCAGGGCCATGGAAGCCACCGCAATGCGGCGGCCGAACGCGGATTCGATGAACAGGTTCCAGATGGAGATGGGGCCTTCCGATTCGATGCGCTCCATCACCCGCGCGTAGAATCCCGCGCGCGGTTCCAGGACGGCGCCTTCCGGCGGACGCAGTCCGCGCAGCCCAGAAGCCTGTTCCCGCATGGCGCTCACCTTGGCGCGGCAGTCTTCGCACTCGGCCAGATGTTTTTGGACGTGCTGCTTGCCGGCGGCTGGTTCCGCGCCTCCTAGCATGTCCTCGATATGGTCCCGAATCTCGCGATGCATGGTTCCCTCAAAAACCCCATTACCGGCAACTGACGCGGGTCTTATACGCCCGCTGACTATTCTACATCCGCTCTACAGGCGCATCAGGCGGCCCGCCGCTTTGAGCAGCTTATGCCGTGTGCGGAACAACTTTACCTTTATTGTATTCTCGTTCAAACCCGTCATCCGCGCCAGTTCCTCAACGGAGTGCCCTTCCACTTCCTTCATGAGGATCAGGCTGCGTTCTTCCTTCGATATCTGGCCCAACAGCTTCAGGAGCAGATCCCGCTGTGCAACCCGCGTGTCGGCCGGTACGGTCCTATCCACGGCCGGTTCGGAAGCCTCCATGCGCTTGGCGTCGTCTTCGGAGAAATCGCTCTCGTAAACCAGCTTGCGCACGCGCTTCTTGCGCAGGTAGTCGTAGCACTCGTTGACCGTGATCTTGTAGATCCAGGTCAGGAACGAGCTGCGAAAGTCGAACTTGCGAATAGAAAAATAAACCTTGGCGAAGACCTGCTGGGCGATGTCCTCGGCATCATTGCGGTTGCGGAGAATGCCGTAAATGATGGAGAAGACCTTGCCTTGATAGCGTTCCACGATTTCGCGAAACGCCATCTCGTCGCGGGCCTGGACCCGGCGCACCAACGCCGCTTCTTCGCTGTTTCTGTGGTCCACGCGCGTCTTGCCTTGCGTTCTTCCGCCGACCGCCGGATATCTGAGTACTCCAGTTGCGCCGTCCATAATCGTTCTGTTGGACGTGGCCCACCTATAAGACGTTACGGCAAAAAGATGGGCGCAAGATTATCGAGTCCTTGGCCCACCCTTCAGCATCGGCTATAATTGTAGAGAGGCCAAACGCACTATGGTACAACTAACCGAAACAGCGATGAGCAAGGTGAGAGAGATCATGGATACTCAGGAGCCCAAACCCGCTGGCCTGAGAATTTCCGTGGTGGGTGGCGGCTGCTCCGGCTTCAGCTATTCCATGGCTTTCGAGAACACCCCGGGAATGCTGGATAAGACCTACGATTTCAGTGGCTTGCAGCTCTTTATCGACCAGGCCAGCCTGCTCTATCTGGACGGCGTGAAGGTAGATTACGTGGAGAGCATGGAAGGCTCCGGGTTCAAGTTTGAAAACCCCAACGTGAAGTCCACCTGCGGCTGCGGCAGCTCCTTCAGCGCCTGACGATCACTTTCCCGCGGCCTGCGGGAACCCCGCGGATCCAGTTCCTTGGGAGTGACATCCGCCGTGCGGACATACCAGTCCGTAATTCCCCAGTCTGTAATTTCGTGGGCCAGCTCGTCCCGCACCTTGGCGTAAGCTGACTGCCCGCCATGAACAGAATGGCAGAAGAGCCGCCTTGTACAATGAAGTACGTGGCGGCACAGCGCAAGAATGCTTGACGATCTTCTCACGGAAGCGTCCCATCCGGATTCCCGAGATCTTGATTCCCTTCCCACGCCGGAATTGCTGGCTGTGTTCAATGCCGCCGATGCCCAAGTGGCGGCCGCGGTCGCCGCGGAGATCCCCAATATCGCCCGCGCCGTGGATGCGATTGCGCAGGCGCTCGCGCGCGGAGGCCGCCTGTACTATATCGGTGCTGGAACCAGTGGACGGTTAGGTGTGCTCGACGCCTCCGAGTGTCCGCCTACATTCCATGTTTCCCCGGACCTGGTGCAAGGAATTATCGCGGGCGGCGATCCAGCGCTCCGGCGGTCCAGCGAGGCCGTGGAAGACCGCCAGCAGGCGGGCGCGGCAGATCTTCTCGCGGCAGGGTTCCGTGGCGGCGATGTGCTGGTTGGGATTGCGGCCAGCGGGCGCACTCCCTACGTACTAGGTGCCGTCGCCAAAGCCGGCGAACTCGGAGCGGTTACATGCGGCATCAGTTGCACCCCACGGTCGGAACTGTCGCGCGCCGTGGAATACCCGATCGAACCCCAGCCAGGGCCGGAGATTCTGACCGGTTCCACTCGCCTGCGCGCCGGAACGGCAACCAAGATGGTTTTGAACATGATCAGTACCGCGGTGATGATCCGTCTCGGCCACGTGTATGGGAACCTGATGGTCAACGTGCAGCCGGCCAATGAGAAGTTGGCGGCGCGGGCCCGCCGCATCATCCGCCAGGCGGCGGGGGTGTCGGCCGAACGGGCCGCCGAGTTGCTGGACGCCGCGGGCAGCAGCGTGCGCACGGCCATCGTCATGGAAAAGAAGCAAGTCACCCGTGCCGAAGCGGAGCGGCTCCTGGCCAGGGCGTCCGGGCGCATTCGGGAGGCACTGATTTAATTTTGGACAAGTTTGTGATCCAGGGCGGCGTGCCGCTGCAGGGAGAAATCGCGGTGAGCGGCGCCAAGAACTCGGCGCTTCCTGTGTTGGCGGCGTGCCTGCTGACGGCCGAACCCGTCGTTCTGGACCGCATCCCGCCGGTGCGCGACATCGCCACCATGGAGAAGTTGCTGGAACACGCGGGCGCGCGCGTCACCGTCGACGGGGAACGAGTAACCGTGGATGCCGGAGACATCCGGCACGCCGAAGCCCCTTATAACCTGGTCAAAACCATGCGCGCGTCGAGCCTGGTGCTGGGACCTCTGGTCGCCCGCTGCGGACGGGCGCGGGTTTCCGTGCCTGGGGGCTGCGCCATCGGCGCGCGCCCCATTAATTTGCACGTCGCGGGGCTGGAGCGCTTGGGCGCGGTCACGCGCCAGGAGCACGGGTACATCGAGGCCGAAGCCCCGCACGGCCTCCACGGTGCCGAAGTGTATTTTGACCGGATCACAGTAACGGGAACCGAAGACCTCCTGATGGCCGCGGTCCTGGCACAAGGCGAAACCATCATCCGCAATGCCGCCCGCGAACCCGAGGTCGTCGACCTGGCGGAGCTCCTCATAAAAATGGGCGCGAACATTGAGGGCGCGGGAACGCCGGTCATCCGCGTGAAGGGCGTGAGTAAACTGCACGGCGCCGCGCACGCGATCATCCCGGACCGCATCGAGACGGGCACATTTCTGATCGCGGGTGCGATTTCCGGCGGCGACTTGTTGGTCACGGGCTGCCAACCCGAACATCTGCGGGCGCTCCTCGGCAAACTGGCAAACGCTGGAGTGGAAATTTGTGAACCCACGGCGGGCGCGCTGCGCGTGCGCGGCAACGGCCTGCTGAAGAGCATCGACGCAACCACGGAGGAGCATCCGGGCTTTGCCACCGACCTGCAGGCGCAGTTCATGGCGCTGATGACCCAGGCCGAAGGTAGCTCCATCATCAAGGAGAATATTTTCGAGAACCGCTTCATGCACGCTCCGGAGTTGACGCGCATGGGCGCCAATATCCGCATCGAGGGGCGGCAGGCGATCGTCGCCGGACCCACGCGGCTCTCCGGAGCGCAGGTCATCGCCAGCGACTTGCGGGCCAGCGCGTCGCTGGTGCTGGCCGGACTCGCGGCCCAGGGCGAGACGCTCATCGACCGCGTCTATCATATTGACCGCGGATACTATCAGATCGAAGCCAAACTGGCGGGCGCGGGCGCCCGCATTCGGAGGACCGCATGAGCATTCCCCACAAAAAGCACAGTCCCGGGTTTCTGGCCTACGTGAGAGAGGCGAAATCGCGGGTTCACGAAATCGACATCGCCGAATACCGGAAGATGCCCGCCGGCGATCACCTGTTGATCGATGTCCGGGAAGATCATGAGTGGGCCGAAGGGCGCGCGCGGGGGGCTATCCATCTCAGCAAGGGAATTGTCGAGCGCGATATTGAGACCACGGTACCCGACAAGGCCACGAAGATGGTGCTTTACTGTGGCGGCGGTTATCGTTCGGCTTTGGTTGCCGAGGCGCTCGGCAAGATGGGTTATACGGACGCGATATCGCTCGACGGAGGTTGGCGGGCCTGGAACGAAGCCGGGCTGCCGGTCACCAAAGACTAGCCCGCATTTCTCACACAGTTTCGTCGCGAGGCGCGGGAGAAGGCTGTGGATAGGAGGCGCGCGAAGCTCAGCGCGCGCAAGCATACTGGAACCGCGCGCGAGCATACTTGAACCGTATGTTGAGCACGGTGAGCGAGCGTAACGAAGTAGACGCGGCCTTATCGCGCGCCGCAGCGGAAAGTGTGTGAGAAATGCGGGCCAGCGCTCCCGGTTTCTAGAAGAAGCCTCTGCCGTCTCCGAACATGTCGTCGAAGAACGAAATCAGGATTAAAGAGATGGCCGAGGAATTCAGGATCCCGATGAACTTGGTGAATCCTTTGCCCATGAATTCAAAGCGCAGCACCAAAGCAGCCGCGATTCCGGAATACAACAGATATGTATTCAGGCCGCGGTCCGTCGCGGAAGTCAGCACCAGAGTCGCTGCGTAGAACAGCAGCGGCAGGTTGCTGTCGTAGCGCCCTTTGATGAGAAAAGAGAGCGCCGCGACCGCCAGCGCGGACACCAGCAGGGTGGTGATATTCAGTGGAGTGGCGTCAAAGCTCATACGATTCGTCATCTTTCGCGGAGTGCGCGGCTACGGGAGGCAGCCGCGCACTCTCCGGAAAGGAGCTATTCCCAATTCTTTAATCGGCGTTCTTTTTGCGGCGCAACACGATGATCCCGATAAACAGGATCGCCAGCACAGCGCAAACGACACGAACAGTGGAAGTGTCCATTGTCTCTCTCCTTTCCCGACAAGAGTGAATTCGGCTCTTCTGACCGAGAACTTTAGTACTAAATGTTATTCATCATGGGCACCAGCTCGCTAGCTTCGATGAAGTTCTCGCTCACCGCCGATTTCTCCACGCCATAGGCGTTGTGAAAGTCCTTCACCACCGCGCCGTAGTTGCGCGTCGAAAGCCCGCGCATCATTTTGTCCCACACGCCGGCTTGCAACGGGCCACTGCGCTGGAATAGCTCGTAGCTGCCCAATCGTTGTTCCCGTTTGTCGGGCGTACGCAGCCGCGTTTTCTGGATCGGCACTTTCTGGCCATCCACCACGCAGTAGCCGTCCTCTTTGCCCCAGCGATGCGCGCGTCTTCCTTCGTGTTGCTGGTGGCGTTCCCCAGCCAGGTGCCGGACTTCCTCCTCCATCACGGTTTGCATCAGTGCGAGCCCCGTTTCTCGCAGCAAGTTGCCCACGCCTTGCTGCAACAGGCCGACGATGTCGGCCAACGGAAGGATCATCTGGATGTTCGGGTTCTGCTCGTTGGCGATCCGGCGGAACTGCTGCACGGCTCGTTGCTGTTTGATCTGGTATTGTTTCTTCAAGCGACTCTCTCCTTTTTCTTGGCGGAAAAATTAACCCTCGGCTCATTATGGCCGCGGGTTTGAGAGTCGCTACTTTCTACGATTTACCGGGCATCCTCA
>SHUD01000056.1 GCA_009697505.1 Bryobacterales bacterium
CGGAATCGTACCGCCAACTGTTCCAGGCTCCCTTCACCTTGCTGGTGAGCCTCCAACAGCTTGCGCCTCAAATCATCTGAATATGCTTTCGCCATCTGCGGCCAGGCGAAGAGCCAGAGCAGTTCCTATTATCTACGAAAATGGTCTAGTGTTTCCAGCTGAGGGTTTCGGTCACGCTGCTGCGGGCGGTGGGATAAACGGTGAGCCGAAAACGCACCGCGTCCGTCGAGTTGCGATAGATCAGCGTTCCGTTCTGCAATTGCGGACCATCCAGATCCACGGACTTGGTGTAGCCGCCTTCTTCAATTTCCAGAATTCCCTTGCGCGCGGAACGGATAGCGGCCGTCTGGCGATCCCACCGGAGACTGAGGTTATTGCCAACCCGGGCCACGGACAACGACAGGGAAAATTCGTCGCCTGTACTGGCGGTAGCCTGAGTCTCCAGCGTCAGTGCGGCTTGAAAGCCGATTACGACTCCCACCAACATCGAAATAAAAGAGAGAGGAATCCACAGCCACCCGCTCCTGGGTTGGGCCTAACTGGGTTGGGCCTAACTGGGTTGGGCCTGACTGGGTTGGGCCTGACTGGGTTGGGCCTGACTGGGTTGAGCTTGACTGGGTTGAGCTTGACTGGGTTGAGCTTGACTGGGTTGAGCTTGACTGGGTTGAGCTTGACTGGGTTGAGCTTGACTGGGTTGAGCTTGAATAACGACAGATGGCGACGGAGCCGGGATCGCTACCGGAGCCGGGAACTCGGAGGAAACGGCTTCCAGCGGCTCACTCACCATCGATTCCGGCTCCGCCCGTGGAGGCGGTGGCGGGGCGGCCTCTTCACTTAACAACTCAGGTTGTCCGAAAGGAAATTCCAGCGGAGTCGCCGGCGGAAACGCGCCGCCATCGCGGAAGAAGAAGCCGGCCACACAAGCCTCCGTGGCGTGAGGTTTCACGAGTAAGGCGACGTGAGACGGATTCGGGAACAGCCGGTCGAGTATCGCGAGATCATTCGCGTCCAATGCCAGATCTTCGCGGGTGTGACTCCGAAAGTATCCGACAGCGTGCGCGGAAGGCGATGCGCTGGACTGCCGGCGCTCGCAGGCAGAATCGAACGCGGACCCGTCGTCTTCCCCGAGTTGAAAGGAAGGGCCAAATTGGTAATTACACGGAACCGCTTCAAAATCTTCGACTCGCACGATAGTGGGGAAACCGTCTTCCGTGGTGCCGAGGAGCAAGCCGCCCACCTCCGCGCCACGCTTGGGAACCGAGCGGAAACCCCGTCTCACTTCCCATTCCAGCCGCACCATTACTTCTAGCCGTACGTGTACTACTACACGTTCTCCAGGAACTTCCCAGACGAAATACCCCGGGGCGGCTTGTGTTGGCAACGCCATTTCGGTTACCGTTTCATCGTACTACGATGGTCGGTACCCTTTTCATCGTCGCAACGCCGATCGGCAATCTGGAAGATATAACCCTGCGTGCCCTCAGGGTCTTGCGCGAAGTAGATGTGATCGCCTGCGAGGATACGCGGCAGACGGGCAAGCTCTTGACCCACTTTGGGATAGAGAAACCGAACGTGAGCTATCACGAGCACAACGAGACTGCGCGAACCGCCGAGCTAGTAAAGAGGCTCGAAGCCGGCGCCAGCGTTGCCTTGGTTTCCGACGCCGGGACGCCTCTGGTGTCCGATCCCGGCTACCGGCTGGTCCAGGCAGCGATTGCAGCCGGGGTGACGGTTACACCGATTCCGGGATCATCGGCGGCCATCACCGCACTCAGCGGTGCGGGACTTCCCACCGCTGCGTTTCGCTTCTGTGGCTTCCTGCCCGCGAAATCCTCGCAGCGGAGGAAATTGCTCGAGCAGTTCAAGACGGACCACTGCACACTGGTTTTCTACGAGACGCCGCACCGCATTCTCGACGCCCTCGAAGATGTGGAAGCGGTGATGGGGAACCGGCCCGCGGTGGTCGCGCGCGAACTGACCAAACTTCACGAAGAGTTTCTGCGCGGAACCGCGCAGGAGATTCGCGTGGAATTGGCCGCCCGGCCTTCCGTGAAAGGCGAGTTTACGCTGCTACTAGGAAAGCCGGACGAGACGCCCGTAACCGACGACGCTCCGGTCGAGGAAGCCGTGCGGGAGGCCGAGAGCCTAGGGCTCTCGCGCATGGATGCGATCAAACACGTGGCCAGGCAGCGCGGACTCAACAAGCGCGACGTGTACCGGAAACTCACCGAGTAGCCGGGGGAGCAGTTGGACGCCGCGGCGCCGGGCAACACGCCGCCGCGCATGCCCGCGGAACTTGTTCGATGAGTTCCGCAATCATGCGCACCAACGCCGGGTGAGTGCCCACGGTCCCTGCCCGCACCATGCGCAGGCCCAACTCATCGCACACGGCGCGCGCTTCGGTGCCGAGATCGTAAAGCACTTCCATGTGATCGGAGAGAAACCCGATAGGAGCGATGACGCAATCGGAGCGGCGTTCGCGCAAATAATCGCAGATATCGGGCCCCAGCCAGGGTTGCGTGGGAGGTCCGCTGCGGCTCTGGTAGACGAGGTTCCAATCCGGCGCGCCCGCGGCTTCGGCGACCTTCTGGCAAGCGGCTTCGAGTTCCTGCACGTAAGGGCTGGTTTGCGCCATGGACACTGGGACGCTGTGCGCGGTGAAGATCACAGGGACTCCCGGTGATTCCGCGAGCGCGGTGCGCACGCGATCCGCCATGGCTTCGATGAATAGTGGGTGCGTCGAAAACGGAGGAATCTTCACGATTTCGGGAGCGTCTTCGCCAACCTCCGCGCGCGCGCGTTGAATATTTTCGAGGTACTGGCGGCACCCCGAATAAGATCCGAAGGCGGATGTGGTGAAAGCCACGGCGCGGCGGATCCCATCGTCGCGCATCTGGCGAATCGTGCCGGCAAGCAAGGGATGCCAATTTCGATTGCCCCAATAGATGGGAAGGCTAACCACTTCGCGCAGCGCGGCGAGCAATTGCCGGTTTTGATCGTTGATGGGGCTGCGGCCGTCAAAGTGATAGTAGTGTTCAGCCACTTCAAGCATGCGTTCGCGCGGAACGTTGCGTCCGCGCAGCACATTTTCCAGGAACGGAATCACGTCTTCGCGTTGTTCCGGCCCGCCAAAGGAAACCAGCAGTAAGGCCTCAAAATGTGGCACAAAGCGTATTGTAACGGGCGGCGCGAACCGTCGCGGTGAGGTATAATTAAAATGTCTAGCGCCATCAGAGTCAGCCTGGCGCACCAATCCCGAATTCATGCTTGCCATAGCTATCGCCGCGACCGTCCGTATCAGCGTGATGGGGTCCCTGCATCCGGTACAGCTCGCATTGCAGCCGGCCAGGGATGCGGTGTTGGTGGTGGAAAGGCAAGGCCGCACCGAGACGTTACGGGGCGCCCGCACCATCACCATTACCGGACCTGCTCGCGTATCCGGACCCGGTGGGGCCATGGCGCAATTCCGCCTGACCGCGCGCGGAGGCAAGCCGCGCGATTACTTGGGAAAGCTACAGGTACGAAGTACCGGCGCGGAGCTGCTGGCGATCGTGGAGATGGATCGTGAAACCGCGGTGGCAGCGATTACCGATGCCGAAGGTTCGCCCGGAATACCGTTTGAAGCGCGCAAGGCGCAGGCGGTGGTTACGCGCTCCTATTTGGCGGGCGCGCGCAACCGCCACGTGGGTTTTGATTTTTGTGATAGTGACCATTGCCAGTTATTGAAAGGCAGCGCCCCAACCGACAGCGCAGCCAGCGCGGCGGCGATGATTACGCGCGGACAAGTGGTCACGTATAAGGGTGACGTTGTCCCCACTCTGTATTCGGCAAGCTGTGGCGGGCATACCAAGACGCTCGCGCAATCCAAATGGACCGGCGCCAACATACCGCAACCTGGCTATCCGTATTTTTCGGTGGCTTGCCCCCTGCAAGGACGCGCATCCGGCCATGGAGTTGGCTTGTGCCAGTTGGGCTCCATGGAAATCGCGCAGCACGGGTACTCGGCGCGCATTATCCTGGGGCACTACTTCCCGAACACGGTGGTCGAAACGCTCGAATTCACGGCTCCGCGCGAGGAAGTTCGGCCGAACGCGCCGAAGCTTACGGTGGTGCCGAAAATCGTGCCGCCACCGCGGACTCTCGCGGCTAGCGTGGATACGGGTGCCCGCGTAGCGCCGTAAGCGCGCGGTAAATCTGCTCGGCCAGTACCACCCGCGCCAGTTCATGCGGCATGGTCATCGGCGATAACCCCAGCAACATATCAGCACGGGATCGCCAGGGCTCCGGAAGCCCATCGGCGCCGCCCACAACGAACGCCAGGTCCTTCCCTTCCCGCTCGTGCTTTTCGACGATCGCTATGAACGCCCGCGAATCGAGCGCGCGGCCCGCGGGATCGAGAAGAATTTTGGACGCCGAAGGGTGTTTCGCCCACGGGTCAAAGCGCCGCGGATGAATCTCCCGCATCTCGCATTTCGCAAAACGGGTGGAACGCTTGATGTATTCCTCGGCCATGGCGTTGGCGTGCTGGTCGCGCGCCTTGCCGATGTAATAGAGGAATAACTTCACGCTTTCCTAAAAAAGGGAATTCCCCCGCGGTCTTCAGCAAAGTTCACCGCGTCGCCGATGGCCACTCGCGCGCCTTCGATCCTGGCCGTCACGCGGCCTCCTTCGGCCAGCGAGACGATCGCCATCTGGTAAGGAGCGTCCGCCGTGAATTGCTCCGGCGCGGCGTGGACCACGGTTTCGGTGTATACCGTTCCCTTCGTCATGCGGCCCCCAATATCGTCACCACGGCTGTGGCTCCGGATCCGCCCAGATTTTGCGCCAGGCCAACGGAGTGGCGCGCGAGCTGCCGTTCGCCGGCATCGCCGCGAAGCTGGATTACCAGGTCGCAGAGCTGACCGACGCCCGTGGCTCCCACCGGATGTCCCTTGGACTTCAATCCGCCGCTCGTATTAATCGGCAGTTTGCCCATCAGACGCGTGTTTCCGGCGAGTGCGAACGGTCCGCCTTCGCCTTTCTTGACGAAACCCAAATCCTCCGTGGCGAGGATCTCGGCGATGGTGAAGCAATCGTGCACTTCGGCAAATTCAATATCCCGCGCCGTGAGCCCTGCCATCTGGTACGCTTTTTGCGCGGCACTCACCACCGCTCGCAGCGTGGTGATGTCGTCCTTCTGATCGAGGGCAACGTAGTCAGACGTCTGCGCGACGCCCAGAATCCTCGCGGGCTTGCTGGTGAACTCAGCCGCACGCTCGAGCGGCGCAATCAAAACCGCCGCCGCGCCATCGCTGATCAGCGAGCAGTCATACACGGTGAGGGGTTCGGCGATGGGTTTGCCGTTGAGCGCCTGCTCCATGGTGATCACCTTGCGCATATGCGCCAGCGGATTCTTGGCGCCGTTTTCGTGGTTCTTGACGGCCACCGCGGCCAGATGCTCGCGCGTGGTGCCGTACTGGTACATATGGCGGCGGGCAATCATCGCGAACAGCGCGGGAAAAGTTGCTCCGGCACGGACCTCGCCGCAGGTGTCACCCGCTCCAGCCAGAATTTCCGTGACTTTGGGTGTACTCTGCGAGGTCATCTTCTCCACGCCCGCCACCAGCACCAGGTCGTTTTGTCCGGAAGCTACATTCGACACCGCATGATAGAACGCCGAGCCACTGGAAGCGCAGGCGGCTTCGAACCGGGTGCACGGCACGCCCGTGATTCCCATGGCCCCGGCAATATAGGGCGCCAAATGGTTCTGCCCGACAAAGGACGGGCCGGCGAAGTTCCCCAGGTAATAAGCCTCGACCTGTGAAGGACTTACGTTGGCGTCCGCCAGACACTTCTGCCCTGCCTCAACGGCCAGGGAGCGCAAATCCCGATCGGCGAAAGCGCCAAACGCCGTCTTGCCGATCCCAATCACTGCAACTGGCCTCATATATGATTAGGATAGCTCCGCCGATCCCTGAAGATAGAGGCGGAGATCAGGCTGCACGCTTTGCCCGTGGGGGACGTCACTTTTGTGAAGGCAGTTTTGCCTCTAGGCGATGAGCGTGCTATCCGCATTGGCGCTGGAACGACCGATGAGTGAGACCCCGGGTTCAACCCGCTACGACACGGCACCGCTGACCTCAGAAGCACAAGCCCGCTTTGTGTCCGGCAACATGCGGCGCGTGTTCCTGCTGATTTACCGCATCGTGGGCAACGTCGCCGATGCCCAGGACCTCACGCAGGAGACCTTCATCAAAGCCCTGCAGAGGCAGGATCAACTCAAAGACCTCGCCAAAGCCGCGCACTGGTTGTCGCGGATTGCCAGCAACACGGCGATCGATTTTCTGCGCCGCGCCGGACGCGTGAGTTTTTCCGAACTCGAAGAAATGCCGGAACCCGTGGCGGTCTCTTCCTACGATAGTCCGGAGCAGTTGCTCTTGCGGGCGGAACGGCGCGAGCTTTTGGAATCCGCCCTGGACATCCTCACCAGCCGCGAGCGGACGGCACTGCTGCTCCGCGATGTGGAAGACATGCCGGCCGATCAGGTCGCGGCGCACTTGAGCTGCTCCAAGGCCACCGTGCGGTCGCACATCGCCAACGCGCGCGTGAAGCTCCGCAAACATTTTGAGCGCATGCAGAAACGGGGGTCGGCGTAAGATGCCGGGCGCCCAACATCTGACCGAAGCCGGCGTGGTGCTGTACGCGGCAGACGATATGCCTCTGTGGCGGAGACCGCTGGCGCGGTTCCATGCGTCTGGCTGCGCGGCGTGCACGGAGCGCATCGCGGCGTATCGCTCAGATCAGGAATTCGTGCGGCGGATGGCTGCCGAGCTGCCTCACGGCCTCAACTGGGACCGCATGGCGGCGGAGATGACGGCAAATATCCGCGTGGGATTGGAAGCCGGCGAATGCGTGGCGCGGCGCGCGCAGGCGCGAACATTATCCACGGGCTGGCGCGTGGCAGCCGCCAGTGCCGGATTTGCCGCGCTACTGGTCAGCGCGTGGTGGTTGAATATGCCCAAGTCCCAGAGCGCGTCGCTGGAACGGGCGGTAAAGAGAATCGCGCAGGTGCGCCCGTGGCGTGGCGGCCCGATTCTGCCGTTTGAAGATCCGGGACCCCTCGTGGAAATTTCAGCCGCGGGCATCCAGTTGCGGGAAAACGGCGGCGCGTTGGGCGTTTCGCAAGGCCTGGCCCGTCCCGTCTCGGTGACGTTGAGCGCGCAGGGCTCGGCGCGGGCGCGCTATCTGGATCAGGAGACCGGCCAGGTCACCATCACGAGTGTCTATGCGCAATAGTCTTATCCTGCTGATGTTGTGCGCGTTCGCACCGGCCGCACGGCCGCAACAGCAAGCCTTCGCGCAGCAACAAGCCTTCGCGCAACAACAAGGACCCGGATCGTCGCAGACGCTCGCGCATAGAACCGATATTCCGCACGATTCACCCGTCACGCTGGCTGGCGACGAGTGGGGCGGCTCGGGAGCTACCATTCGCGGCGGTGCTTACGCGATCGACGTTAAGCTGGCGCTATCGCTGCGCAATTCGAGCCAGCGCCGCGTGCGCGGGGTCACGCTTACGGTGATGGCGCAGGAGGCCACGCCAGGTGGAAAGGGCTCCCTCTCCGTCCCCAGCCTGGACGTCGCACCGGGGGAAACGTTCACGGTACGCGGCGATCTGCATCTGCTGCGGCCTATCGGCGCGGAATCGAGTCCCATGGTCGAGGTCAGCCTGGACGGAATTCTGTTCGACGACCTGACTTTCTACGGTCCCAACAAACTGCTATCGCGGCGGACCATGATGGTGTGGGAATTGGAAGCCCGGCGTGATCGCCAATATTTCAGATCTCTGCTCGAACAATCCGGCCGCCAGGGATTGCAGAAAGCCATGCTGGCGAGTCTGACCCGCGATGCCGACCGGCCGCAGTTCGGCGTGCAGATGGTACGCGGACGCGCGACCAATACCGACGGCGAGAAGGACGTGCGGTTTGCCTTCCTGCATCTTCCGGACGCGCCGGTGGAGCCCATGGATGGAGTGGCACGCGTGGCCGGCAACGAGGCGAGAGCCCCTAAGCTGGTGGTGCGGAACCGCTCCGGACGGGTGGTCCGCCACCTGGAAATGGGATGGATTGTGCGCGATCAGCAGGGCCGCGAGTTCCTGGCCGCGTCGCTTCCCTATGAAATGCGTCTCCCGCCGCGGAGTTCCGCGCAGATTTTGCAGGATGCTTCGCTGCGCTTCGATCCGCGCACGTCGCTCGAAGGCATGACCGGCTACGTGGCCACTGTCGAATTCATGGACGGCTCGCTGTGGATTCCCAGCCGCGCCGATCTCGACGACCCCACGTTGCGGCGTGTGGTTTCGCCGTCTCCCGAAGAGCAGCGCCTGGTGCAGATCTACCGCAAGCGCGGCCTGAATGCGGTCATGGACGAGCTCAAGCGGTTCACCAACTAACCACGAGCTCCGCTTGAAAAAGTCTTGGGCCTGAAGAAGTTTTAAGATGGTTCTGATGAAGTTCTATCAGAAACCGGCCTGCTCCACCTGCCGGAGGGCCAAGAAATGGCTCACCGAGAACGGCGTCAAGATCACGGAAGTGGACCTGAACCAGGGCCTGAGCGAAGCCGAGTTGGATGCGCTGATCGGCAAACGCGACTACCTCCAGTTCCTGAACTTCCGCAATGAACTCTATCGCGAGCGCAAAATGAAAGCGCATCCGCCGTCGCGCGGCGAAGCCATCCGGCTGATGTCGCGGCATCCCAACCTGATTCGCCGTCCGCTTCTGGTGCAAGGCTCCAAGATCGCCCTGGGCTTCGACGAAGACGAATTTCGCGAGCTCACGAGCCGCTGATGGATTCCCGCGTGCGCGAGCCAGCGCCGTGGTATCTGGCGGCGTATCTGGCGGCGTGTCTGGCGGGCGCCGCCGCGGCCGCGACCGTCGTTTCCATCGCTGCGTTTGAGGTCTTGCTGGGCTTGGCGCTGGTCTCGCTGCTGCTCACAAAGCACAGTTGGCGCTGGCCGCCCGTTACATTACCAGTTTGTCTGTGGATCACTGGAACGCTGGTTTCCGCGTTGGCATCCGGCGATGTCCGGGCCGCGCTTCCGCAGATCAAAAAGCTGTATCTCTTCGCGATGCTGTTCGTGGTGTATACGGCGTTCCGCAAGATCGGGCACATCCGCTGGCTGCTCTATGGTTGGGCAGCCGGGGCGTCCCTCTCCGCTTTCTGGAGCATGCTGCAGTTCCTCCGCAAGTATCAGGCCGCGCAAGCCGCGCGGCAGGACTTCTATCTGGCTTACGTAGGCGCCCGCATCACCGGTTTCATGGGCCACTGGATGACCTTCAGCGGCCACATGATGATTGCGCTGCTGCTGCTTGGCGCGTTCGTCTTCTTCGCGCGGGACCGCCGCTGGACCGGCTGGCTGCTCGCCGCCGGCGTGCTCATCTCCGCGGCGTTACTGGCCGGCTTCACGCGCAGCATGTGGCTGGGAGCTTTCGGCGGCGGAGTCTACCTGATCTGGAACTGGCGGCGTCCGGTGTTGTTGGCGCTCCCGGTACTCATCGGCGTGCTGTTGCTGGCGAATCCTTTTGCGATTCGGGAGCGCGTACTTTCGATCGCCAACCCGCACGGCGAGGTCGATTCCAACCAGCACCGCGTGGTCACGCGCCGCATCGGATACGAAATGATCAAAGCCCATCCGTGGCTGGGCCTCGGTCCGGAGCAAGTCGGTCCCCACGTCATGCAATACGTTCCGTCCGATGTGAAGCTGCCGCTACCAGAGGGTTATTACGGGCACCTGCACAATATTTACGTCCACTACGCGGCTGAACGCGGCGTACCCACAATGCTGGCGCTGTTGTGGCTGCTGGCGCAAGCGCTTTTTGATTTCGCCCGTGGCGCCCGGCGTTCCTCCGGCGAAGCGCGCTGGGTGTTGCACGGCGCCGTCGCGGTCATCCTCGCCGTCGCGCTCAGCGGGTTCTACGAATTGAACCTGGGCGACAGCGAAGTACTGGGGCTATTTCTGGCCGTGCTGGCCTGCGGCTACGCGGCGGCCGATTCTCACTTAAGCCCGCAACACCGATAAGCCATGGGTGGCAAGCCCGCCCAAGTCTTATTTGACCTTTCGTGTCGCGCGCAAGGACCTGGCCATTGAGGCGGGCTGCGTACAGGCGATCCTTCCGCTTAGCGACTTGATTCCCGTTCCCAGTGCACGGCCTGGAATTCTCGGCGTGGTCCGGAGCGCGGGAGGCGTGATCAATGTGGTGGATGCGGCGGAACGTCTCCAGTTACCTGCCTGGCGGCGCGGCATACGGCCGCGGATCGTGGTGTTGGCCGCAGGCTGGAATTGCGTGGCGTTCATCGCAGACCGCGTTTGTGACGTTGTTCCATACGCCGATCGCGATCTCAGCAGAGGCTTGCTACGAGGAGAGGGGCGGAACCGGACGCTCCTGCACTTCGATCAGATTGTCAGGGAAGACGATTTCACGGAAATCTGGGCGGTTATCCCTTGAGGCCGTCGAATGCCTTTGCGATTTCCTGTTGGGCCTGCGGAGTGATGCCGGTGAGCGGCAAGCGCGGTGGCCCGCCGTAGTAGCCGTTCAGATCCATCGCGTACTTGAGCCCCGGAATGCCGTACTTCACGGTTACCAGTTGCGCGGCGCGGAGGATCCTCTTCTGCCAATCCATCGACGCCGCGAATTCACGCGAACGGTGCGCTTCCCAAATGCTGATGGCCGCGTAGGGCGCGGCGTTGGCGAACGCCAGCACGGCGCCGGAACAACCGATCGCCAGCGACGGTGCGAGGATGGGTGCCGAACCCGTGAGCACCTGAAAACCGGACTTCACTTCCTGCAGCATCTGGATGCACTTTTCCAGGCTCCCCGAGCTTTCCTTGATCGCGAAGATGTTCGGATGCTGCGACAGAGTGGCCACGGCTTCGGGCGAAATATCGACGCCGGTGACCTGCGGCCAGTTGTAAATCATGACCGGAATCTTGGCCTGATCGGCAACAGCGCGGAAATACAGGACCTGCGAATCCATCCGGTGGATCAGGTTCTTGTAGTAATGCGGCGTGCGCACCATCGCCGCTTTATAGCCCATGCCGGCGGCCGCGTTGGTCAGCGCCACGGTCTCGCGGACGCTTTCCACGCCCGTGCCGCACAGTAGAACTTTGTCGGGAGCGGCGTATTCAGCCACCCAACGCCACAACTGCATTTTTTCTTCAGTGGTGAGGTAGACGCTCTCTCCGGTGGAACCACACACGACGTAGCCGGCCAAACCCGTGCGGTTCCATTTCTCGACGTTGTGCTGGACCTTGGCCTGGTACAACTCGCCATGGTGGTCAAAGGGAGTCGCGATGGGAGGGAGAATACCTTGCAGCTTAAACATGGAAGGAAAAACGAAGGGCGGACATCGTGCCTGATGCGGAGCCCGCCCTCGCGTGAAACTACTTTACGAAAATGATCAACAACGTGAAGATCGCCAGGGACTCGATGAAGGCGAGACCCAGGACCAACAACGTCTGAATACCGGCGCGAGCTCCGGGATTCCGTGCCACGGCCTCGGCCGCACCCGCAACCGCCTTGCCCTGCCCGAGTCCGCACAGTCCGGAGGCGATGCCCATGCCGATGGCGGCGCCGACGAATCGCAGTTCCCCGGTGCCCAGGCCCGAGCCTCCTCCCTGAGCGAATACGGGACTGGCAATGGCGAGCAGGAACAGCGCCATGCATCCCAATAATTTCAACGTACGCATTGTCATAACTTCCTTTCTATTAAAATCCGCCAAGGAGGTGGTTCCCATCCGGCCCTGGGGGACCGGCGGCTCACACTTGAGCGGGGATCATGCCAAATTAAGCTGCTTCTTCGTGGGCGGTCGCGCCCGCGATATAAATGGTCGTCAGCAGAAAGAACACGTAGCTCTGGATGAGAGCAACGAACACGTGCAACCCCATGAAGATCACCGGGATGACGATTTTGGTCAGGCTCAGGAACACGTTGGTGACCTGCTCGCCCGCGAACATGTTGCCGTAAAGACGGACGGTGAGCGACAAGGGGCGAATGAGAACGCTGGTGATTTCGATCGGCAGCATGAACAGGATGATGGCCACGTTCGCGAGCGCATTCGGGAAGCGCACCGGCCCGGCAAAATGCGCCAGATACTTGATGCCGTGTGCCTTGAAGCCCATCGCATTGAAGTAGACGAAAGTGACTACGGCCAAGCCCGCAGGAACCCATGGCGCCATGGTCGGCGATTCGAACGCGGGGATGATACCGATCAGGTTCATCGACAGGATGAAGATGAAAATCGTCCCGATGTAGGGAATGTATTGCGAGCCATGATGCAGGCCGACTTCGTCGACCGTCGTCTTGAAAAACCCGTACAGCATTTCAAAAATGTGCTGAAGCTTCCCGGGCTTATCGACAGAGAGGCTGGACCGCAGAACTGCTACCGTCAACACCAGCAAGGCCACCACCAGCAATTCGATCACCAGCGAGTTTTCCCAGGGGCGTTCCGGATGCTCCGCGGTAATGTGGAAAATGGTCAGGATGGCGTTGGCCAATCCTGCCAGATAATTGTTGAACAGGGCCGTCAGCCCTAACTCATGTTCCATATGAATTTATAACTTAGAGGGTCTTTTGCTTGGATGCCATCTGCCCGAATGCGAGCTCGACGAGAACGGCGGCGAAAGACACCAGCAACCCCAAAATCAGGATTCCAGGGGAGCTGTGTAAAACATTTATCATAACATATACCGCCCCGGCGATCAGGCCGTAACGGAGGATCAGGAACGCCACGGCCCCCGCGCCCGGAAGTTCATCGGAGGCGCCGATGGCCCCCGCCAACTTGAACCAGGAACGGATGCTTATCAACGAAAGCACGGCGCCCACAAGAAACCCCGTGGCATCACGAACACCACGCATGGCGAACACGATGAGAACACCGGCCACGCCCATGGCGATAGCAATCCTGGTGATGCGGGCGATGGAGAGATCGATCATTTCTTGTCGCGAATTTGCATATCCCGCAGCAGCATACGAATCAACTGCACAAACCCACTGGCGATTCCCAATAACAGGAACATGATCATGAGATACGTGGTGTGGAACCACCGATCCAGCGTCGAGCCGATCAGGTAGCCGGCGAACGTCGAAGCGGGCAAGGTCATGGCAATCGACGTATAACGCGCCGCGGACGCCATGAACTTGTCGTTCTTACGAACCACTGCCTTGCGAGCCACTGCTTCGATTGTAGAGTCTGGCGTGAATTCTTGCGCGGACCAACAAAACGCGACGGGCTCGCACCGGTCTCGCCGGATAATATCGAGTAACTCGCTTACTGAGCCGCGGGAGGCGTCATCTTGGGTTCCGCCTCGCCACGATGGCAGGTGTAGCAGGTCACGTGAGCCTTGCCGTCCGGGAACCGGGAATTGATATCACCCAGCATGCGGATCATCGCGCGTGCGATCGTCTTCTTGGGATGCTCATCGTTGGCGAAGTCCCCTTCCACATGGCAATAGGTGCACATCACTCCTAGCGCAACACGGTAGGCTTGCATGGCGGGCTGCAGGCCTTCCGTCGGGAGAACTTTGAGGTTCTTAGGGCTGGTGAATGGGCTCGGCCCTTTCTTCTTTTCTTTATCTTGAGCAAATAAGGACAGGGACAAAACCAGAGCGATTAATACGACAAGTTTGCGAATGGAGCAATTATACACAACCGCAAACGGAGGACAATTACTCTATTGGCGGTCCTGGCCCGCGGCTGATAATCCTTTAACGATTAGGCCCGTCAGTCCGATTCCGCCATGCCGGGCCAGGAGTTGCATCCAGGCGGTGCGGGCAAAGTACCGTGAGCTAACCGCCCGCCTGCAAGCGGCCGAAGAAGTAGAAAAAGACGAGCCGCGCGGGGAGGCCGTTCCCGCCCCGTCCCGCCCCGGGTTCAACCTCAACACGCGCGTGCAAGCCATGCGTTT
>SHUD01000057.1 GCA_009697505.1 Bryobacterales bacterium
GCCCTGGCAAGTCCTGGTCAGGATCGGCTGAATGGTGGAAGCGAAATCCACCGCCACGGCCGGTTGCTGGGAATAGATCCGCGCCGTCAGGATCAAGAGCGCCAGGGCGCAGACCATTCCGGACGGCGCTCCGCCGGCCAGATCCTGACTTGCTACTCCAGTTGTTTATGGAAGCGTCTTACGCTCAGCGTCAGGATGACCACGCCGAATACCGCCAGGGCGACCAGGTTGGGCCATAGCGTATCCAGGCCGGAACCCTTCAGGAACAGTCCACGCACGACTTCCAGGAAATAGCGCATCGGATTCAGGTAGGTGAAGTACTGCACCACCTCCGGCATGTTGCGGATGGGGAAGGTGAACCCGGAGAGCATGGAGAAGGGCTGGAAGATCAGGAACGTTGCCAGATTCGCTTGCCCCTGTGTGCGGGTCACGGTGGAGATAAAGAGACCCGCTCCCAGGGTGGTGAGGATGAACAAGAGGCTCGCCACGCACAGTAGCGCAAAACTCCCCACAAAGGGCACCCGGAACAGCAAGAGCGCGGCCGCGAAGACCAGCAGCATATCGAAAAACCCCACCACCACGAACGGGAGCGTCTTGCCCAGAATCAATTCCGCCGGCCGGATGGGCGTCACCATCAACTGTTCCATGGTGCCAATTTCCTTCTCGCGAACAATGGACATGGCGGTGAGGGAGAGCGTCACCAACATCAGGATGTTGACGATCACACCGGGCACGAAATAGTTACGGCTCTTTAGCTCCGGATTGAACCAGACGCGGCCCTGGCTGCTCAATTGGGGAACCGCCACGGACAGGGGAACCGCCGCGCCCACGGCTTTGGCGCGCCGCCGGTCAACCAGCGCCCCGGCCGTGAAGCGCGCCACCGCGGCGCTGGCATAGCCGGCAATGATCTGGGCGCTGTTGGAATTCGTCCCATCGACAAGCACCTGGACGCTGGTCGGACGCCCCCGCATCAAGTCGCGGGAAAATCCGGGCAGGACGCGGACCACGCCTTCCACTTGGCCGGTGTCCAGCAAGCGCTGCATTTCTTTTTCGGTCGACGGAGTGGCGGCGATCGCGAAGCGGCCGGAGCCCTCAAAATCCGCGAGCAGGGCACGGCTATGCGGCGTATTGTCTTGGTCCATCCAGGCGATGGTTGCCGTGTTCACGTCCAGGTTCACCGCGAAGCCGAAAACCAGTAACTGGACCAGCGGCGGGATCATCAACATGGCGCGCGAGCGCGGTTCGCGGAGCGTCTGCCGGAACTCCTTGCGGATCATGTGGCGCAGCCGATGGTTCACCCTACCCTACCTTCCCCCGCAGTGAGCGCGTGGCAATGAAAAAAACAAAAACCGCATAGCCGCACAACAACAGAAAGTCCAGCCACAGGATCTCCAAGCCCACGCCCTTGAGGAACACCCCCTTGATGATATTGATGAAGTAGCGGGCGGGCACGAACAGCGCGACGAATTGTATGATTGGCGGCATGTTGGCGATGGAATAGATGAAGCCGGAGAGAAGAAACGCGGGCAGGAAGGAAGTGAAGATCCCCAACTGGTAAGCCGCCAGTTGGCTACGCGTGGCCGCGGACAGGAAAATCCCCCAACCCAGGGCGCCGAACAGATAAATGCAGCTCGAAAAAAACAGCAGCACTGGATTGCCCTTGAAAGGCACGTCGAACACGTAGAGAGCGACGAATAATGCGATCAACATGTCGAGTGCGCCCAGCAAAAAGTAGGCCGCAAGTTTTCCCAGCGCGATTTCGGCGGGGCGCACTGGAGTCGACAATAACTGTTCCATCGTGCCGTTATCCCACTCGCGCGCGATGGTGAGCGAGGTCAACATGGCCGAGATAATCATGATGATCACAGCGATCAGACCCGGGACGATGTAGTTACGCGACACCAGGTCCGGGTTGTACCAGACACGGGAGCGGGTATCCACCGGAGGCGCGGTGGCGACTCCGGTCCGCGCGGCCTCGGCACTGTCGCGCAACCGGCGGGCGTGCGCTTGGATGATGCCATCCGCGTAGCCTTGCGCGATCTGCGCGGTGTTGGAATCCGATCCATCCAACAGCAGCTGAATCGGGGTGGGGTTCCCTCTAGCCACGTTACGCGCGTAATCCGCCGGGATCACCAGGCCCATCATGGCCCGGCGTTGATCGAACGCCCGTTCCAGCGGCACGTAGGAGTCGACCTGTTCCACCACCACGAAGTAGCGCGATCCGCGAAAATCCTGGATCAACGCGTTGGCCTGTGGGCTGGGGTCCTGGTTATAAACCACCAGGGGGATGTCCGCCACATCCAGGCTCAGGGCGTAGCTGAACAAGAGCAGCATCATGAGCGGGTGGAAAATGGCGGAAGCCAAACTGCCGGGGTCCCGCAGGATATGCAGGATTTCTTTGCGCGCCATCGCTGCGGTGCGCCGGAGGCTCATGGAGCCCCTGCCTTCTCTTGCTGGGTGCGCTCTTCCCTTTCGATCAGGCTGACGAACACATCCTCCATCGATGGTTCGATGGGAGCGAGCGAGCGGATCTGAATGCCCGCTCGCTCGAGGGTCGAACGAATCTCGAGCTGGGCGGCATGATCGTCATCTACTTTAACGTGCAGGCCACTGCCGAAAACAGCAACATCTTGAATTCCGGGGCGGTGCTCCAGCGCGGTCATGCTACCGGTCAGATTGGAGGTTTCCAGATGCCACAGGTGTCCGGCGCCAAGAGAGAGCTTGAGTTGGTCCGGCGAACCGAGCGCGATCACCCCTCCGGCGTACATGAGCGCGATGCGGTGGCAATATTCAGCCTCATCCATGTAGTGGGTGGTGACGAATATGGTGTGGCCGGCGGCCGATAAATCGTAGATCAGATCCCAGAATCCGCGCCGCGCAATGGGATCGACGCCGCTGGTGGGTTCGTCGAGGAACAAGATCGGCGGCTCATGCAGGATCGCGCAACCCAGAGCCAGCCGTTGCTTTAGACCGGCTGGCAAATCGGCCGTCTTCGACCGGCGGCGGTCTTCGATTCCAGCCATCTTGAGAACGTAGTCGCGGCGCTGGGCAAGTTTCGCGTCCGGCACACCATAGACGCCGCCGAAAAATTCAATATTCTCGTCCACCAGCAGATCGTTGTAGAGCGAGAACTTCTGCGACATGTAACCAATGCTTTGGCGGACGTCTTCGGATTGAGCGGCCACATCGAAGCCATTCACGAACGCTCGTCCGGACGTCGGCGCCAGCAGTCCGCAAAGGACCCGGATCGTCGTGGATTTCCCCGCGCCATTCGGACCCAGAAATCCGAAAATTTCACCCCTGGCAACTTCGAGCGAAACATCGTTAACGGCCACGAAATCGCCGAATCGCTTCACCAGTCTATCGATCCGCACGGCCAAGCCGGGTTTCCGATCAGGCGGCACGGCCGGCCTCCTGGTGACGGACCAGATTGACGAAGACATCTTCGAGGGATGGCAAGACGCGTTCAAAGCGGAAGGGCGTGACAGCCTGGAGCGTGTCCGGCGAGGTAATCTTCTCGTCGATGAACACGTGCAGGTCCGTGCCCGATGGCTGCACCGCGACAACTCCGGTTTGCTGTTCCAGGATGCCGCGGGTTTCGCGCAAGTTCTCCGAGACCACGCGGTAGCAGCCGTCCGCCAAGCCGCGGCGCAGAACGTCGGGAGTATCGCAGCGGATCAGCTTGCCGAGATGCAGGAACGCTACACGGTTGGCGCGTTCCGCTTCATCGAGATACGCTGTCGTCATGAACACGGTGAGTCCGTCACCCACCAACTGATACAAAATCGCCCAGAAGTCGCGGCGGGAAACGGGGTCGACGCCATTGGTGGGCTCATCCAAGAACAGCACGCGCGGCTTGTGCAGCAGAGTGCACATGAGCGCCAGCTTTTGCTTCATACCGCCGGAGAGCTTGCCTGCCTGACGTTTTCCGAAGGGCTCCAGGCGCGTCATCTTGAGCAACCGGGCGGATAATTCCACGCGTTCTGGTCCCACAATACCGAACAAGTCGGCATAGAATGCCATGTTCTCTTCCACGGTCAGGTCCGCGTACAGTCCGAAACGCTGCGCCATGTAGCCAATGTGGTCTTTGACCTGGTTCGGGTGCTTCGCCACATCCCTGCCGGCGACAAAGGCGCTGCCGGCCGTGGGATCCATCAACCCCGTGAGCAGGCGCAGGGCGGTGGTCTTGCCCGCGCCATCGGGACCGACGAGCGCGAAAATTTCGCCTTCCTGGACCTCCAGGTTCAATTGGCCGACCGCTGTGATGGCGCCGAAAGTCTTGGTCAGCCCGATCGCTTGGACGATACTCACAGTTTTAATACCGCATCTTTAAATACCTTCTCCAACGTCTCTCTCCAACGTAGCTCAACCCGTTGACCAGCGCGAGTTGCCGCCCGCTGTGCGCGCAAGTGTGTGGGAGCCGGCTGGGAAGCAGGGCGGACGTAAGTTGGTCCTCGTGCCGAAACGCACTGCCAAGGTGGCGGAAAAGGCGCTGACCGCATGAGTCAGAGTGAGGCTTCCTGGGCTGCGCGCGTGGTGCTGACGCTGGAGGAAATTGGAAGCCTCGCCGAGGAAAGTGGCAAACCCGCAGAAAAATTGATGAAAGTCGTCGCCTTGATCGCGAGGCGATTTGAAACCGAGGCTTGTTCGGCGTATCTGCTGGGACTGGACCGCGCGGGCATAACTTGGTAGTAGAATGGTTCTCGGTGGAGGTTCGCTTACCGGACCCACTGCGGCCGGCTCGGGTTAGGTGGTCGATGAGCGGGTGGTTAGTAGAATGTTTCATTGCGGCGGGAGGCAGTAGATGACGGAGCACGTGTCGTTTCCTACAGCGCTGAAGATAGGCCTTGCCGGTCTGGCGGTGACGCTGTTGTTTTCCGTGCCGGTGAATGCACAGCAGAACGCGGCGTCCGCGGGACCTGCCGCGGCTTCGAGCCAGCGCCAGTTCCTGGACCGCTATTGCGTGACCTGTCATAGCGACCGCCTGAAGACGGCCGGACTGAGTCTGTCCCAGGCCGATGCGTCCAAGCTGAGTGTGCAAACCGAACTTTGGGAGAAGGTGGTGCGCAAGCTGCACACGGGCGTCATGCCGCCTCCCGGTGCGCCGCAACCTCCGGCGGCGGATCGCCTGGCCCTATTGACGTCGCTCGAAACAGCGCTCGATGCGGCGTCGGCCGCCAAGCCGAATCCGGGCCGTACGGAAACGCTGCGGCGCCTGAATCGGACCGAGTATCAGAACGCGATCCGGGACCTGCTGGCGGTGAATATCGACGGGGCCGCGCTGCTGCCGGCCGATGAGAGCGGCCATGGCTTCGACAACGTCATCGTCGGCGATCTGTCGGTGACGCTGCTGAACCGTTACATCTCCGCCGCCCAGAAAATCAGCCGCCTGGCGGTCGGGAGCGCGCAGTCGTCCTTGCAGAGCGACATCATTAGCGTGGCCGCCGACCTCACGCAGGAAGATCAGTTGCCCGGGCTGCCGCTGGGCACGCGCGGTGGCCTGTCCACTTCTTATACGTTTGCCCGCGACGGCGAATACGATATCCAAGTTTTCCTCGCGCGCAATCTGGAGGGAGCCGTCACCGGTTTTCGCGAAGCCCGTTCGCACGAAATGCTGGTGCTGCTGGACCGGGAGCCGGTCAAGACCTTCACGCTGCAGAAGCCGACCGTCGGCGACGACACGCAGTTCGATAAGGATTTGAAAGTGCGCATACCCGTGACCGCGGGCCCGCACAACGTCAGCGTCACCTTCGTCAAAGAGGGTTCCTCGCTGATCGACACCGTGCGGCAGCCCACGGAATCCCGCTTCAATGACCGCCGGCATCCGCGCACGGCGCCGGCTATCAATCAGATTTCGGTGACCGGGCCGTATGCGGCCAAAGGCGCCGGGGACACTCCAAGCCGCCGCCGTCTGTTTGTCTGCCGGCCCGCCGGAAAAGATAAAGCACAGGAAGAGAAGTGCGCGGAAACGATTCTATCGACGCTGCTGCGGCGCGCCTACCGCAGGCCGGTCATCAAGACGGACGTTGACGAACCGCTGGCTTTCTATCGCAAGGCGCGCGCGGAAGGCGATTTTGACACCGGAATCGCAACCGCGCTGAGTGCCGTGCTCACCAACCCGCAATTCCTGTTCCGCGTGGAAAGCGATCCCAAGAATGTACCGGCGGGCGGCGCCTACCGGATCAGCGACCTGGATCTGGCGTCGCGCTTGTCGTTTTTCCTGTGGAGCAGCATCCCCGACGATGAGCTGCTCGACGCCGCCGTGCGCGGCAAGCTGAGCCAGCCCGCGGAGCTCGACAGGCAGGCGCGCAGGCTGCTCGCCGACCGCCGCTCGTCCAACCTCGCCTCGAATTTCGCGGGACAGTGGCTGCGGCTGCGCAATATCGACGCGGTCGACCCCAGCGCCAGTCTGTTCCGGGACTTCGATGACAATTTGCGGCAAGCTTTCCGGCAGGAAACCGAGCTCTTCTTTGACAGCGTGCTGCGCGAGGATCGCAGCGTGCGCACTTTCATCAAGGCGGACTACGCGTTTCTCAATGAACGCCTGGCGAAACACTATGGGATTCCCAATGTATATGGAAGCCGCTTCCGCCGCGTAGCGCTCACCCCCGAAGACCGGCGCGGCGGCCTGCTGCGGCAGGGCAGCGTGTTGTCCGTCACGTCGTATGCAACCCGGACGTCACCGGTCCTGCGCGGCGTATTGGTGCTGAAAAATATCTTAGGCGCGCCGCCGCCCCCCCCTCCGCCGAACGTGCCGGCGCTCGATGAGAGCAAGGTGGCCTCCAATCTCTCGATGCGTGACCGCCTGGCGGCCCATCGCAAGAGCCCGGTGTGCGCGACCTGCCATAACACGATTGATCCGGTGGGCTTCTCGCTCGAAAACTTCAATGCCGTGGGACAGTGGCGGGACCTGGAGGTCGATGGCCGGCGCGTCGATTCGTCCGGAGCCGTGCCCGGCGGCAGCGGCGAATTCAAGGGCATCGATGGGCTGGAAGCCGCGCTGTTGGCCCGTCCCGAGCTGTTTGTCGCCACGTTGACGGAAAATCTGGTGACCTTCGCGCTGGGACGAGGCGTGGAGTACTACGACGCGCCCACCGTTCGCAAGATCGTCAAGGACGCCGAAAAAGATGGCTACCGGTTCTCGGCGCTCATTCTCGGAATCGTGAAGAGCGTTCCGTTTCAAATGCGGCGGGTGGAAATGAATGAAACAGCCGTGGCCGCTAAGATTGGCAATAACTAGTATTTAGTAAAGAAAGGGAGAGCGTTATGTTTCTCACAAAGAAGGCGATTCCCCGGCGGACGTTCCTGAAAGGCGCGCAGGCTGCATTGGCGCTGCCGCTACTGGACGCGATGATTCCCGCTAGCACTGCGTGGGCCCAGACGGCCGCGAAGCCGGTCCCGAGACTCGGTTTTGTGTTTGTCCCGATGGGGTGCGATCATGCGCGATGGACCCCTCCCGGCCAGGGCAAGCTAGACGAGCTTTCCCCGATCCTCGCACCGCTCGGTCCCGTGAAGGATCAGGTGACCGTCCTCACCAACATGCGGCTGCAGAATGCCTATCCGGGGACGCATGACACATCCAATGCGGCGTTTCTGAGCGCGGCGTCCGCCAAACACACCGAGAGTTCGGATTACTTTCTGGGCACCACGGTGGACCAGATCGCGGCCAAGGAGATGGGCCGCCAGACGCAGTTGGCCTCGCTCCAGTTGGCCATGGATCTGAACCCGCTCGCCGGCGTATGCAACAACGGCTACGCGTGTGTGTATCAGAACTGCCTTTCCTGGTCGACGCCCACGACTCCGCTGCCGGCCGAGGCGCATCCGCGCGTCGTTTTTGAACGCCTGTTCGGCGAGGGCGGCAATGCGACCGCGCGCCGCTCGGCGCTGCGCGACCGGGCGAGCCTCCTGGATTCCTTCACCGGCGACATCGCGAAACTGAAGGGACGCGTCGGCAATCCCGACCGCGTGCGTCTGGAACAGTATCTCGAAAGTGTCCGTCAGGCCGAGCGCGAGATCGAGCGCGCCGAGAAGGCCGCGTCGGACAACAAGATGCCCGACCTCGACCGTCCGGTGGGGGTCCCGGCGGCGTTCGCCGACCACGCCAAGCTCATGTTCGACCTGCAGATTCTGGCCTTCCAGGCGGATATTACCCGCGTGGTCACCTTCCAGTTGACGCGGGAGCAGAGCAATCGCGCGTATCCGGAGGTCGGCGTCGCCGATCCGCACCATCCCACCAGCCATCACGGCAACGATCCGGAAAAGTTGGCGAAAATCGCGAAGATCAATACCTATCACATCTCGCTGTTTTCGGAATTCCTGCAGAGGATGAAAGCTACCCCCGATGGCGATGGCTCGCTTCTCGACCACTCCTTATATATGTACGGCAGCGGCATGGGGAATTCCAGCCTGCACGATCACGAAAACCTTCCCATCGTGGTCGCCGGTGGCGCTGGGACCAACCTAAAGGGCGGCCGGCACATCAAGTACGAGAAGGGAACGAACCTGGCCAACCTCCACCTCACGCTGCTCGATCGCGTGGGAATACATATGGATTCGTTCGGGGATAGCTCCGGGAAAATCGAAGACCTCTTCGTTCACTTGGGATAGGAGCCGCACATGCACTTGCGAAAAATCAGCGGACTGGTACTTCTGGGGCTCGGCCTCGCCGCCCCCACCTTCGCGGCAGCACGCGCGGCGCTCGCCGACGCCGCCGAACAACGCGACAAGACCAGCGTCCGTACGCTTCTGCGGACGGGCGCCGATGTGAACGCCACGCAAGTGGATGGGACTACCGCGCTGCACTGGGCCACGTATCACGACGATGCGGAAACCGTTGCGTTGCTGGTGAAAGCGCATGCCAACGTGAACGCCGTGAACCGCTACGGCATGCCGCCGCTGGCGCAGGCATGTACCAACGGTAACGCCGCCATGGTGAAGCTGTTGCTGGAGGCGGGAGCCGACGCCAACGCCACGCTGAAAGGCGGGGAAACCGTACTCATGCTGGCGGCCCGCTCGGGGAATGTGGACGTGGTGAAAGCCTTGCTCACCCACGATGCCAAGCCCAATACACGGGAGCGGCTGGGCCAGACGGCTCTGATGTGGGCGGCAGCCGAGGGGAATACGGCGGTGGTGCGCACTTTGCTCGAGTTTGGAGCCGACAAGAACGCGAAAACCGATTCCGGGTTTACGCCGTTCTTCTTTGCCGTGCGGGAAGGCCACCTCGACACGGTGCGTGCGTTTCTCGCGGCGGGCGCCGATGTGAATGCGATGATGCAGCGTTCCGAGAACGCGCCTACTAGAGCCAGGGGCGCGATGCGGGCGCCGGTCATGAGTCCGCTGCTGGTGGCGGTGCAGAACGCCCATTTCGAGCTGGCGATCGCATTGATCGAAGCGGGCGCCGATCCGAACGATGTGCGAACCGGAGTCACTCCGCTCCACGTGGTGGCCGGCGTGCGCAAGCCGGATTCAAGCGATGGCAGCGACGGCGCGGCGCCGGCCGGAGCCGGGCGCCTGTCAAGCGCCGATTTCGTGCGCGAAGTCGTGAAGCGCGGCGCGAACGTCAATTTCCGCCTGCCCAAAGGCAATCCGAAACAGCCCGGTACATCCTCGCTGGTCGGGGCTGAGGGGGCGACGCCGTTTCTGTTTGCCGCCGATCGCTCCGACCTGCCCCTGATGCGTCTGCTTCTGGAACTGGGCGCGGATCCCAAGCTGCCGAACTTCAACAACACCACGCCGCTGCTGGCGGCAGCCGGTGTTGGCACGGCAGAGCCTCTGGAGGAGGCGGGCGAGGAAAACGAAGCACTGGAAGCCGTGAAATTGCTGCTCGACCTCGGCGTGGACATCAACACCGTGGATAACAATGGCGATACGGCCATGCACGGAGCCGCGTATAACATTTACCCGCAGGTCGTGAAGTTGCTGGCTGACCGTGGAGCCGATCCACAAGTCTGGAAGAATCGCAACACAGCTGGGCGGACACCGCTCTTCATCGCGGAGGGCTACGTTGGCCGTCTCCCGCGTCCGGATGCGACGACGACCGCGGTCGTCACCAAGCTGATGCTGGCGGCGGGTCTTTCGACGGAAGGCGAACGGCCGAAGATAGTGGATATCTATCGGAAGACCGAAGAAGCGCCCAAGCCACCGGCGAAGTGAGACGCGAAGTCCGGCTTCCGTCAAGGTTTTCAGCCCGAACGCTGGCGCTACTGTGCGGCGCCGTGGTTCTCTTGACTGCGGGTCCCGCCCTCGCGCAGACGCGCGGGTCCGTTTGGGACGGCGTATTCACCGCCGAACAGGCCGCCCGCGGGAAAGCGTCATTTGCCGCAAATTGCGCGGTATGTCATGGCGCGGATCTCAACGGTGTGAATCGGCCGCCGCTCAAGGGCGAGTTATTCCTCAATCACTGGCTGGAAGGCAGCCTGGATG
The DNA here is from genome assembly GCA_009697505.1 of Bryobacterales bacterium. Classification (GTDB taxonomy): domain Bacteria; phylum Acidobacteriota; class Terriglobia; order Bryobacterales; family Bryobacteraceae; genus Palsa-187. The sequence goes on from SHUD01000057.1 coordinate 10,423, forward strand.
CGTTGTTCACCCACGTCAAGGCCATGCCCCCGGGTCGTGCGAATTTGGGCGATGGCCCGTATGTCGATCTGCTCGCCTTCCTACTGGAAGCGAACGCCTTTCCCGCCGGGGCGCGGGAACTGAACGCGGAGGCCATACCCAACATTCAGGTTCAGGGCCAGCATGGGCCGGCTTCCGTTCCCAACTTCGCTTTGGTGGATGTGGTCGGGTGTCTTACGCGCGGGCCGCGCGATACGCCGCACGAGAAATGGACGCTGACCAACGGCAGCGAACCGGCGCGGACGCGAAGTCCGATACAACCCAGCGAGCCGGAAATGACCGCCGCGCGGGCGAAACCGCTGGGCAGTCAGACGTTTCAGCTTCTCGATGTCGAATTCTTCAGTGGCGCCTTTCATCCCGAAACTCACCTGGGCCATAAAGTCAATGCGAAGGGCTTTCTGATTCGCGCGGGGGCCGACGTTCGGATCAATGTAACGTGGGTTGAAATGCTGGCCCCGGATTGCGGCCGTTAATCCGTCACGTCGCTCAGTCCCCTGGACCATACCCACCCATGTCCGTTACCGTGACCAGTTCCGTTACGGGCGACATTGTACCGGCGGCCAGCGCTATTTCTCGCCGCTATTTGCCAGCTTTCCGCTCGTCAGCGCGCGCACCCGTAAGGATGAGCGGCATTCCGTAATTCCCTTCGTGGCAAGCGTACTCGTAGATAGGACCGCTGACGGCGCGCAGCGGAATCTCTCCCGACCACGGCTGCGTGTAAATACCGGGGTCATCGACCGTGAACTGATAGAGCAGGATGCCGGCAGCCGTGCGCGTGAAGCGCTCAGTCACTTTCATCTTCTGGTCCGGCCGCTTCCCGCCGCCGCCTTCCACCATCGGAGTTCCAAACCAGCCGCGCCTGCCGTTGAAGTTGACAGTCTCCACCACCAGCGTGTCCCCTTCCCAGTGGCCGCGGGAGTCCCCGGTCCACTGCGGAATATTTTCATGCGGGCGGCCATCCAACGGAATGATGCGCGTATCGTGAATCATTTCGGCCACGATCATCACGGAATCGTGAGTCTGAATCAACTGATAGTTGTTGTTGTAGAACGTCGGCAGCATCGGCGGTCCGCTGGTGATCCAGGTGATGCAGCGCTCGATGGTGGTCATATCTTCGGGCCCGTCGTGCGGATGCAGCTTGTGATACTGCTGGTCGGCGTCGAACTTCTTCCGCGCTTCCGGCGTCAGGCGCGGCATCCGGCCGTCCTTCGGCTCGGTGATGATCGAACTGCGCTTGTTGGGCAGAGCCCATCTGCCGTCTTCCTTAAAAATGGCGTTGTAGTCGCCGACTTCATTCGGGCGCTCGGTCTTCTGGCGGTCGGAGGCCCTGGTCCGGTCCCGCGACTCGATCTCCAGCCGCTTGGCTTCCTCGTCGGTCAGAAACTCTTTCGTGGCCAGGGCCGCCGGCCGTTCCAGCGGAGTGGCGGTGTTATTGGACCAGTAACCGCTGAGGTCGGGTTTGCCGCCGGGCAGGCGCGCCGGACTCCAGGCCGAAGACTTCGCGGCCGGACCACGCGCCGCCGCTTTCTTCGCGTTCGCGGGCGGGGCTCCCTGTCCTGAACACAGAGACGCCAGGATCACAAAACCAGGCAATAGATTCCGAACGCGCACTGCGCACCTCCCGGAGATCACTGCTTCTTCCTATAAGGACCGTACATTAACTCTTCCACGAATTCAACGCACTTGAATTCGACCAGGCGCGCATTCTTTTCCAGATGCCGGTACAGGGGCATGCTGATCTTCCAGGGCCGGGAGAAAACTTTCGAATCCTCGATGGTTGCCTCGTAATTCATCACGTCGGGACTCAGCAGCGAATAGCGCTCGGTCACGCGCAGTGCGTCGCTATGGAAATCCCCGGCGCGGTCAAACCAGGTCTTGTTACTCTGGTCCGTAACGGTCACCACCAGCGTGTCGCCCTCCCACTTGCCGGCCGATTGCCCCATCCAGGAATCGGTGGGCGCCGGACCCGGATCCTTGAGCAGAATGTCGCGATAGGCGCCGGCGAATGAATAGGCGATCGCGATCGTGTTCTGATTCTGGAGAATTTGGAACGGGTAGGGCATGTAGGCGGCTCGCGGCACGCCCGGCAGGTAGCACTTGATCTCCGGATCGGCCGTCAGGCGGCTTGCGAAGTTTTTCTGTTTTTGCGCGGCGGCGGCCGGCAAGTAAGGGATCGCACCGCCTTCCACCACGCCTTGTCCGCCGGGTTCGGCGGCAATGGCGCCCAGCGCGGGGACCACTCCGTGCCGGGATTCGTGGGCTTGTAAGTCCCAATTGGCCGTGTTCATGGCCTGCCAGATTCCGTTCAGATTCGGCTTGCCATCGGCCAGGCGAGGGATTCTTCTCTGATTTGGATTCTGGTTTTGCGCAAAAGCGGTCAGTGCCGCGAATACAAATACAACCGAGCTCAAGACCCAACGCGCTTTCATATGAGTTCCTGCCACGCGAAATTCCGGACAGTCCAGTGCCGCTCCCGGCAAGGCTATCACATTCCGCCGTACCCGGCACTGGCGGGGTACGTCCATGCCGGCCAGTGCGGGGGCTCAGGCCATAAATGGCTATAGGACAGCCAAGTTCCCCGGACTTATACTGGAAGTTGCCGGCTCTTCGGAGCCGCCGGTTTGGGGCGCCCGAACCTTCGTTATTCTGTTCGACCGGGAGATGATCTGATATGGAAACACGGGTTTACTCGAAGGCGGCAGTTGCAGGTCTGGTCTTGGCGATTTCAGGAATCCAGGCCGCTCCCGAGGAAGCCATCCCCGCAAGAATCGAGTTCAACCGGGATGTCCGTCCGATTCTGTCCGATAAGTGCTACACCTGCCACGGGCCCGGCAAGCAGATGGGAACCATCCGCTTCGACCGGGAGGAAGTTGCCAAGCATGAATTGAGCGGGGGACGTCATGCCATAGTACCCGGCGATCCGGGCAAGAGTCTGATGGTTCAACGCATCACGGCAACCGGTCCAGGCGTTCGAATGCCTCTGAACGGAGAGCCACTCAGCGAACGGGAAGTGGCTGTGATCAAGAAGTGGATCGAGCAGGGAGCCGTCTGGCAGAAGCACTGGTCGTTTATTCCGCCGCTGCGTCCCGAGTTGGCCAAAGTGAGCGACGCCAAGTGGCCGCGCAACGGTATCGACAACTTCGTGCTGGCCCGGCTGGACCGCGAAGGCCTGAAGCCCGCGCCGCAGGCCGACCGCGCGACGCTGCTGCGCCGGGTGAGTTTCGATTTGACAGGCCTGCCGCCGGCGCCCGCGGAATTGGATGCCTTCATCGCCGACAAGTCCGCGAACACTTATGAGAAAGTCGTGGACCGCCTGCTGGCCTCGCCGCGCTATGGCGAGCGCATGGCGTTCACCTGGCTGGAGGCCGCGCGTTACGCCGATACCAGCGGGTATCAATCCGACGGTGAGCGCTTCATGTGGCGCTGGCGCGACTGGGTGATCAACGCGTTCAACCAGAACCT
>SHUD01000058.1 GCA_009697505.1 Bryobacterales bacterium
CACGGCAATCTGGCGCAAGCCGGAGCCACGGCGCGCGAGGCGCTGTTCCAACTCGCGTCCCAGCGATTAAACGTTCCGGTGGATCAACTGACGGCGTGGGACGGCGTCATCACCGCGAAGAACGATCCGTCGAAAAAAGTCACCTACGCGCAGTTGGTGGGCGGCAAGAAATTTAATCTCACGGTGAGCGCAACCGCAAGGCGCAAACCCGCCAGCGAATGGAGAGTGCTGGGGACGCCACTGGGGCGCCCGGATCTCCCGGAGGTGGTCACCGGCCGCTTCGAATTCGTACATAACGTCAGGCTGCCCGGGATGCTGCATGGCCGCGTGGTGCGTCCCCCGTTGGTGGGAGCCACGCTGATCAGCGTCGACGAAAGCTCCGTGCAGGGTATGCCGGGGCTGGTGAAGGTGGTGGTCAAGAGGAACTTCGTTGGGGTAGTGGCGCAAAAGCCGTGGCAGGCGATGCAGGCCGCCGGCAAATTGAAAGTGAATTGGAGCGCGGGCACGGGGCTGCCTGTGCAATCGGACTTCTACGAATTGCTGCGGAAGCAGCCCGCGCGCGATGTGCTCCTGATCGATTCGGCCGATTCCGGCCAGGCGCTCGCCAAGGCCGCCACCGTGCTCACGACCACTTACTATCACCCGTTCCAAATGCACGGCTCGGTGGGCAGCTCCTGCTCAGTGGCCGATGTGCATGGCGATAAGGCAACCCTCTATTCGGCGACGCAGGCCGTCTGGTATCAGAAGACCACTTCGGCCATGGTGCTGGGGTTGAAGCCTGAAAAAGTACGGGTGATTTTCACGCGCGGCTCCGGGTGTTACGGCATCAATGGCGCGGACACGGTGACCTACGATGCGGCGATTCTCTCGCAAGCCGTGGGCCGGCCCGTGCGCGTGCAGCTTTCCCGCAAAGACGAAATGGCGTGGGAGAACTATGGAAACGCCCACGTTATGGAAGAGCGCGCCGGTCTGGACGCGCAAGGCAACATCATCGCGTGGGAGCACGAATCGTGGACTCCTTCCAAAGGCAACCGGCCGGGCACCGGAACGCCGGGCAACGTGGTCACCGGCATGCTGCTGGGCTTCGAGCCGCAGCCGTTTTCGCCGGGTCCCGCCCAGGCGCCGCGCGCGTACAACAACAACAGCAACGGCGTGCCGTCCTACTTCGCCGGCCGCGTGGCGGGAAAGGCGCAGGGAACGGGCAAGATCGCGAGCGAAAAGGCGCTGGTGCACAACGTGGTTTCGCCGTTCTGGACGGGGCCTCTGCGCTCGCCGGCGCGGCTCCAGAACACGTTCGCGCACGAATGTTTCATGGACGAGATGGCTGCCCGGGCCAAGGCCGATCCGGTGGAATACCGCCTGCGGCATTTGAGCGACCCGCGCTTGATGGAAGTGATAAAGGCCGCGGCCAAGGCCGCGAACTGGGAGGCGCGCCCATCGCCCAAGCCGAACATCGCCAAGGCGGGGGTAGTCAGCGGGCGCGGTGTTTCCTGTGTGTTGTATGAAGGCGACAACGGCTATTCGGCGGCGGTCATCGAAATAGACGTAAATCAAGACACCGGGGAGGTCACAGTGAAGCGCATATGGACGGCTCACGACTGCGGCCCCATCTCCAACCCCGACGGCCTGCGCAACCAGATTGAAGGCGGCGCGCTGCAAGCGGTGAGCCGCGCGCTGGGCGAAGAGGTGACGTGGGATAGCGAGAAGGTCACCTCGGTTGATTGGCGCAGTTACCACAGCCTCCCGCTGGGCTTCGCGATCCCGAAGATCGAAAGCGTCCTCATCAACCGCCTGGACGAAGAAGCCAGTGGCGCGGGCGAGACATCCATTACCGTGATAGCGGCGGCCATCGGCAACGCGATCTTCGACGCCACGGGCGCGCGCATCAGGCAAATCCCGTTTACGAAGGATTGGGTGAAGGCTGCGCTGGAGAAGCGGGGATGAAGACCGTTCCTAGGCAGCTCATGCTCCCCAGGCACCAGCGGGACACTTGTGATCTCTGCGGTTCCGAATCGGATGCATTGCATAGTTTCGCCGGTCGGTACTAGGGCAAACACTTGAGGGCGGCTACAGAACTTTTGTGATATGTTGAATGGGCAGTCCCTCCCCCGGATCGCGGAACCCATATGGTAAAGCCAAGCCGTCTGATTGGCGCCGCCGTTGTGATCGGCTCGCTGGCCGGTCTGCTCATCGCGCAAACCCAGCCCAACCTGCCCACCACGCTCGACCAGTTGCAGGACGCTCTGAAGCGCTTGCAGGCCGAAGTGCGCGGTTTACAGGAGACCATCCGCCAGATGGCGCGGAATCAGCGCACGGGACGGGTGATAGCGGAGCGCCCGCCCTCCCCTGTAACAACGGCACCGGTCGCCCCGGGCAAACCCGCGGTGCTCTCGAATTTCAAGCGAGCGCAGGAATCCTACAACGAGGGCCGGCGCCTGGAAGAGCTCAAATTGTACCGCGCGGCGATCGAAGCTTATAGCGATGCCATTGAGTTCGACCCCAAGAACGATGCCGCGTTTCTGCGGCGCGGCCAGTCCTATCATCAGTTGGGTGAATATGCCAGCGCCGCGGCCGATTTTTCGCAATCTCTGAAGTTACAGCCCAACAACTCGCGCGCATATCTTTCAAGGGCGACGGCGTACGCGGCCCTGGGAGAGGCGGCCCCTGCCATGGCTGATGTCAACGAAACCATCCTTCGCGATTCGGGCAATGCCGATGGCTACCTGTTGCGCGGCAGCTTTTTCCAGCAGCAGGGACAGAGCAAGTTGGCGACCGACGATTTCACGGTAGCCATTTCTCTGTTGCCTAACTCCGACCGGGGATACCTGGGGCGGGCGTCGATGTTTCTGCGCGACGGATTGGCCCAGCAGGCTCTGGAAGATTGCGATCGCGCCGTGCAGGCCAATCAGAACTCCTTCAGCGCGTACCTATGCCGCGCAGAAGCCTACCTGCAGATGAATACGCCGGAGCGTGCGATCCCCGCGCTGAACCGCGCGGCGGAGACGGCCCAGACATTGGATCAGCCGTTGGCTTTTCTAAACGACACTTGGCAGTCGTTCCAGGCCGTAAACGCGAAGAACCAGCCGGGTGGGGCACCGTCACAGGCTCCCGGCGCTTCCCCGCCCGGGAGGACTCCCGGTGTGGCGCCCGGGCTACCCCGCGAGGCGGCGGCGGTGGTGGCGACGGTAACGGCGAAGGCGGGAAACGCGGATTACTATGACCGGCTGGGGCGCACTCACACCAGCGTCGAGAATTTCGCCGAAGCCTTGCAGGCGCTGGATCGCGCCATCGCCATTGACCCCAGCCGCGCCAGTTCCTACAACGCGCGAGGGTTCGCACAATTGTTGTTGCGGCGCTATGACCGCGCCGTGACGGATTTCAGCGAGGCCATCCGGCTGAATCCATACTACGCGAACGCATATCACAACCGGGCCGTCGCCCGCAGACGCCTGGGCGAGCGCGCAGCAGCGCTCGAAGACGACCGCCGCTCGTCCGAATACATCGCCAACGGCAAGCAGGTAATCCCCCCCGCGACCGCCACAGCGCGGCGTTAGAGACCCCGATAGAGCCGTGTAGCTCCCGGGCGTGCGCTTGCCAAATTCCGCCTGGATTCGGCCAGGTTCAAGCAGTGTTTGCCGTTCCGTTAAAGGCTTGCTGGAAGCCTGCCGAAATGAGTATGGAAGGAGTCTCATGAAACTAATCGGAATCTGTTTGATGGCGGCCACTCTGGTGATGGCGCAAGACAAGGGTCGAGCGGCTGACCATTCGAAAGCAAGTGACGCGAGCGCCGGCAAAGCCCAGGACGGCGCGTCCAAAGAAGCGGCGAAGACCGCAGCCGCAAAGGCCGGGGACAAACGGCACCAGAAGCAGCAGAGCGACGTGAAGAGTCCTCGGGACAGCGCCACCGGCCAGGCATCCGGCCGCTGACAACGTTGCCACGAACCGTTGAGACCCGCCGCGGGTCTCAACGGTTCGCGTAGTTGCGTTCGTAGTAGTGCTGATACTCGCCGGATTTCACGCGCGCGGTCCATGCCGCATTGTTGCGGTACCACTCGATGGTCGCCTGCAGACCTTCTTCAAACGGTATCGCGGCCTGCCAGCCGGTTTCCCGCACCAGCTTTTCGCTGGAGAGCGCGTAGCGGCGGTCGTGGCCTGGGCGATCCACCACGGTTTGCATCAGGGAATGGGGCTTGCCCACGGCGTCCAGAATAAGCTTGACCACTTCCACGTTGGGCAGCGCGCGGCTGCCTCCAATGTTGTAGATCTCACCGGGGCGCCCACGCTCGATTGCCGCCAGGATCGCGCGGCAATGATCCTCCACATGCAGCCAGTCGCGCACCTGCATGCCGGCGCCGTATATCGGCAAGGCCTTGCCTTCCAGCGCGTTTGAAATCATCAGCGGGATCAGTTTTTCGGGAAACTGGTACGGACCGTAGTTATTGGATGCCCGCGTGACCATCACCGGCATCTTATAAGTGGCGAAGTACGACAGCGCCAGCAAATCCGACCCGGCTTTCGAAGCCGAATATGGACTACTGGCCCGGAGCGGGTAGTTTTCATCCGCCTCATGCGGCGGATCGATGCTGCCGTACACCTCGTCGGTGGACACATGCAGAAAGCGGGGAGTTTTGTGCAGGCGCGCGGCTTCAAGCAGCGTGAACGTACCGCGCAGATTCGTTTCGAATGCCGGAGCGGGAGACAGAATGCTGCGGTCCACGTGCGATTCCGCGGCGAAGTTGACGATGACGTCCGGCCGCACATCGGCCACCAGAGCGTTGACCACACCCGCATCGCAGATATCGCCGTGCACGAACCGGTACCGCGGGTGACCGGCGATAGACGCCAGGTTCTCCAGGTTGCCGGCGTATGTGAGTTTGTCCAGATTGACGACGTCGAAGCTGGACTCACCGCGCGCGGGGCCCAGCAGAAGCCGGAGAAACGCGCTGCCGATAAAACCAGCGCCTCCGGTTACCAGAAATCTCATTTGTGTTGGAGTTCCCAGTCGTAGGCCAGGGACAGTTCGTTGTAGGCGATGCGGCCTTCGTCTTTTGGGTTGTACAGGCGGTTGGTCACATAGATCAACATGGCCGCGTCTTCGCCGATCACTTTGTAACCGTGTCCGACCCCCGGCGGAATCAGAATTTGCCACGGTTTCAGCGGGCCCACATACAGTGTGTTCTTCAATCCAAATGTCCGCGATTCCGGCCGTAGATCCACCAGGGCCACCTGGAACATTCCTTTGGATGGCGCCCACAAATCGGTCTGATGGAGATGGAAATGAAACGCCTTGATGGTTCCGGGATAACTCAGGGCAGCCGATACTTGTGTTTCTTCCGGCGCGAAGCCGGCCGCCAAGCCCTGCTTCATCCGGACCACTTCCAGGAAGTAGCCGCGGTCGTCCGGCCACACGTCGAAGGGACGTACACGAACTCCGTCGATTAAGTCCGCCGACTCGGGAGTCCGGATGACCTTGCCGATCCCCGGCTCGCACTGAGGCGTGGAAATGCGAACGATTTCCGTGGTTGCTGGGCTCACTGAAGCTTAGGTTACCGCGAATCGGCTGGGGCGCGCGGGGCCGGCATTTCTCGACTGCTTACTCCACAAGCACCCGAATGGCGCCGATGCCTCCCGCCACGTTCAGGTGAATGGTTACGTCGGCGTCCTCATGCCCGGCATTCACCCAACGGTCGCCGCGTTTCTCCAGACCGCGCATCTCGATCTGACCGATTCCACCGCGCGCCTCGGCCTTGATTCCCACGTCATTGGGCAACCGGATAGTCGCCTCTCCGACGCCTCCATGCACGCGAACATCGTAGCCGCGCTTCGGCTTTCCGCGCAGATCAAGGTTCAATTCACCCACCCCCATGTTGATCTCCAGGCTCCGGAGGTTGAGACTACCCAAATCGAGTTTGGCTTCGCCGGCGCCGAAGTGTGTTTCCAGATCGATTGGCTGATTGTCATTAGAAGCGCAGGTCCCAATTGTAGGAAGAATTGAAGCCCGGGCGCATTCCAGAGGGGTGTTCAATGTTCAGTTGGCCGCGCGACCCGGTGGCCCGGTACTCCACGCGGGGCTTGGCGTCGGGCGAGCCGTACGAAAAATTCGCCTCGACAAGCTTCGCGGACCCGCCCTGGACGCGCAGCTCGCCGGCCGGCATGCGGATGGCAACCCGCGTGGATTCAGTCTTTCCCAGTTCCACCGATTCGGTCTCCTGCAGAACGGCGCCGACGCCGTCGGGAAGTCCGCTGCACGCTGTCAGAACCAGCAGCAATACCGATGCCGAGGCCGCTGCCGGGAAGATGGTTCGCGTCATGCTGGAAATTACGAAGGCGCCTAACCTGAAGTTCCAAGGATTCTTCAAACCCGCCAATAGTCGGGCCGCCAGTGCCGCACGGCTTCCTTGATCTGCTTGGCGCCGAGCTGTTCCTCCAGCGCGCGCTGGGCAAGTCCAGCCAACTCGCCGTCGGAGGCAAAGCGCAGGCCAATGAGTTGGGCCTCACTGAGCTCCCCAATGCGTCCCCGCAGCGATTCCGGCAGGATCTGCGCAAGCCGCAAGCGCTCTTCCAGGCGGATGAGGCGATCTTGCACCTTGAGGGCATAGAGCCGGACCTTGAACTGCAACGCGATCACCCATATGACCGTGAGTAGGTGGGCGGCACTAACCCAGCCGGGCTCCTGGACCACATAGGTGATGGCGCCGATAAGCATCGCCAGCCCCATCAGCGTCAGAAAACCGTGAAAGGCGGGATCAAGCCGCGCGTGATTCTTGAAGTTTTGTTCTTTTTGTCCAGCCATTAGGGTCTCTCCAGACCCAATGTTACTGGATTTGGAGGCCGCGTGGAACCGGGTGGTCCTGGAAATTACTGAGCGCCGAAGGCCGTCGCCTGGACCGTCAAAACGGGCGTGTCACTCATCTTTTGGCCGGACTTGATCTCAGTGAGGAGCTTCGAAATCGCGGGTGGATTCCCCTGCGGAGTGTGGGCGGAGGGCAAGCTTCCCCCGCCGAACACGGATTGCAGGTCCGGCAGCTGATTCAGATTCATGTCCGCATCGCCCTCGGCCAGCACCATTTCACGCTCAACCCAAGTGGAAAGCGGGATGTTACGGAAGAACAGGCGTTCCTGCATCACAATGCTTTGCTTGGCGCCGGTCGCCGTCTTCAACTGCCGCACGTAACTGCGTTCTTCGGTGCGGATATCATGCATGAAATCGTCGAGCGCCTGGCGCTTGCAGGCCTCCTCGGTGGCTCGCACGCGTTCCTCCAGCGTGACCTTGTGCGAATTGATCACGGCCCGCGCCTCCGCCAGCGATTCACGCTCCTTGGCGAGAGCCACCTCCATCCGCGCCTGCATCATGTGATAGGACAGCAACGCACTTCCCCCCGGCCACGAACACGGGCAGAAACATCCACAAAAAGGCTTCCATGGGCATAACGATGGTACCTGCTGTGGTTTCTATCGGGCGATCCCGGGAAAAAAGTTAGGATTGTAGGGGGAATTGCGTAGGTGGCGTTACATGGGCGGTCTCCAGCCAAAGGCTAGGCCCACCGGGCCGCCACCGAGGCGGCAACCAGGGCTCGACAGCGGGAACTCTGCGACGCTGCAGAGCCGTTTTGGCGTATGGTGATATCAGAGAGGCGCCCCCCTCCCCGATAATGGGCGGGCGTCACGCGGACGATTGACCACTTGGGCGCCGTGAACGTATCGATCATCATACCCGCCTACAACGCCGCGGGAACTATCGCGGAGACGCTGGAGTCCGTGGTCTCGCAGACCTTCCAGGATTGGGAGGCCATTGTAGTGGACGATGGTTCCACGGACGCCACGGCCGATATCGCCGGCGCATTCGTCGCCCGGGACACGCGCATCCGCATGGTGCGGCAAGCCAATGGAGGCGAAGCCGCGGCCCGCAACACGGGAGTCAGTCACACGCGCCATGAGTGGCTGGTGTTTCTGGACTCCGACGATTGGATTTCCCCTCTCCACCTGGAAAAGCTCACGGCGGAACTGAAGGCGCACCCGGAGCTGGACGCAGCGCACGGCGGATCGGTTCGTGTTGCTCAGGATGGCACGTATGTGGATGACGATTACCAGGCGCCGGTAAGCGCTTTGTTCCCCACGCTGGCCCGGCGGGCGGCGTTCCCGGTGCATGCCTGCATCGTGCGCAAGGCGCTGGTGGAAGAGGTGGGGAAGTTTGATACGTCGCTCCAAAAATCCCCGGATTGGGACTTGTGGCAGCGCGTCGCCAGAACCGGCGCGCGCTTCGGCGCGGTTCGCGAAGTGCTCGTTTATTACCGGATGGCGCAAAATTCCTCGTCGCTGGGCGCTGAGCAGCTTCTGCGCGATGGACTCCGCGTGCTCCGGCGCGGGCACACGGGCGACGCGCGAGTGCGGAATCCGCATCCGGACTACCTCAACGGCTGGCAGCGGGACAGCGTTGAGAGTCAGGAGTTCTACCTGATGTGCTGGTGTGCCGGACTACTGATTGGCGCAGGCAAGGATGCCACGAACCTTATGAAGGCAGTGGAGAAGGAACATTACGCGCGTCTGTACCCGGAAGGGGTGGCCCGATGTATTTTTGAAGCCGCCACGCTGCCCACGTGCCGGACGCCGGAAGCCTGGGAGAAACTATGGCCGAAGATCCACCGCCGCGCGGAAGTATTTCTGACTGCCCTGGAGAAGCAATCGCAAACACCGGATCTGGCCCGCCAGGCGCTGCCGGAGCTGAAGCGGATGGTTTTGAGGCACTCGGCCAGCTGGGGAGCGGTGATCAAGCAGGACGAAGAAATGATCGCGAAGCAGCGGGCCGCCATCGATCAGCTCGATAGCGGCAGAGTGCGGCTGGAGGAAGATCGCGGCAGATTACAGCGGGAAAAGGAAACAGTGGAAGGCGACCGTTTGCATTGGCAGCGGCTGGCTGAAGAGCATGGGCGAGAGAAGGCTGCGGTGGAGACTCAACTGCTGGAGTGGCGGCGTACCGCCGCGGTTGCGGAGCAGCAGAAGGCATCGCTACAGGACGAACTCCAAACGTCGCGGGACCTCGGCGAGGCGTTGCAGCGCCAGAAAGCCGAGGTCGAGGATGAGCGCAATCGGTGGCAACGGTCCGCCGAGGAGCTGGAGCAGCAGAAGGTATCGCTGCAGGACGAACTCCAACGGACGCGGGAACTCAGCGAGACGCTGCAGCGGCAGAAAGCCGGAGTCGAGGACGACCGGAATCAGCGGCGGCAGCGGACCGAGGATCATGAGATCGCCATCGCGAATCTGCGGGGGCAAACGTGGGTACGCCTGGGAGCGCGATTGGGACTCCTAAAGCAGCCCGGTGTTGGACACGCGCGCTCCGAGGCGAGCGAGACTGTGCAGCCCGCGGAATACTGCGAGGGTGAGTGGCAGCTTCGATGCGAGGGCGGTAACAGCGCCCGCCTGGTGATTTCGCCGGGCCGGCCGCGCATGGTGCGCATCGACATCGCCAAAGCGGAAACGAAAACGCCTTGGGACATTCAGCTGAATCAGGCGCCGCTGAAAGTGAAAGCTACCCATCGTTACACACTCCGGTTCTGGGCGCGAGCCGATAAGCGGCGGGGCGTGGGTGTCGGCTGCGCCAGGGCGGAGTCCCCGTGGACCAACCTTGGGTTGTACGAAAGAGTCACGCTCAAGCGCCGCTGGCAACACTTTGAATTGGACTTTACGGCAGCGGAGAACGACGACAATGCCCGGATTCATTTCGACGCCGGCGGAAGCGGCGTCGCTGTGGAGTTATCCAGCGTGAGTTTGCAGGGTTCCTCCGACGGCCACATCGTGAAAACTGGCGTCAGTGAAGGCGCCGAGGAAACCGTGGAGTCCTCCGCATCATGAAGGCTGAGGCGGTGCGAGGAAACATCCGGCGCGTGGCGGGGACGAATCTTCGGCGTTCGCGGAGCTGGATTCTGCTCGCCGTGCCGTTGATCTTGACGTCGGGTCTGACGCTGGCATGGAGGCTAGCTTCGCCGCGCGCGATCGAGGATTCCGCCAGTGCGTTCCTGGCTCTCTACACTCTCTCGATTTGCTTTCTGCTGCGATGGAGAAGCGCCCTGGCGATCCTGTTCCTGGCCGCGTCAATCGCGCTTGGTTTGGAAGAAGTCAATCGTACGAAAATCGCTCTGACTCAGGCGCCGCTCACGGCTTTAGACCTGAAAATCGCGTTTGCAAATCCGCTCGGTTTGTGGCAGTCGCTGGGGTGGCCGTACTGGACACTGCGTCTCGGCATTGCGTGTGGCGGCTTGATCTTGATTTCCTGCGCTGCCGTCCTGGTCCGCGATGTCAGGAAGGTTTGCGCGTCCATGGAAGCGGTCAAGCGATGTGCCAGGAGTGCGGTGTGCCAAGCGTGGGCCGTGGGCGCGTTCATATACTTCGTACATTCTTTGCCCGGCCTTCTCGCGGCAGGGGCCGCCAAGAACGGCTCGTTGTGGGAGCCGGTTAGCTTGGCCAAATATTCCGAGTCCATCGGCGCGGCTCCGTTTGTCCTCTTCTCTTCATTCCTCGAAACGAACGATGGCGGACCCTATTACGACACGACGCTTCAAGTCGCGCCAGCATCGCCCGCCGAGCTGGCGCGGGCCAGTGGCCGTTACGTGAACATCCACTCACCTTCCCAGAGCCAACTCCCGAACATCATCGTCCTGATGGCGGAATCGACGTTCGATCCAAACAAAGCTTTCCGCCTTGCCGGCAGACATGAGGTCACGCTCTTTGCCCCGCGGAGTGATACGCAGTTGCTTACCGGGCTCCAAGTAAATGCGGTCGGAGGTGGCAGCTGGATCACGGAATTCGAGTCGATCGCCGGAATCGATTCCCGGAACTTCGGGTACTCAGGGTTCTACACTCACGCGACATTATCGCCGTACATAAGAAGAACGCTCGTACGCTACTTGGCGGCAAAAGGATATGATACGGCCGCTTACTATCCCTGGCCGGGCACGTTCTATAACGCCCGCCGCGCGTACGGCAACTATGGCTTCCGGCATTTCTTCGACCCTGGCGATTTCGACCTCCCCGTCGCAACGTGGCAGAGCGACCGCTCCATCGCCGCCGCGGCGTTGGGCAAGTTGAAACCGATGCGAGCCGCTCCATTTTTCGCTTATGTGGTGCTCACGGAAAATCATGCACCGCATCCCTGCGATCATTTCTCCAGGTCAGAGGACTTCGTGGCGACGTTCGCGGGCGTTCAAGACTTTGGAATGAATTGCCAGTTGAACGAATACCTGCGCCGGCTGGATTCCACGTCTGAGGCGTTTGATCTCGTGGCCACTTATCTAAGGGAACTGCAACAGGCAACTGGCCGTCCCTACGTCCTGGCTATTTTTGGAGATCACCAGCCACACACTTTTACGGGTACGGATTCAGCACACTATTCGACCTTTGATTATTCTCCCGTCCGTACGCAAGCCGGCCTGCAGGAGACCTTCTTGCACATTCGATCCAGCATGGCTGTCACCCTCAAGTGCTGCGGACCGGCAGCGCCACCCGCCGCGATCATCCCGTCTCTGCTGAGCGCATTTGCCGCTTCGAGTCTGGATGACATCTACATGCCGGAAACGTTCTACTTATACCAACACTGCGGATCAAAACCCGTTAAGGGAGGATGGACTTGGGGAGTACAGGAGGATGCCGCTTCAGCATTGCGAGAAGTGAACCGAGAGAGCCGTCCGCACCGCTTGGATTCGGACACTCGAGCGGGGATCTGCGAAGATGTTTTCCGGAAGGCGCTGGCTGCCTATCATCGGGAGGGCATATTCTGATGCAAGGCATTGGTGCTCCAAACGACTGAGCAAATGGAAATGGAACTCCTGTTTGTCTACCGGTTTTGCGGCCTAGGGGGAGTCGAAACCTCGATTCTGAATAAGCTCGATGCGCTGAACGCACTCGGTGTCGACGGACACGTGGTGTTCGGCGAATTTTATGGTTCCGGCGGCGCAGCGTTAGCCCACGATCCCAGGGTTACCATGGGCCTGGAAAGAGGGCGCGTGCTGGCGCTCCTCAATGCGGGTTTTGACGCTATTTCGGTGGTGGACCATCCCGGCTTCGTCGATCTTCTGGACGAATGGAACGTGACCGCCCGTGTGCTGTTTGAGACCCACGCATCTTTGCTGGCGGCGCTCGCCGGATTCCACGTCAATCTGAATCACCCGCGCGTTGCCGCGATTGTCGTTCCGTCGCACTATAACAAACGCCTGGTGGAAGCTTCGCTGCAGACTCCGAAGCAAGTCGTGGTGATTCCGAATCCATTGAATGAACGGTTCCATCCGCATGCGCCCCGCGCATTGGAAGGTATTCCGCTCGCACCGGGGGGGGCCGATTCTGCTGTGGGTGGGACGCCTTGAGGATGAGAAGAATCCCATTGAATTCATGAAAATCGGGGAGACGTTGCTGCGATCCGGAACGGAAGTGCGCTTGCTGGTCGCGGGCGACGCCTACAGCAACCAAGAGTACGCCGCCTACAAGCAAAAGCTGCTTGACGCCGTCCCTGAGCCGTGGAGGAACCGGTTCACGTTCTGTCAATGCGTGCCCCATCACCAAATGCCGGACGTCTATTCGCTCGCGGCGAACTCGGGCGGCTGCCTTGTCTCCACTTCGCTCTATGAGTCCGCCCCCATGACCTTCATCGAGGCGATGGCGAGCCTGTGCCCGGTAATTTCCTCGAATGTAGGCGGTGTTGGAGAAATGCTGAGCGAAGGCGTCACTGGCTGCCTCTACAATTCCGGAGACGTCGAAAGCGCCGCGTTGAAAATAAGCGGTCTGCTAGACCCGGAACAGGTCGAAACGAGACGAACACTGGTTGAGCGTGCGTGCGCGGTTGTTGCTTCAAGACACGCGCCCGGCGCCGTGGCCCGCAAGTACGTTGATTTACTGGAATCGCTGCCAGCATATTCGCCACCGGCGATCCCGAGCGAACCGGCGGCCAGCGGGATGATTCCCGGATTGGTGAGCACCATCATCCCCGTCTACAACCGCGCCGGCCTGCTACGGGAAGCGGTCGACAGCGTGCTCGCGCAAACATGCCGAAATATCGAGATCGTTATTGTCGACGACGGTTCGACGGACGAAACCGCCGTGCTCTGCGATCAACTCGCACGGGAGCATGAGGTCATTCGAGCGCTCCACATACCGCATCGGGGGCGCGCCGGACTGGCGCGGGAGGCCGGACGCCGGGTGGCTCGCGGGGAGTACATTCAATACCTGGACAGCGACGACCTGATCATGCCGGAGAAGTTCACGAAAATGGTCGCCGCGCTGGGAGGAGAATCCGGATCGCGACATCGCATATTGCTACACAAGGCGCTATCGCATGGGAACCAAGCCTCCGGATACGCCGGCTGAGTTGACTGGGCAAACATTTGAAACGATGCTGCCTGAGTTTCTCGGAAGGCGTTATTGGTGTACTTCGACGCCGCTCTATCGGCGGCGATTGTGCGATAAGGAGGGACCGTGGTCGGATCTGCCGTTTTGGGAGGACATCGAGTACGACCTCCGGCTCGCAACGCACATGCCACGGCTGTGCCACTGCAAGGACTGGCTCACGGAAATGCGGGATCACGATTTCGGAAGGCTTTCCGGCTCCCGATTCCTCAATCATCCCGACTTATTGAGTCGCGCCATACGCGGGGCCGTGCTCACCTACCAGCACATCAGACGTGCCGGAATCAGCAATGACAACCAACACGTCCGTTCCTTCATCGACGACGTCCGGCTGATGTACAACCGCTGCGTCGATTTCGGCTTAGATCAACAGGCGCAAAGTCCGGCGGAACAGAAACGCCCCATGCGGCTGGTTCCCGCGACCCGAGACCCCATGTCCGGGCGTTTCGTTCTATACTTAGGTCAAGTGCACCGCCCGTGCCAGAAAGGCCCGCGCGGCGTGCTTATTAAGTAGTGAACAAACGATC